>NZ_JAMYTH010000009.1:0-185263 GCF_040322415.1 Mesorhizobium sp. M0152
CCCCCCCCCACACGCGGCGCCGTGGCTGGTGGGGTCCCTCCCTTGCCCTCCCGGGCGCCCCCCCCGGCCTCAATGGCGTGGGTGGGGGGGGGCCCCGCGGCCGTTTCCGGCCCGCGGCCGGGGCCACCTTCGCCAGCACGCCGCAGCCTACCCCGCAATAGGGGCAGGTGGTCCTCACCTCGCGCGCTTCCTCAATCTCCATGATTTCAGGCCGCGCGGCTGGCCAGCGCTTCCAGCGCGATGAACAGGCGCTCGCCCTCGACCTTCACGGGAATAGTGCGCACCGCGCCCTCGTCGGCGCCGAGCGCCTTGCCGGTCTCAAGCGAGATCACCCAATTGTGCAAGGGGCACGTCACCGCCGCGCCATGGACGATGCCCTGGCTGAGCGGGCCGCCCTTGTGCGGGCAATGGTCGTCGATGGCATAGACCTGGTCGTCCTGAGTGCGGAAGACGGCGACTTTGCCTTCGGGCGTGGAGACGCAGCGCGCGCCACGGCGGGGGATGTCGGAGAGCGTGCCGATCGATACCCAGTTCATCTTCATCATTCCGCCGCCTCTGCAAAACCTACCGAAGCCATCGGCTGGAATTCGTGCTTGTCCTTGCCGGATACGCGTTCCGACCAAGGGTCGACCTGGGCGAATTTCTGGCCGAAGATGAAGCGTTCGTAATAGGCCTTGCGCTTCTCGCCATCGTCCATGATCTGGCGCTTGATCTCGGATATCCCCACGCGCTTGGCCCATTTGTAGATGCGCTCGAGATAGCGGGCCTGCTCGCGGTACATCTGCGTCAGCGCCACGATGTGCTCCAGCGCCTCGTCTTCGGTCTTGACCATGCCGAGCACCTCGGTGCCTTTGATGTCGAGGCCGGCGGCGCCGGCGAAATGGATCTCGTATCCACTGTCGACGCAGATGACGCCGACATCCTTGCAGGTCGCCTCGGCGCAGTTCCTCGGGCAGCCAGACACCGCCATCTTGACCTTGGCCGGCGTCCACGAGCCCCACATGAATTTCTCGATGCGGATGCCGAGGCCGGTCGAATCCTGCGTGCCGAAGCGGCACCAGTCGGAGCCGACGCAGGTCTTCACGGTGCGCAGGCCCTTGGCATAGGCATGGCCGGAGACGAAGCCGGCCTGGCCGAGATCGGCCCACACCGCCGGCAGGTCTTCCTTGCGGATGCCGAGCATGTCGATGCGCTGGCCGCCGGTGACCTTGACCATCGGGATTTCGAACTTGTCGACGACATCGGCGATGGCGCGCAGTTCGGCGGCGTTGGTGACGCCGCCCCACATGCGCGGCACCACCGAATAGGTGCCGTCCTTCTGGATGTTGGCGTGGACGCGCTCGTTGATGAAGCGCGACTGGTAGTCGTCGGCGTACTCATCCGGCCAGTCGCAGACGAGATAGTAGTTCAGCGCCGGCCGGCATTTGGCGCAGCCGCAGGAGGTCGTCCATTCCAGCTCCTGCATGACGGCCGGAATAGTCTTCAAACCCTTGGCCTTGATCAGCCGGCGTACTTCGTCATGGCCGAGCGTGGTGCAGCCGCACATCGGCTGGACGGCCGCCGGGTTGTAGTTGTCGCCGATGGTCAGCACCATCAGCTTCTCGACCAGCCCGGTGCAGGAACCGCAGGAGGCCGACGCCTTGGTGTGGGCGCGCACGTCGTCGAGCGAGTTCAGGCCCTTGGCCGTGATCGCACTGGTGATCTTTCCCTTGCATACGCCGTTGCAGCCGCAGATTTCCGCATCATCCGGCAAGGCTGCAACGGCCGCCATAGGGTCCAGCGGGGCACCCCCCTGGTAGGATTGGCCGAAGATCAACGTGTCGCGCATCTCCGATATGTCGGTCTGCTTCTTCTTGAGGTCGTTGAACCAGGCGCCGTCTGCCGTCTCGCCATAGAGCACGGTGCCGATGATACGGTCATCCTTGAGCACGAGGCGCTTGTAGACGCCGGCGGCGGCGTCGCGCAGCACGATCTCCTGGCGGTCTTCGCCCTCGGCGAAATCGCCGAGCGAGAACAGGTCGATGCCGGTGACCTTGAGCTTGGTCGGCGTGTCCATGTGGACGAAGGCCGCCGCCTCGTCGCCGGCAAGCTGGCTGGCGGCAACGCGGGCCATCTCGTAGAGGGGCGCGACCAGGCCATAGACCTGGCCGTTGACCTCGGCGCACTCGCCGAGCGCGTAGATATCGGGATCGTTGCTGCGCATGCCGGCGTCGACGACGATGCCGCGATTGACGGCGATGCCGGCTTCCTTGGCCAGCGCGGCATTCGGCCGGATGCCGACCGCCATCACCACCAGCGTCGCCGGGATGATGGTGCCGTCGGCGAGTTCCACCTGCTCGACCTTGCCGTTGCCCGTGATGGCCTGGGTGTTGGCCTTGGTGACGACCTTGATGCCGCGCTGCTCGACGGCACGCTGCAGGAGGTAGCCGGCGGCCGGGTCGAGCTGGCGCTCCATCAAGGTCGGCATGACATGCAGCACGGTTACGTCCATGCCTTGCGAATTCAGCCCCGCCGCCGCCTCGAGCCCGAGCAGGCCGCCGCCGATGACGACGGCCTTGGAGCGCGACTGCGCGGCGAGCATCATGGCCTGTACATCGTCGAGGTCGCGGTAGGTCAGCACGCCCGGCAGGTCATGGCCGGGCACCGGAATAATGAACGGCACCGATCCGGTGGCGATGACCAGCTTGTCGTAAGGTTCCGTCACGCCATGATCGGAGGTGACGGTCTTCGCCGTCCGGTCGATGGCGACAATCTTGTGGCCCTTGTAGAGGGTGATGCCGTGCTTGATGTACCAGCCATCGCCATGGATGATGATCTCCTCATAGGCCTTTTCACCGGAGAGAACCGGCGACAGCATGATGCGGTCGTAGTTCACCCTGGGCTCGGCGTTGAAGATGGTGACCTGGTAGCGGTCTGGCGCCTTTTCCAAGAGATGCTCCAGCATGCGCCCGGGGGCCATGCCGTTGCCGATGATGACGAGTTTTTCGGTCATGTTCCTGATCCGCTCCGGTGTCACTCAGCCGCGTATGAAAGGGCTGGAGCTTCGGCAGATGCCGCGCGCTCCATCCGCCGGATGCTGAAATGCATCCAGGCAAAGCAGGCGGCGACGATGACGAAGAGCAGCATGAAGCAGCTCGACCAGACGCCCGTGAGGTCGTTGAGCGCGCCGAAGGCGATCGGCAGTACGAAACCGCCGAGCCCGCCGATCATGCCGACGACTCCGCCGACGGCGCCAACGCTGCCCGGATAATAGGCCGGAATGTGCTTGTAGACGGCAGCCTTGCCAAGGCTCATGAAGAAGCCGAGTGCGCTGGCGACGGCAATGAAGGCAACCGGCCCGATAGCGAAGTGGAAGGCGATCGGCCCGGTGATGCCGTGCACGACGTAATCCGTGGGGGGCAGCGACAGGACCAGCGTGGCGACGATCGACACCGCGAAAGTCCAATAGAGCACGGTGCGAGCGCCGATCCGGTCGGAAAGCACGCCACCATAAGCGCGGAAGACACTTGCCGGGATCGAATAGGCTGCGCCGATCATGCCGGCGGTCGCGATGCCGAACCCATAGACACCGATCAGATAGCGCGGCAACCACAGTGACAAAGCGACGAACGCCCCGAAGGCAAAGAAGTAGTAGAAGGCGAAGCGCCAGACCTGCAGGTTCTTCAGCGGCGCGAATTCCTGCCAGAAGCTTCTCGCGGGTGCTGCCTTGCCGGCGCGGCGCTCACGAATGACTGGATCGTCGCCGGTCGTGAACCAGAAAACGACGGCCATGATGATCAACGCGGCCGCCCAGATCTGCGCGACCGACTGCCAGCCCCAGGAGAGGAGCACGAACGGAGCCAGGAACTTGGTGACCGCGGCTCCGACATTGCCGACACCGAATATGCCGAGAGCCGTTCCTTGCCTGCCGGCGGGGAAGAAGCGCGAAACATAGGCGACGCCGACGGCGAAGGAGCCGCCGGCGAGCCCGACGCCGAGCGCGGCGATCAGCATCTGCCCGTAGGTATGCGCATAAGCGAGCAGGAAGGTAGCGACCGCTGCCGCAAGCATGGTCGCGGTGTAGACCAGCCGTCCGCCAAAGCGGTCCGTCCAGATGCCGAGCAACATGCGTACGAGCGAGCCGGTGAGAATTGGCGTGCCGACGAGCAGGCCGAATTCCGTCTCGTTCAGCCCAAGCTCCTGCTTTATGCGGATGCCGATGATTGAAAAGATCGTCCACACCGCGAAGCAGACGGTGAAGGCGATGGTGGACATTATGAGCGCCTGCTTGGGAGCATTGTCCTGGCTGGGCGCGGCTGGGAAATTTGCGGTCATTCTCAGGCTCCGGTTTGCGGCGTGGGAGGCACCGCGCTTGTCTGTTCGTCCGCGACTGTCAGCGGCGCGGCATCGGCGAAACGGTTGAAACCGACCCTTGCGCGGTCACTTCGAGACTCTTGCCGTCGGTCTTGGCGCCTGCCGGAAAGAGGAGGAGCGTGGCGGCGAACAGCGCCGCCGTCAGCGCGCTGCTGGCCAGAAAATCGCGGCGCGTGAAGTCCGATAGGGACGCGCCAGTTCCGATCCGTTTCGTCATCGTCGTCTCCGGTTGGGCGCTGCTTGGGATCAGCGCCCTCGATTGCGTGTTCGGTCAAAACAAAAAAGCTGCCGGCCAGGCCGCGCGTCCGTCTATCCGGGATCGCGCATTGACCTGAGCGGCAGCTTTGCCTGTGGCGCCCGCCATTGGACGCCGTGTCACTTGGCCCTTGCGGGCCTACATTCTGAAAAGCAGGAAGCGTGCCAATTCGACAGCGCTCTGAATTATCGAATGAAATCAATGTGAATCGCGGCCGCGCGACTTTTGGCCCAGCCCGGCAGCGGATCAAAGATTAGTCAGAATGCCTTGCACGGCAGCATAATATTTGTGCAATGCGGTAGATTGCCCGTTGCCGATGCAGATTGCCAATCGCCGATGATGACGGGTTTTTCGCTCATGTCGCTACTCCGCGGCTTCGACGAAGCGGTGGCGTTCGTAGAGGAACTTCAGCACCGCCTCGCGGCAGCGCAGGAAGGTGCGGTCGGAAGAGAGTTCGACGCGCCGGCGCGGCCGGGCCAACGGCACGGGAAGCACCTCGCCGATGGTCGCCGCCGGACCATTGGTCATCATCACGATGCGGTCGGACAGAAGCACCGCCTCGTCGACGTCATGGGTGATCATGACCGTCGTCGAGCCGAGCCTGGAATGGATGTCCATCACCGCGTCCTGCAGATGCGCGCGGGTCAGCGCGTCGAGCGCGCCGAACGGCTCGTCGAGCAGCAGGATCTTCGGTTCCATGGCGAGCGCGCGGGCGATGCCGACGCGCTGCTTCATGCCGCCCGATATCTCGGCCGGCCGCTTGTCCTTGGCATGCGCCATCTGCACGAGGTCGAGGTTGCGCATGATCCAGTCATGCCGCTCGGCCTTGCTTTTGGTGCGGCCGAAGACTTTCGACACCGCCAGGTTGATGTTTTCGTAGACGGTCAGCCAGGGCAGCAGCGAGTGGTTCTGGAACACCACGGCGCGTTCGGGGCCGGGGCTGTCGACTTCCTTGTCCTCGAGCAGCACGGCGCCGGCGGAGACCTTGGTCAGTCCGGCGATCAGGTTGAGCAAGGTCGACTTGCCGCAACCGGAATGGCCGATGATGGAGACGAATTCGCCCTTGTCGATGGTCAGCCTGATATCTTTCAGCACCTCGCTGACCTGGCCGCCTCGGGCGAAGGATTTGTCGATATGGTCGAGTTTCAGATAGGCCGTCATGGCGCTCTCCTCACTTTGCCGTGGTGCCGCGGGTGACGAAGGCGCCGACGCCCGCGACCAGCCGGTCGAGGCAGAAGCCGGTGATGCCGATATAGGCGAGCGCGACGATGATGTCGGGCAGCCGTGACGAGTTCCACGCGTCCCAGATGAAGAAGCCGATGCCGACGCCGCCGGTCAGCATTTCGGCGGCGACGATGGCGAGCCAGGACAGGCCGATACCGATCCTCAAGCCGGTGAAGATGTAGGGGGCGGCGGCCGGCACCATGATCTTGACGAAGAACTCGAACTGGTTGAGCCGCAGGATGCGCGAAACATTGCGATAATCCTCGGGGATGTTGCGCACGCCGACGGCGGTGTTGATGATGATCGGCCAGATCGAGGTGATGAAGATCACGAACAGCGCCGACGGGCTGGAATCGCGGAACGCCGCCAGCGACAGCGGCAGCCAGGCCAGCGGCGGCACGGTGCGCAGGATCTGGAACACCGGATCGAGGCCGCGCATCGCCCAGATCGACTGGCCGACCAGCGCGCCGAGCGCGACGCCGACGATTGCCGCCATGCCGAAGCCGATGGCGACGCGCTGCAGCGAGATCAGCACCCGCCAGGCCAGCCCGATATCCTGCGGGCCATTGTCGAAGAAGGGATGCGCGATTAGGTCGTAGGCCTCGTTCCAGACCTGGCTCGGCGGCGGCAGGCTCGATGTGGGCGACGAGCAGGCGATCTGCCAGACGACCAGCATCAGCGCGATGACGATAACCGGCGGCACCAGCGCGCTGGCCACCTTGCCGGCGATCGCGACCGGGTCGAAGCGGCGCCGCGCCTTGGCGGTGAAGGCGATGACCTCCGCTGGTTTGGCGGGACGCGCTTTCACCTTTGTGTCCTTGATTGTCTGGATAGACATGCCTGGGAAAACTCCGTGGGGATAGGCCTTTCGCAACGGCGCCCGAGGCGCCGTTGCCGCTTGCGCCGGCTATGCCGAGGCCTTGATCTTCAGGCTGTCGAGATAGGCCGACGGATTCTCCGGATCGAAGACCTTGCCGTCGAAGAAGGTTTCGACACCGCGCGACGAGGACGCCGGAATATCGGTCGCCGCCACGCCGAGATCCTTGGCCGCCTCGCGCCACAGATCCTCGCGGTTGACTTGGCCGACCAGTGCCTTGATGTCGGTGGTAGGCGCGAACTTGCCCCAGCGGACGTTCTCGGCGAGGAACCAGGTGTCATGGCTCTTGAACGGGTAGGAGACGCCGCCCTTCCAGAACTTCATGTAGAGATCGGTGCCGTTGGCGACGCGGCCGTTGCCGTAGTTGATGTCGCCCTTGAGGCGGCCGATGATGTCGGCGACCGGCACGTTCATCCATTGCCGCTTGCCGATGATGGCGGCCATCTCGTCCTTGTTCTCCTTGGCCTCGCACCATTGCTGGGCTTCCATGACGGCCATCAGGATCGCCTTGGTGGCATTCGGATATTTTTCGATGAACTCGGCGCGCAGGCCGAGCGCCTTTTCCGGATGGCCCTTCCACAGCTCGCCCGTGGTGGCGGCGGTGAAGCCGACGCCTTGGTGGACGAGCTGCTCGTTCCACGGCTCGCCAACACAGAACACGTCCATGTTGCCGACCTTCATGTTGGCCACCATTTGCGGCGGCGGCACGACGATGGTGGAGACGTCCTTGTCGGGATCGATGCCGCCGGCGGCGAGCCAATAGCGCAGCCACAGATCATGCGTGCCGCCGGGGAACGTCATGGCGGCCTTGATTTCCTTGCCGGCCGCCTTCTTGGCGGCGAAGGCGTCCTTCAGCTTCGAGGCGTCGAGGCCAACGCCGGTGGCGGCATATTCCTGCGCGACCGAAATGCCCTGGCAGTCGTAGTTGAGCCGCGCCACGATCGCCATCGGCAGCGGCTGATTGTTCTGCGTCACCTTGCCGGTGTGCATGAGATAAGGCAGCGGCGTCAGGATGTGGGCGCCGTCGATGCCGTTGGCGGCGCCGCCTAGCATCAGATTGTCACGCGTCGCGCCCCAGGAAGCCTGCTTGAGCACCTCGACATCGGGCATGCCGAATTTCGCGAACAGCCCCTTCTCCTTGGCGATCATCAGCGGGGCCGCGTCGGTCAGCGCGATGAAGCCGAGCTTGGCGCCGGTGACTTCCGGGGCGGTAGTAGCCGCATAGGCGCCAGAGGGCAGCAGCGCACGCGCGGCCGCCAGGGTTGCCGCCGCGGCAGCACTTGCCATCAGAAAATTGCGGCGGGTCATGCCCTCGAGAGGGGCTTCAGTCTTGATGCGTTTCGTCATCGTCGTCTCCCGTTGGGCACTGCTTGGGACAGCGCCGTCGATTGCGTGTTCGATCAAAACAAAAAAGCCGCCGTCCAGGCCGCGCGCGTCCGTCCATCCGGGATCGCGCGTTGACCTGAGCGGCAGCTTTGCCTGTAGCGCCCGCCATTGGACGCCTGTTCCGTGACTCCGAGAAGAGTCTGCCTATTGCAATGCAGGAACCGTGCCAGTTTCGGAATTGATGATAAACTTTAATTAAATCAATAGGTTGATATAATTATCCACGCACGAGCCCGCAGGGCGAGCAAGCCAAAGATTGTTCATTAGCGCAAGCGCACGCACAATTATTGTGCAACGCACAAGACTGGCGCGGAAATGATCAGGCCTTGGCGCGGGCCGATTTCTGCCCGGCAATGTAGGCGTCGATCTCGTCGGGATCGAAGGTCTGGCCATCGAAGAAGCCATCGGGACCGAGCACCAGACTGGCGCCGGCGGAGCCGACAGGTGTGGCAGTCGCCAACGCGCCCTCGACCTTCGAATTGGCACCCGGCAGCGCCACGCCGAGCGGCTTCAGCGCCGAGCGGTAGAGGTCGGGCCGGTAGCAGTCGCGCGCGATGGCGAGATTATCCGGCGTGTGCGTCACATGTCCCCAGCGCACCATCTGGGTGTAGAACCACAGCGCATGGCTCTTCCAGGGAAAGTTCGCGGCCTTATCGAAGGGCAGGAAGAAATCGTCGATATCCAGCTCCGCTCCACCGCCCAGCCGGAGATGGCCGGTCAGGATCGGCATCTGGACGGCGGGCGGCAGGCCGAGGAAGCCGGGCTGCGCCATCACATCGGCCAGTTCGCCGTGGTTCGCCGGATCCTGGCACCAGCGCGCCGAATGGTGCAGCGCGCGCAAGAGCGCCGCCAGCGCATCGGGGTTCTCGTCGGCCCAGGCCTTGCGTACGCCGATCACCTTCTCCGGGCTGTTGCGCCACAGGCGGGCCTTGACGGTGACGATGTGGCCGGTGCCGGCGGCGACGGAGGCGCTGTTCCAGGGCTCGCCGACGCAGTAGCCGTCGATGCGGCCGGCGGCCAGCGCATCGGCCATGAAGGGCGGCGGCACGATGACGATCTCGATCTCGCGCGTCGGATCGATGCCGCAGGCGGCAAGCCAGTAGCGCAGTTCGTAATTGTGCCCGGAATGAGGATGCACGACCGCGAAACGCAGCGGATCGTTGCCGGCGGTGGCCCGCTCGCGAATGAAGGCGCCCAGTGCCGCGCCGGCGCGCGCCGGATCGAGATCGGGTTCGGCGCCATGCGCCGCCATGCCGGCCCAGACGGCGTTGGAGATGGTTACGCAATTGCCGCCGAGCCCCAGCGAGAACGGCACGATGGTCTCGGAAGCCAGCGGTGTCAGCCCGAGATTGCAGGCGAGCGGCATCGGCCCCAGCATGTGCGCCAGATGGAAGTGGCCGATGGCGATGCGGTCGCGGATATTGGCCCAGGACGTCTCGCGGTGCAGCATGAGATCGACGCCTTCGCGGGCGGCAAAGCCCAGTTCGCCGGCCGCGACCAGCACGGCACTGTCGAAAAGCGGCATGAAGCCGGCGGTGATCTGGTGCCTCATGCTCATTCGTCCTCCGCTGGCCCGAGCAGGCCGGCCGCGGTCACCAGGCTCTGGGCGATGTCGCCGATCTTGCGGTTCTGGTTCATCGCCGTCTTACGCAGCAAATTGTAGGCGGCCTCTTCCGTCAGGCCGCGCGATTTCATCAGGATGCCCTTGGCGCGGTCGACCACCTTGCGGCTCTCCAGTTCGCTGCGCGCCTCTTCCAGTTCTCGCGCCATGCGCGAGAAGGCGTTGAAGCGGCTGACGGCCATGTCGAGGATCGGCTTCACGCGCTCCTGCCGCAGGCCGTCGACGACATAGGCCGAGACGCCGGCATCGACCGCCGCCTCGATCGAGGCCTGGTCCGAGCGGTCGACGAACATGGCGATCGGCCGCTTCACCGCGCGTGACAGCTGGAACATGTTTTCCAGCATGTCGCGGTTGGGGTTTTCCAGATCGATGACGATGACGTCGGGTTCGATCTCGGCGATGCGCCGCGCTATGCCGGTCACGTCATGGACGACGGTGACCCGCTGATGGCCGGCCTCACGCAAACCGGCCTCGATTATCGAGGCGCGGATGCGATTTTCATCGATCACCAGAACGGCTAGGGAGGATCGGACCATGCCCGCATTGTGGGCAACGCCGCGAAATTGTGCAATGCGGCATAGCCACTTCCATCAAAACGACCGTGGACCCGCATCATTGCCGCAACGCCGGAGCGGTTCACTGTCTCGCGGAAACGCCGAACCGCTCCAAACCGTTTGCCACTTTCCTGGAACTGCTCCGGGCTCGGGTCAGGTACAGACGCGGACCTGTTCGATCACCCTGTGATGGTGGCGCCAGTGCCTGACCAGTTCGACGTGGCAGCGCTGGTAGCGATGGTACCGGTGGTAGCGAGGATGTTCGCCGCTATAGTCATCGCCATACTGCACATCGCCATTCTGGTAATCGCCATACTGGTCGTAATTTTGCCGGTAGTGATGGCGGCGGACGATAATCTCGCCATTGTCGGACTGGTCGTCCGGCAAATATTGGTCATCGTCATCGGACTGGATGGTCAGGCTGGCGGCTTGCGTTGGCGCAATGACCGATGCTGTCGCGGCCAAGGCCAATGCACAAGCCAGGATCAATCGTATCATCTCTCGTCCTCCTACGGTTCAACCGTTATCAACTCGCGGAACGAGCTGGCGTTCCAATACCAATCCATAAGCTTTGCGCAACCTGGGCGTCAGTACTACTGCCTAAAGACGAACGAAGGCAGTCAGCGGCAGGTGGTCGGAGGCCACGCGTGAAAGCGGGGTGTCATGCGCTTCCACCGCCTCGATCATGCCGTGCCGGTTGGCCATGATGCGGTCCAGCGCCAGCAGCGGCAGGTTCGACGGGAAGGTGGGGACAGCCGGTGGCAGCGGACCAAACGTCAGGTGCAGCGTGTTCAGGGCGGAGCGGTTGCCGAGCCGCCATTCGTTGAGATCGCCGAGCAGCAGCGTCGGCTTCTCGTCGGGGCTGTTCATGAGGTCCAGCACGACTTGCGCCTGCTGCGACCGCGACCGGCGCAGCAAGCCGAGATGCGCCGCGATGACGCGCAAGGTCTGGTTTCCGTCGAGATCGAGCTCCGCCACCACCGCGCCGCGCGGCTCCAGGCCGGGAAGCCTGATCTGATGCACGTCGCGAACGACGCCTTTCTTGAACAGAAGGACATTGCCGTGCCAGCCGTGGCCCTTGCCGGTGGCTGAAATCGGCACGGGCACCAGGCCGGTTTCCACTTCCAGGCGGGACAGGTCCAGAAGCCCGGTGCGATCGCCGAAACGGTTGTCCGCCTCCTGCAAGGCGATGACATCCGGATCGATTTCGCGGATGACGCGGCTGGTGCGGTCGGGATCGAACTTGCGGTCGACGCCGATGCATTTGTGGACGTTGTAGGAAGCGACCAGCGTTCCGGTGGCGCCCGCCTTTGTCGGCGAGGCGGCATTGGCCTTGCGCATGCGCCTGTCGCGGATGGACAGAAGCACGGTCGCCGGCAAGCTGCGTCCGTTCATCCGCATCGTCTGCCCGCCATCCCTGCTGTTCTCACCATGCACCTCAAATAGAGTCTTTCGGCGGATATTCCATGACCAGCGGCCGGGCAAACACGTCGTTCTGTCAGAGATAGGGCGAACCCAGCCACAGGATGCGATCGAACAGCCGGATGACGAACGGCCGGGCCCGCAATGTTTCCAGCGTGACTGGTACGGCCGTTCCGATCGCCGACCCGATCCGCGCCTCGATCTCGCCGGCAAAGCCGGCATCGAGGATTTCGAGGTCGATCTCGAAATTCAGCCGCAGCGAGCGGGCGTCGAGATTGGAAGAGCCGACATAGGCCCAGACGCCGTCGATCGACAGTAGCTTCGAATGGTCGAAAGGCCCCTTCGTGCGCCAGACGCGGCAATAATGCTTGAGGACCTGGTCGAACTGCGCGGTCATGGCGCGATCAACGAGGAAGAGATTGTTCACCGCCGGCACTACGATGTCGATCTCGACGCCGCGCCTGGCCGCGGTGACCAGCGCGCTGATCAGTTCGCGGTCCGGCAGGAAATAAGGCGACATCAGGCGGATCGATTTGCGGGCGACCGAGAACGCGCCGATCAGCAGCTTGTGGTTGGTTTCATTGCTGGCGTCGGGGCCGGACGCGACCGCCCGCACAAGCATTTGCTGGCCGGCCGGCGGCGACAGCGGCGTTATGCGCCAGGCTTCGCCCTTCAGCGCTTCGTTGGTGGCGAAGCGCCAGTCCTCGGCGGCGACCGAGAAGAGGTCGGCGACAACCGGGCCGGTGACCTGGAAATGCGTGTCCCTGGCGCTGTTGGAGCCGGCGAACTCGGCCGAAAAACCCTTGCGGATGTTCATGCCGCCGGTAAAGGCGACCGTGCCGTCGACGACCAGGATCTTCCTGTGGGTCCTGAGATTGGCGTAGGGCAGCCGCAGGCCCATGACGATGTTGCCGTTGAAGAGGGCGACGGGGATGTTGGCCTTGCGCAGATGGCCAAGGATGCTGGGCACGGAATAACGGGCGCCCACGGCATCGATCAGCACGCGAACGGTGACGCCGCGCCGGACGGCGCCGGCCAGCGATTCGACGACGAGCAGGCCGACGGCGTCGTTGTCGAAAATGTAGGTCTCGAGCAGGACGCTGTGCTCGGCGCCGTCGATCGCCGCGCACATGGCGGCATAGGCCTCGTCGCCCGTCTCCAGCACCTCGATCGCGTTTCCCGGATTGAGCGCGCGCCGCGCCACCCTGTCGCCCAGCGTGCGCAGGCCCGTGAACCGCAGTCCGTAGCGCTCGACGATCAGGGCCTCTTCGGCGGCGATGTCGCGGTCATGCCTTGCGGATGCCGCGTCGCCGGCAAGCGGGCGCTGCGCGCTGATCGTGGCGCGGCGAATGCGGTTTATGCCGGCGACCGCGTAGATCAGCGAACCGAGGATCGGCGACAGCACCATCACGCCGACCCAGCCGGTGGCGGCGCGGACGTCCTCCTTGGTCATGACGGCGTGAGCGATGCCGGCGGTCGCCATCACCACCGAGATGATGGCGAGGATGCGCGGCCAGTGAGTCGCCAGGATCTCCAACATGACCGGAACTATCCAGCGAGCCGATACAGAAGGCAATGCGGCCGATCATGTGCTGGAATTGATCTTGGCAGGCATATTGTGGCGGCAGCCGTGTGATCGCGACATCGCCGCAGCCATCATGGAAGAGAAATTCTACTGGCGGCGGCAACACAGGCGGCTTGGCTCCAAGACCTGTGATCTTGGGCCGGAGCTTGAATCGCTCCAATCACGATAGAATTGGTGTACCTTGACCCGTTTTCGATCCTTGGCGAAGCATGGAGACAGTCTGACGCGACGTCACCTTCCGTTGGCTTCGACCGCTGAAGACTTGCTATGCCCCGAGCCGGACTTACTGTATATCAGCGGGAGCAAAAAAAAGATTACGATGTAACGTTTCGATTGCGGGCGAGGGGGGAGCCTCCAATGGTGAAGTTCGACTTCGACGGGCCTCCCGCGGATGAGGCCGCTGTCGACATGGCGGCGGAATGCCAGCGCCGGCTGCTGCCGCTCGTGCGCGAAATCGTCGAGGCGGCGGTCGCGGCCGGATGGAACGAGGAGGATGTTCTTCTCGGCTTTGTCGAACT
The DNA here is from genome assembly GCF_040322415.1 of Mesorhizobium sp. M0152. NCBI lineage: Bacteria > Pseudomonadati > Pseudomonadota > Alphaproteobacteria > Hyphomicrobiales > Phyllobacteriaceae > Mesorhizobium > Mesorhizobium sp. M0152. The sequence continues at coordinate 13,797 of NZ_JAMYTH010000009.1, forward strand.
TGCCTGGGATCTATACGAAGCGCGCCGCGAGGATAATTAGCTGGCGATATTCAGCCGTCGAAGTCAGCGCCGCCCCTGATCGCCCGGCAGAATGACGAGGCGAATCGAAAGCTGAAGCGAGGTACGGTATTCCCGGGCCATCGGTGGAAAAAACATGTCGCCGAACGCCGCTAGACGACTGCTTTTTTTCTTTTTTTCCTGAACAAAGCTTTTTCTTTGCGCATGGAAGTTCTTCCCTAGCCCTGGCCCCTGCGTTAGTTTGATCTTGGGGTTGGTGGGTCAGGGGCGTTCGAGCGGCGGCAAGGCGGCTGAGGCGGGGCCCTATGAAACATGCGGAGGCCTGGGAAGGCGGCGATTCCCGGGGCGCCTATCAGGGACGGGTATCCCGACCTGTGTTCGACATTATTCCGGAAAGTGCAAGCCCGAGAAGGGCGCGCGGAAGTGCTACGTATCTCTCCGCTCCTGGATCGCGGAAGCTTCTCGCAAAGGTGCATTCCCCAGGTATTTTGCCGGCGCCAGCGCAACCGCCCGCGTTAGGCACAGCCGGCTCGCTGGCTCTCGATATAATCCAGACGATCGCTGCCGAGCCGACCGGGATCACCGGCGCCGATCGTTCATGCCCGTTTCATGCTTGCGCTGATCCTCCGGAATGAGAGAGAGCCGGCGTAAATCCAGTCCTATCAATCACATATTGTTTTTCGAGGGAACGGCGGGTGCGGCATGAAGTTGACCTCCATCTGGGAAATGTCAGGAGGCCAGGTAATGCGGCGCGATGAAGGTGCCCCGGAATGGGCTGCCGGGGCCAAGGAAGCGCGGCAGCCGGCGCTGAACGTGAAGGGCGGGCTTTCCGTCCGCGGCGCGCGCAAGGTGCAGGCGTTCCTCGACGAGAATTTTTCGCGCAAGCTGGCGCTTGCCGAGATGGCCGCGGTTTGCGAGCTTTCGCCTTCCCACTTCGTGCGGGCTTTCTCCAAGACGTTCGGGGCGCCGCCGCACCAGTATGTCCTCGATCTGCGGCTGGACTTCGCCGAAAGACTGCTTCTCGACAAACACCTGACGATCGCCGATATCGCGCATCTCTGCGGGTTTTCAAGCCAGAGCCATTTTACTACGGTGATGAAGAAATATCGCGGTGTGACGCCATTGCAGGCGCGGTCCAGAAAGCTTAGGCGCGAAGCTTAACCTAGCCGCTAAATTCGTAAGTACTCGAATTTTGGCGGATGATCTCTTATTAAAGCGATTACTAAAGTAACGAGTCATTAACCTCCACCATCCCTGTGCCGCTCTTTTCTCACGACGCAGCAATATCCTGAAATACTGCGGGCCAGAATCATGGCTTCCTGAGATTGGTTCGAATTGTCAGACATTAGGCTGGCAGGCGGGGGCAGAGAGGGATCATGACCGACAATCGCATTTCGACTGGCTCGTTGGTTCGTCATCACGCGGTGAATTTCGCCGCACACTGGATCGCGGGTGCCGGCTCGCGTTCGGGACGCCGCCGCCTGATGGCGGTGCTGCGCATGGCCCATCGCGTGCTCGGCCTTGGCCGCAAGAATATGGGTCTGGGAACGCTGGGCGTCGGCGGCAGCGTGCGTTCGGCCTTGGCCTCCTCCGCCAGCCCGGCCAGCATCGTCGGCGGCCTGGCGGCGCTCGCCGCGCTCGGCCTCGCCACGCCGGCACAGGCGCAATATCAGGCCGGCGGCGGGTCCGCGACCGCCGGTGAAGCTATAGCGATCGGAAATGGCTCCGCCGCCAGCAATGCCTGGGCAATAGCGCTCGGCTTCCAGTCCAAGTCGTCGGCGCAATACAGTGTCGCCATCGGCCTGAATTCGAATGCCTCGGGCACCGGCGGCGCAGTGGCGATCGGCTCCGGCACGATCTCGAACAACGTCAATACGGTGGCGCTCGGCGTCGACGCTCAGGCCATTAACGCGGGCGCCAGCGCCTTGGGCACCTTCGCCGTTGCTTCGGGAAGTAACTCCACGGCGCTCGGCGTCAGCTCCTTGGCCAGTGGCGGCCAGTCGTTCGCCGGAGGCTGGGCGTCCCAAGCCACCGGGGGACGCGCCATCGCGTTCGGGGTGCAAGCAGTCTCGTCGGGGCTGGACACCATTGCCCAAGGTACCAACGCCAACGCAAACAGCCAGAATGCCGTCGCTGTCGGTTTCCAGTCGACCGCAACCGCGATAAACGCCGTCTATCTCGGCTCACGCACCGCCGCCGGAACGGGAGCGCTGGCCCAGAGCGCCATCGCCATCGGCACGGATGTGACGGCATCTCAAGTTGACACCATTGCGATGGGACGCGCAAGCAAGGCAACGGGAACGGCCGCCACAGCGATGGGCACCACCACGGTTGCGAGTGGCGCCGCCAGCACGGCGGTTGGCAACACGGCCGTTGCCAGCGGCACAAACTCCTCCTCATTCGGATCTGGCGCGAAAGCGATAGGAGATAATTCTCTCGCCGCCGGCGTCAGCGCCACGGCTAGCGGAATCGGTAGCACCGCGCTCGGCATCGGCGCCGTAACCAGCGCCACGAATGCCGTCGCTATCGGCATTTCGGCGAGCGCGTCCGGGTTGAACTCCATCTATCTCGGCGCGCGCACCGTTGGAGCCGGGGCCAGCGCACAGAGCGCCATCGGCATCGGCACGGATGTGTCGGCGTCCGCAACCAACGCCATCGCAGTCGGTCTCCAGACCACTGCGAGCTCCGCCGACGCCGTCGCCATCGGCACCAGGGCGAATGCAAGCGGAGGCAAAGCCGTCGCAATCGGCGCCGACAACGTCGCCTACGGCGATGGCGCGGTATCGATCGGCGATCCCAGCTATGCGAGCGGCACCGGCGCCTTCACCGGCGGCGCCAACAACATCGCCAACAGCGACGGCACGGCAACCGCCACCGGAGCCAATATGGCCAACGGCGCCGTCGCCATCGGCAACAACAACAAGGCCATTGGGCAAGGCTCGGTGGCGCTGGGCAACGGTTCCACGGCCGGTGCCGCAGGCCTTGCGGGCAATGTCGCGCTCGGCGATGGCGCGACGGCGGCGGCGAGCTCCGGCGACGTGGCGCTCGGCTCGGGCTCGGTGACTACGACCGCAGTCGGTACGGCGAGCGGGGTGGTCAACGGCACGACCTACGCCTTCCAGGGCGCCAATCCGCTCTCGACCGTCAGCATCGGCGCTCCCGGCGCCGAACGCACGCTGACCAACCTGGCGGCGGGGCGGATCAGCGGGTCCTCGACCGACGCCATCAACGGCTCGCAACTTTTCGCCACCAACCAAGCGGTCGACGCCATCGGCGCGGCGATCACCAACATCAATGTCGGCGGCGGCATCAAGTATTTCCACGCCAACTCGGTTCTGGCGGATTCCTCGGCGACGGGTACGGACTCCGTCGCGATCGGACCCGTCGCGACCGCGACCGGGACGAACGCCATCGCGGCCGGTGTGAATTCGAGCGCCTCCGACGTCAACGCCTCCGCCATCGGCAGCGGCGCCGTCGCATCGGCTCTCGACGCAACGGCGATGGGCTACATATCCAACGCCTCGGGCCAATACAGCACCGCCATCGGCGCTAATGCCAACGCGACAGCCACGTCCAGCACGGCGATCGGCCAGAATGCGTTTGCCACCGGCTTTCAGGCCGCGGCTCTCGGCGCGGGTGCGAATGCCGGCGCCCAGAATGCGCTCGCGCTGGGCGCCCTCTCCAGTGCCGGCAATGCAGGCGACGTCGCGCTCGGCTCGGGCTCGGTGACTGCCGTGGCGGTCGGCACGCCCAACACCGTGATCAACGGCACGACATACGCCTTCCAGGGCACCAATCCGCTCTCGACGGTCAGCGTCGGTGCGGTCGGCGCCGAGCGCACCATCACCAACGTCGCCGCTGGGCGGATCAGCGAGTCCTCGACTGATGCAATCAACGGCTCGCAGCTTTTCGCCACCAACCAGGCCGTCGACGCCATCGGCACCACGCTCAGCACGATCGGCGGTTCCGTAACCAATCTCGGCGCCACGATCACCAACCTCGCCGGCGACACCTCGACCACCTACACCGACGCCAATGGCATCGGCATTCGCTACGCCCGCACCAACGAGGCCGGTCTGGCGCAGACCGATTCCTTCGCGCAAGGCGTAGGCTCCACCGCCGTCGGCTACCAGGCGACCGCCACCGGCGACAGCGCGCTGGCGCTCGGCCGCGACAGCAATGTCAGCATCGACGGCGGCGTGGCGCTCGGTTCCGGTTCTGTTTCGGATCGTGCGGTAGCGCCCTCATCGGGATCGATCCTCGCCGGCACCGGCCTCGTTCCCTTCAATACCAGCGACATGACCCTGCTCGGCGCCGTCTCGGTGGGAACCTCCGGCTCCTATCGCCAGATCACCAATGTGGCCGACGGCACGGAAGACCAGGACGCGGTGACGCTTCGCCAGTTGAAAGGTGCGCTGACCTCCTTCGCGGTGACCGGGACCCAGTACTTCCACGCCAATTCGACTGCCTCCGACTCGCTTGCGGTCGGCAACGATTCGGTTGCGATCGGCCCGCGCACGACCGTCAACGGCGACAACGGCATCGGCATGGGCAACGGCGCCGTCGTGCAGCAGACGGCGCCGGGAGGCATCGCGATCGGCCAGAACGCGACGGTCAATCAGGCCGACAGCATTGCTTTCGGCACGGGCTCGACCGCGAACGGCGCCCAGGCGATGGCGCTTGGCGCCGGCGCCACGGCCAACGAGCCGGGCAGCGTCGCGCTTGGCGCGGGTTCGACGACGGCGGCGGCGGTCGCAACCACCGGCACCACGATCAACGGCGTCAGCTATGCGTTCGCCGGAACAAATCCGACGAGCACCGTGAGCGTCGGCACCGTCGGCAATGAGCGCACCATCACCAATGTTGCCGCGGGCCAGATCAATTCCACTTCCACGGACGCCATAAACGGCAGCCAGCTCTACGCGACCAACCAGGCTATCGAAGCGGTGCAGGGGAATATCGGCGATCTGAACGAGTTTGCGGTCCAGTACGACAAGAACGGCGGGACCAAGTCCAACTCGATAACTCTCGCCGGCGGCGACCCGAGCGCGCCGGTGGTCATCCACAATGTCGGGCCGGGCGTTGCGAACAACGATGCGGTCAACGTGAAGCAACTCAATGACGGGCTGTCGCTCACGCTGGCAGATTCGAAGACCTATACCGATCAGGTAGCGGGCACGACGCTCCAGCAAGCCAACGACTACACCGACAAGAAACTCGGCCAGCTCAATTCGGACATCAGCGGCATTCGCGACGAAGCACGGCAAGCGGCGGCCATTGGCCTTGCCGCAGCCTCGCTGCGCTACGACGACCGTCCCGGAAAGTTGAGCGTGGCGGCCGGCGGCGGCTTCTGGCGGGATGCGAGCGCGTTCGCCTTCGGCGCGGGCTACACCAGCGAGGACGGCCGCATCCGCGGCAATGTCTCGGGCACGGCGGCGGGCGGAAATGTCGGCGTCGGCGCCGGCCTGAGCCTTACGTTGAACTGAGGCGGGAATGAACGGGGCAACCAGCCATCATGCCCGGCTTTTCCTTCTGACCTGCCTGGCGCTTGCCGGCGGCCTGTTTTTGGTCGCCGGGCCGGCCGCCGCGCAAATGACCTCTTACAGGATCAAGCCGTCCGACGTGGCGGTGCCGCCGGAGGTGAAGCTGGGCCAGTACCAGCGCACCATCCGGCCCTTCGAGAACTGGACGCTGATCTGCGACGAGAACCTCAAGGCGCGCAAGAAGATCTGCAACGTCACGCAGGTGATCGAGGACGGGGCCGGCAAGATGGCCTTCAGCTGGTCGCTCGCGGCCACGGAGGACGGCAAACCCTACATGATCCTGCGCACCGCGCCGGACGCGAAAAGCGACGGCCTGGTGTCGGTGAAATTCGACGGGCGCGACCCGATCGACGTTCACTTGAATGGCTGCAACGAAATGGTCTGCGTCGGCATGCTGCCGGTGGGGCCCGTCATGCGCCAGCAGATAGCGCAGAATGCAACGCCGGCGATCTCCTACCCGACCGCCGACGGCCAGACCATTACCGTGACCGCAACGCTCAAGGGGCTGTCCGAGGCCCTTGCGCCAATCAAATGACCGAGGCAGCACCGTGAGCCAGCAAGACCCTTTCATCTCCCCAACGCGTGGCCCGAGCGTCGAGCCGGACCGCAAGAGGATCGTCGAGCCCGATCGCACGAGGACCGCCGAGCCAGCGCGGCGGTGGCCGCGCGTCCTCGGCTTCTCGCTGCTGGGGCTGGCCATGATGGGCATCGGCTTCGCTGCCGCGAACTATGCCGCGATCGCCGGTCTCGTCGGCACCTCGACGGCCGCGCAGGCCGGGACGGCGCCGCCCGCATTGCCGGACTCGCCTTTCCTCGAACACGTCAAGCAGGCCGGCGTGCAGGCCTGCTCGACAATCTTTCCGGTGCTCGGACAGATCCTGACGACGGGCGCGAAATACAGCGTCAAATCCTTGTGGAACGACCAGGCCGCCGACAAGCACGCGGTGCAGGCCCTTGTCGGTATGGACTATGCGACGGAAAAATACAGCGGACCGGCCGCAGGCGTGGTTTTCGCATCGCCCACCGCGTCGGGTTGCGAAGGCGCGATGGTGCGGGTGGCGCCGTTCGCCAGCCCGTGTTCGGAGATCCCGTCCGTTCTTCCGCAAGGCAGCAAGATCACCGACCATCTCGGGCAGGTCGAAGTGTACGAGCTCGGCGGCAATTCGGGTGAAGCGCTTCTCCTGCCGACAGGCAATAGCTGCGTGGTGATCTCGATCGCGTCGGCGGCGAAGTAAGACACGGGATAGGCGAATGGGCGAGGGCTCCCGGAAAGGATTGCAGACCATGAAATCGCGACGTCTGGCAGTTTTGTGCATGGCCTTGCTGTGGAGCGGGCAGGTTGTCTCGGCCGACCTTGTGGCACCGCCGGAGCCGGAGCCGAAAGAGGAAAAGGGCATCTGGGGGGCGATCGCCTATTCCAGCCTCGATACCAAGCACGGCTTCTTCTGGGGCGCCGACAAGCGCCAGGAGGCGAAGGATGCCGCGATGAAATATTGCGAGAACGCCGGCGGCAAGGGCTGCACAATCGTCACCGTGTTCCGCAACCACCGCCATTGGACCGACGACGACGAGACGGGCTTTCCCTACAAGCACTGCGGCGCGCTGGCCGTGGCCGAGAAGAAACAGACCGACCGGCTGACGCCCTGGGGCGCGAACTCCGCCGAGACCCGCAAGGACGCGGAGGATCTCGCTCTGCATGCCTGCGAGGCGGCGGGAACCCAATGCAAGATCCGCGAGTGGGTCTGTACATAGCCGCCCGCATAAGGCAGATGACCGTGCCCTCCGGCCCCGAAAATCGCATCCGGTTTTCGGGGTCATTCGCGTGAACCCGAAAGAGAAAGTCGCAATCGTTGTTTGACAGATTTGTTTTTCTGAAGGCGGCCGCAATCTGCGCGGCGGTCTTGTCCGCGTCCGCTGCCTCGGCGCAACAGCAGTTGGCGGCCACGCTTCCAAACGGCGCGTCGTCGCTCCAGGAGACCTATCAGGACTGGAGCCTGGCCTGCACCATCCGCGACAATGCACGGTCCTGCTCGGTTTCGCAGGACCAGACGCAGAAGAACGGCCAGAGGCTGCTGGCGCTGGAGCTGCGCACGGGGCCGAAGGGTGGCTTGACCGGAACCCTGCTTCTGCCATTCGGCATCCTGTTCGACCCAGGCGTGACGATCCAGATCGACGACAGGCCGCCGCTGGGCCAGCTGCGGTTCCGCACCTGCTTGCCGAACGGATGCGTGGCGCAGTTTCCGATCGACCGGGCGCTGGCGCAGAAGCTGAAGGCGGGCGGCGTATTGACGCTCAACGTCACCACCGACGCCGAGACCAAGCTCAACTTCCCCGTCTCCCTAAAAGGCCTCGGCGCCGCCCTCGACCGCGTCGCGTCGCTGAGCGCTCAATAAGGCGCGCGCAATAAGGCGAAAGCGGCGGTCCCGATGGCAGGCCGCTGATCCGCTAGTTCGCGCCCGCCGGCGGAGCCGTGGCCAAGCTTTGCAAGCCCCGCTGGGTGACCCGGCCACGGGCCGGCGTCGTGGCAAAAAGTCCCGTTGGAGTCAGCTGGCGGGGTTTGGCGGTCCGGCAAACCGGGCGTGAAGAAATCGGGCCGGCCTGTCGGGAGCAAGATGGCTGCGACGTCCTTGGGACATGCGCCTGGCCCTGCGAGGCCGCATTCACGCGCCCGGCGCCCCCTGATGGCACGCAAAAGGAAGGAGCATTGGCATGAAAGTCACGCAGCACCTGTGGTTCGAGAAGGACATGGAGGCCGCTATCGGCCTCTACACGTCCTTGGTCCCCGGTTCGTCGATCGGCTGGATTTCGAGCCTGCCCGCCGACAGCCCCAGCGGACCTGCCGGCAGCGTCAGGATCGCGGGCTTCACGCTCGGCGACCAACGCTACATGGCCATCGAGGCCGGCCCCCTCGACCCGTTCAACCACAGTTTCTCGATCATGATCGAATGCGAAACCCAGGCTGAAATCGATCGCCTGTGGGATGCTCTGAAAGATGGCGGCTCGGTGGAGCAATGCGGCTGGTTGAAGGATCGCTGGGGCTTGTCCTGGCAGATCACGCCGAAGCGGCTCGGCGAACTCATGAACGATCCCGACCGTGACAAGGCTAGGCGCGTGTCCGAAGCGATGCTCAAGATGGTGAAGTTCGACATCGCCGGCCTGGAGGCCGCCGCGAAAGGCTGAGCCCGACCGGGACGGAAGCCGCAATGCGGCGCGATCCCGCGGGGATCACGCCGCATGCAGCCTCCGAAATGCTTTAAAGTCCGAAAGGATAGGTGTCGGGAACGCCGGCTCTCGCGTGTTGCGGCCCGAGAGGCGTCACCGCGGTGGTTTTGTCGAACCATACGAACGCGTCGAATTGCTGGGGCAGGGACGCGTCGGCATAGTGGCTGCCCAGCTCGGTTTCCGGCCGGTAGATCACGCCGATGAAGCGCTCAAGCCGGCGCTCCAGCAGCCGCTCGCGCAATGCCGCGTCGCGCCCGAGGTCGAGCAGGAAACGCGGAACGCCGCAATCGTGGCAAAGCCGCTCGTAGCTGTCGGCATGAGAGGCGCGCACCTGTTTCACCTCCATGTCCCCGTCCCAGTCGGAGGCGGCGGCCACGGTGCCGGAATGCGTGCCGAGACCGATCAGCGCCGCGCCGTCGCCGAAACGCTCCCGGCAGAGCTGACCGATGTTCAGTTCGTCCCTGACGACGCCCATCTCGGTGAAGCGGGCATCTCCGATATGCGAATTGTGCGCCCACACGACCGCTTTTGAATTGGGTCCGCCGGCATCCAGCAGATGTTCCAGCGTCTCGAACATGTGGGTGTCGCGCAGGTTCCAGGATTCCGCGCCGCCATAGTACATGATCCGGTAATACTGTTCGGCGGAGGTGATCAGGCGGGCGTTCTGGCTGGCGTCGAGAAAGTCGGCACCGTCCTGTCGCGCGTAATCAAGTTGCCTGGCGAGCAGGTCCCGGCACTGCTCGAGCACCGCTTTCTCGCATTTTCTATAGCCGGCGGTGAGCACCGCGCGCCCGTAGGTGGACGGTTCGTGTTGCCACGGAGTCAGGCAGCCATAGCGCTCGCGCGCTATCCTTGCGGCTTGCGGATCGACCCGGTCGAGATAGTCGAGGACCGCGGCTATCGACCCCCTCATATTGTAGATGTCGAGGCCGTAGAATCCGGCCTGGGCCGACGGCTCGAGCTTGCCATTGTGGCGTCGCATCCAGTCGGTGAAGGCCGCGACATCCGTGTTGCGCCACATCCAGGTCGGGAACCGCTGGAAGGGCGCCTCGGCGCCGGCCCTGTGTGCCCGGTGGCGAATGTAGCGGTCGATCGCGGCGGCATCGGGCCAGTCCGCCTCGACCGCAACGATGGTGAAGCCGTGCTTCTCGATGAGGTGACGGGTGATCGCCGCGCGCGCCCTGTAGAACTCCGACGTGCCATGGCTCGCCTCGCCGAGCAGGACCACGCGGCGGTCGGCGAACCGATCGAACAACTCGCCGAAGGCCGGGTCGTCGAAATCCGGAAGCCGTTCGGCCGCCGCCGCGATCATGTCAGGCAGGCTGAGCGGATACGGATGCCGCAGCGGACGACTGACGGCGGGTTCGCCGCTTTCGGGCCAGCCCTGCTCGCCGATGAGAGGGACGAACCGCACGCCGCCGAAATCCTCCTCGTTGTAGGTCGCCGCACCCGTGCGCGTGACCTTGAGCAGACGTTGCGAATCCAGATCCTCGCCGACCGGAACGATGAGCCTGCCGCCGACATCGAGTTGTTCCTGGAGGGCCAGCGGCGCGCCGGGGCCGCTAGCCGTCACCACGATGGCGTCATAGGGCGCTGCCTCCGGCCAGCCCTTGGTGCCGTCGCCTGTCCGGACCTCGATGTTCCTATAGCCAAGTTTTTCGAACCGCCGCTTCGCCGTTTGGGCAAGGCCCGGATGACGCTCGATGGTGTAGACCTGTTCGACGATCCGGCTCATCACCGCGGCCGCGTAGCCGGAGCCGGTGCCGATCTCGAGCACGTGGTCGCCAGGTTTGACATTCGCCATCTCGATCATGAGCGCGACGATGTAGGGCTGGGATATGGTCTGACCGTCGGCGATCGGCAGGGGGCTGTCTTCGTAAGCGAATTCCTCGAAGCCGGGATCCACGAAAGCCTCGCGCGGAACTTCGCGCATGGCCTGCAGGATCTCACGGTTGTGGATGCCGCGTCGGCCGACATGAACGTTGACCATTCGGTCGCGAGCACGAGAGAGATCGAGCATTGTCAGCTCCCTTGGCGGCTGCTTGTCCGCAATTCCCAGAGGTGTCATGCAATGACATCGGGCCGGCCGTATCCGCTCCGTCGAACGGCTCCCCGGTTCAAGTCTCTAACCGCCGGACGGTCCCAAGGTTCCCTGTTCGCTCCGCATTGCTCGATTGGCCTGCAATCCGGGTTGGAACAGGTCCGGGATGAAACCAGTTTTCTGAAGCGTTAGTGGAACAGACGAGGCTCGAACCAGGCGTCCAACACTGGTGTCCATCGAGCAAAGACCCTCCGGCCGGCAGTGTCACGGTGCGCACGGCGCCCAGGGAGAACGGAAATGCCTGCTAACGCCTATATCAAGCGGATCGCGACAGCGGTTCCGGACCATGAGGTTCACCAGTTCTATCTTCGGTTCGCGGCTTCCATGCTCGCCGCCGATCGCCGGAGGATCTTCGAACGCATGGCCGGCCTTGGTGGCATCGAGAGCCGTTTTTCCTGTTTTGCGCCCGCGCTCGACCCCGAAGGTCCCGCAGCCGACCTTGCTGGAACCTTCATTCGCGGCGCATTTCCTGGAACGGCCGCGAGAATGGCGATGTTTGGCGAAGCCGCACCGGTCCTGGCGCAGAAGGGCGTCGACGGACTGCGCCTCGGCAACGAGGCATCGCGTATCACCCATTTGATCGCAACCACCTGCACCGGCTTTTCCGCCCCCGGCATCGACTTGGACCTGATTCAGCGCTGCGGTCTGCCGGAAGGCGTCGAACGCACGATGATCGGTTTCATGGGCTGCTACGCGGCGATCAACGGCCTCAAGCTTGCCCGCCATATCGTCAGGTCGGATCCGCAGGCCAAGGTCCTGCTGGTCAATATCGAAATCTGCACCTTGCATCTCAAGGAAACCACCGAGCTGGAAAAGCTGCTGTCCTTCTGCCTGTGGGGCGATGGCTGCACGGCAGCGCTCGTCACTGCCGAGCCGCCCGGCATTGAACTCGACAGCTTTCATTGCATTGTAGCCAACGAGCGGCGGCAGCTGATGACCTGGGATATTCGCGACAACGGCTTCGACATGGTTCTTTCCGGCCAGGTGCCGGCGGCGATCCAAGACGTGTTGCAGCGCAACCAGGGCGCCATTCTCGGCGGCCGGCCACCGGATGCGATCGACCTGTGGGCCGTCCACCCGGGCGGACGTTCGGTTCTCGATGCCGTCGAGAGGGCGCTGAAACTCGAGCCCGCCGCGCTCATTTCGTCCCGCGAGGTGCTGCGCCGATACGGCAACATGTCGTCGGCGACGGTCATGTTCGTGATGGCGGAGATGCTGAAGGCGCCGTCCGGGCTGCTCGGCTGCGGCATGTCGTTCGGACCCGGACTGACGGCCGAAACCATGCTTTTTCGGACGGTGTCATGAACGCGCTCAGCCACCGCAGCCTCGTTCCGGAAATCCTTGACGGGCTTGCGGCCGACGATCCGCGGGCGCTCGCCTCGCGCCGCGACCTGCGTCGTATCAACGTGTTGATGTTTCAGGCGCCGATCATGGCGTCGCTGCTCAGGAAATTCGTGCCAAAGCCGCCGCGCCGCATGCTGGAGATCGGCGCCGGCGACGGCACTTTCATGCTCAAGCTCGCGCGGCGAATGGCAAGGCACTGGCATGGCGTCGAGCTGACGATGCTCGATCGCGTCGGCCTCGCGACCCCCGGCCTCCGCGCGGATTTCGACAGGCTGGGATGGAAGCTCGAAAGCATCACGGCCGACGTCTTCGACTGGGCGGAAACGGCGGACGGCGAACTCTATGACGTGATCACCGTCAATCTGTTCCTGCATCATTTCGACGACGCCCAACTCGTGCGTCTGTTTTCTCTGCTGGCGCCGAAAGCACCATTGCTCTTGGCGGCCGAACCGCTGAGGGCAATGTCGGCGCTCGCCGCGGCGCGGCTTCTTCCGGCGATCGGCGCCAACGACGTCACGCGGCATGACGCGGCCCAGAGTGTGCGCGCCGGCTTTCGTGGCAGGGAGCTTTCCGACCTCTGGCTCGCGGCCGGCGGCAGGCCGCTCGAAGAGCGGCGCGCCGGTCCCTTTTCGCACGTCTTCGTCGGCGCCGGGCCGGCTCGAGACGACCCATGAGGCGACCGTCCACCCACGACGCGATCGTCATCGGCGCCGGCCCGGCGGGCGCTTCGCTCGCGCTGCTGCTGGCCCGGCGCGGATGGGCCGTGGCGATTGTCGAAAAGAACGCGTTTCCACGCCGCAAGGTGTGCGGCGAATTCATCTCGGCGAGCAATCTGGCGCTTCTCGACCGGCTGGAGATCGGCGAGGCCTGGCGCGCCGATGCCGGCCCCGAAATCCGCCGTGTCGGCCTCTTTTCCGGCCAGATCCGCGTCGAGGCGCCGATGCCGGGGGCAAGATATGGGCCCAAAGCAAAAGACGGCTTTGGCCGCGCGCTGGGCCGGGACATGCTGGACTTTCTGTTGCTGCGGGCGGCGCAATCGGCGGGCGCCGAGATCTTCCAGCCTTGCCGCGCTGTCGTCATCGACCATGATGGCGATATGCAAGCGGTGCGAATTCAGGCGAGAGACGAGCATTTCCGGGGCGAGGCGACAAGCTTGCGGGCTCCGGTGATCGTCGCCGCGCATGGTTCCTGGGAACCGGGACCGCTGCCAAGCCAATTCGAAAAGGCCAGCCACCCATCGGACCTGCTCGGCTTCAAGGCGCACTTCACCGGGTCCTCACTCTCGCCTGATCTGATGCCTCTGCTGCTATTTCCCGGCGGTTATGGTGGCATGGTCCTCGCCGATCACGGTCGCATGTCGATCTCGTGCTGCATAAGGCGCGACATGCTCGCGCGGCTGCGCAGCAAGCTTGGCTCCGGGCCTGATGGCCGTCTATCGGCCGCTGACGCGGTCTTTCGCCATATCATGGCTTCCTGCCGAGGCGTGAGCGATGCTCTTGGTGAAGCCCGCCTCGACGGTCCGTGGCTTGCAGCCGGCCCTATCCGGCCCGGCATCCGCACCTGCTATGAAAAGGATATCTTCCGCGTCGGCAATGCCGCAGGGGAGTCTCATCCGATCATCGCCGAAGGCATCTCGATGGCGCTTCAGTCCAGTTGGCTGCTGGCCACGGAACTCGCAGGCGCGCCAAGCGGCCGGGCAGGCCGCGAGGCTGCCGGCAGACGGTACCAAGCGGCGTGGAGAGGATTGTTTTTGACGCGGGTCTACGCAGCCACGGCCATAGCCCGAATGGCCCTCGGCCCGGGCGGCCCCGCATTGGTGGGGGCCGCCGTCCGGAATTTCCCGCAAGCGCTGACGCTGGGCGCGCATATCAGCGGCAAGACGAGGACGATCCCCGGTCTTGGATGATCGGCACTGCGGCGCTTCGCCTCCGTTCGCGGCATCGTCCGACCAGCTTGTGGAACATTCCATCGAAAGCAACGTTTTGCCCGTGGCAGAGGAGTTTATGTCCTCGCTGCACGCCGTCTTAGACATGCACCGCGGTCCGACGTGGACGCGACGGCGCCACGTCGGTTGGAGGCATTACGATGACCCACAACCCGCACAGCACTGCAAGCATCGCCGGCCATCCAATTCATCCCATGTTGATTCCGTTCCCGATCGCGTTTTTTGCTGCCACGTTGGTTTGCGACCTGATTTTCTGGCAAACCGCCAATCCGGGATGGGTTACCGGCACACTTTGGCTTCTCGGGGCGGGTTTGATAATGGCGGCACTGGCCGCCCTTGCCGGCCTGACGGATGTCCTGGGCGATGTTCAAATTCGCAATCTCAATACGGCATGGCTTCATGCCGGAGGCAATGTGCTCGTCGTCCTGATCGAACTCTACAACTGGTACTCCCGATACATGCACGGGGAAGCAGCCGTCGTGCCCACCGGCCTGGTCCTGTCATTGATCGTGGTTCTCATCCTGCTGTTTACGGGCTGGAAAGGATGGGAAATGGTCTATCGGCATCGCGTGGGCGTCGCTGACGGTTCGGACGAGCTGCGCTGAACCGCAATGACGCTCGTGTAGACCTGTTCGACGATACGGCTCATCACCGCGGCCGCATAGTCTGAGCCGGTGCCAACCGCGAGCACCGTCCGCCGTATCGATCACGACGTAGCGGTTCAGCCAGGGGTTGCTCGGCCGCTAGGTCGCTCCAGTTATCACCAGCGAACCGATGCTGGAGATTCTCGATGAACGACAAGGCTGCCGCGACGCAGGGGATCGGCCTCGAACGGATCGCCCTCATGGATCGCTACTGGCGGGCCGCGAACTATGTCTCGGTCGGCCAGATCTACCTGCTCGACAATCCGCTGCTGCGTGAACCGCTGAAGCCCGAGCACGTGAAGCCGCGACTGCTCGGCCATTGGGGCACGACGCCGGGCCTCAATTTCCTCTATCTGCATCTGAACCGGATTATTCGCGAGCGCGATCTCGATGTTTTGTTTATCTGCGGTCCCGGCCATGGCGGCCCCGCAATGGTCGCCAATACCTGGCTCGAGGGCACCTACAGCGAAATCTACCCCGATATCGGCCGAGATGAAGACGGCTTGAGAAAACTGTTTCGGCAGTTTTCCTTCCCCGGCGGCGTACCGAGCCATGCGGCGCCTGAAACGCCCGGTTCCATTCATGAGGGTGGGGAGCTCGGATATGCCTTGGTCCATGCCTTCGGCGCGGCGTTCGACAATCCGGATCTGGTGGTTGCCTGCGTGATCGGCGACGGCGAAGCGGAGACCGGTCCGCTCGCCGCGGCATGGCATTCCAACAAATTCCTGAATCCAGCGACGGACGGTGCCGTCCTGCCTATCCTGCATCTCAACGGTTACAAGATCGCCAACCCGACGATCCTCGGACGCATGGACGACGAGGAATTGCGAAGCCTCTTCGCCGGCTACGGCTATCAGCCGTTCTTCGTCGAAGGTCACGAGCCGGTTGCCATGCACCAGGCGATGGCCGGCACGCTTGATGCGGTGCTGGACCGCATCCGCTCCATCCAGGAACGGGTCCGCAAGCCGGGATGGCTCGGCGAACGTCCGCTATGGCCGATGATCGTCTTGCGCAGCCCAAAGGGTTGGACTGGGCCGAAGGAGGTCGATGGAAAGAAGGTCGAGGGCTTCTGGCGCGCGCATCAGGTGCCGGTATCGAACGCCCGCGGCAATGACGAGCACCGCAAGATCCTCGAGAACTGGATGCGAAGCTACGAGCCGGAAAAACTGTTCGACAAAGACGGACATCTGCTGCCGGAATTCGCAGAACTCGCCCCGACAGGCACAAAGCGGATGGGCGCAACTCCATACGCGAATGGCGGGCTGATGAAGCGCGAGTTGGTGCTGCCGGACTGGAAAAGCCTGGCACTCGAAGTGCCCCGTCCGGGAGGCGTCATTGCCGAAGCGACGCGAATTTGCGGAAGCTATCTTCGCGAGGTGTTTCGCCTCAACGCCGAGGCGCGGAATTTCCGGCTGATGGGACCGGACGAGACATCCTCCAACCGCCTTGACGATGTGTTCGAGGTCACGGATCGGGTCTGGATGGAGCATCTCGAACCGTACGACGTCCATCTTTCCCGCGACGGCCGCGTCATGGAAGTCTTGAGCGAACATCTCTGCCAGGGCTGGCTGGAAGGCTATCTGCTCACCGGGCGCCACGGGCTGTTCTCATGCTATGAGGCATTCATCCACATCGTCGATTCGATGGTCAACCAGCACGCCAAATGGCTGAAGACTTCCGGTGAGCTCGCCTGGCGCAAACCAATCGCCTCGCTGAACTATCTCCTGACGTCTCATGTCTGGCGGCAGGATCACAATGGCTTCAGTCATCAGGATCCGGGCTTTGCCGACTTGGTCGCCAACAAGAAGGCCGACACGGTCAGGCTCTACTTCCCGCCGGATGCCAACACGCTGCTGTGGATCACAGACCATTGCCTGAGGACCTACAACCGGATCAACGTCATCACCGCCGGCAAGCAGCCGTCACCGCAATGGCTGTCCGTCGAGGAAGCCGAAGCACACTGCAAGGCAGGCGCGGGCATCTGGGAATGGGCCGGTACGGTTTCGGGAGGCGAGGAGCCGGATGTGGTGCTGGCCTGCGCCGGCGACGTGCCGACGCTGGAGACGCTGGCTGCGGCCGACATTCTGCGCGTGGCTCTTCCGGACCTGAAGGTCCGCGTCGTCAATGTCGTCGACCTGATGACGTTGCAGTCGAACACCGAGCATCCGCACGGCCTCACCGATCCGGCTTTCGACGCGCTGTTCACGGAAACGAGGCCCGTGATCTTCGCCTATCATGGCTATCCCTACCTCATTCACCGCCTGACCTACCGACGCGCCAACCACGACAACATGCATGTGCATGGATTCCGCGAAGAGGGCACCACCACGACGCCGTTTGACATGGTGGTGCTCAACGAGCTCGATCGCTATCACCTCGCGCTGGCCGCGATCGCGCGTGTGCCGGGGCTGGCGGAAAGGGCCAAAAGCCTGGTAAACGAGCTTCACCGCGGGCTGGCGAAGCACAAGGCTTATGTGCGCGAGCACGGTGAGGACATGCCCGAGATCCAGAAATGGAGCTGGCCGGCCGCGGGCGTCGCGAAGGCCGATCGATGATGCCTCGGTCGGTCCTGGCGCTGAATGCCGGCTCGTCCAGCGTCAAGTTCGCGCTTTACGATCTTGCCCGGTCCAATGGCCTGCGGCTCGTTTCGCGCGGGATGCTGGATCTGGGCGACGCCCCCAGGCTCACCGCAAAAGCGGCTGACGGAACGGTGCAGTGCGATCGGCAGTTCACCGCGGGTGATGCGCACGATGCTGTCATTGGCGAGCTGCTGAATTGGGTGGACAGCGAAGTCGGCGGCAGAAAACTGGTCTGTGCAGGCCATCGCATCGTGCATGGCGGGAGCGAATTCACCGAGCCTGTGCGTCTGACGCCCGCCGTCATCGACGCCATCGACGGGCTGACGCCGCTGGCGCCGCTGCACCAGCCTCGCAGCCTCGCGCCGGTCCGCGCTATAGCCGCCTTGCGACCTGAGTTGCCACAGGTCGGATGTTTCGACACCGCTTTCCACCAAACGATCGACCCGCTCGTGCGGCGCTTCGCGCTGCCGAGCAAATATGAAGCGGAAGGGGTACGCCGTTACGGATTTCACGGTCTCTCCTACGAATATATCGCTGGGCGGCTCCGCGAGATCTCGCCAGCCCTCGCGGCGAAACGGACGGTCATCGCCCATCTGGGCAACGGCGCCAGCCTTTGCGCACTGCGGCAAGGCAGAAGCGTCGATACGACGATGGGCTTCTCCGCGCTGGATGGCCTCGTCATGGGTACGCGCTGCGGCGCGATCGATCCCGGCGTGCTGTTGTACTTCCTGCTCGAAAAGGGCGTTGCAGCCGACGATCTGCAGGCCATGCTCTACGAGAAGTCCGGGCTGCTCGGCGTATCCGGCATTTCGGGTGACATGCGGGCATTGGAAGCGAGCGGCGATCCGCGCGCCCATGAGGCGATCGAGCTTTTCGCCTTCCGCGCCGCCAGGGAAGCCGCCGCGCTAGCCAACACGATGGGCGGTCTCGAATGCCTCGTCTTCACCGCCGGCATCGGCGAGCGGTCATCGTCCATCCGCACGGCGATATCCGGCAAGCTGGCCTGGCTTGGCATCGAGCTCGACGAGGGGGCCAATGTTGCCCATGCCGAAATCATAAGCAGTGCGGAGAGCAAGGTGGACGTGCGGGTGATAGGCACCGACGAGGAGATCGTCGTCGCCCGCCATAGCCTGGCGTTGATCGAAGCTTGAAGAGCCAGCAGGCTCGACCAGAAGGCCCGTCAGCCCGGCATGATTATCCTTCGGCCTTGAAGTTCCTGGCTTCCTTGTCGACCTTGGGGCTGTCCTTGCCATGCTTTTGCATGAGATCCTTGGCCTGTTTCGGTGAGACGTCAGTGGTCTCCGCCAGTCGCAACGCCTTCTCGTCCTTGCTTTCGGTTTTCTGGTCCTTCTGATCCTTGGTCGTCATGGCTTTTAAATTCCTTGCGTCTATTCCAAGGTTTGACGGCCATTGCCGCCTGGACTCCTTGGACGTTGCCGTTGGCCGCGAGTCTCCGCTTCGATCGGACACCAACGGCAAGGTGCATGGCAGGGTTCCGTCCCGGCAGGTGGACAATTCGTCGTCGTGCGCGTTTGCGCCATGCCAAAAACCCGCTGGACAACAATAGCAGGGTTTTTCGTATGGAAGCGTCCGTGCTGCCTGTCGGAACCTCATGCCCGTGCTCGCGTTTCCGACCAGAGGTTTGAAGATGGCCCAGTCCTGGAAATCGACGATCGATCACCATGCGCCGCTTGTGCTGCCTTCGGCGGGAGATGCGCTGTCGGCGCGGCTGATCGAACGCGCTGGCTTCCCGGCCTATCAGATCGGCGGCTTCGCCATGGTTGCCGCCATGCATGCCGTGCCGGATATCGATCTCGAGCAGTACGGCGAAAAGCACACCAGGGCGCGCGAGATCATCGAGGCTTCCGACTTGCCGGTGCTTGTCGATGGCGACGACGGCTATGGCGACGTCAAGAACGTGACGCGCACCGTCAGGGGCTACGAGGCGATCGGCGCCTCGGCCTTGTTCATCGAAGACCAGAAGCCGCCCAAACGCTGCGGTCACATGGCCGGCAAGGAGATCGTTGCGGCTGAAATCATGGAAGAAAAGATCCGCGCCGCAGTCGCTGCTCGCGTCGATCCGGATTTCTTCCTGCTCGCCCGCACGGATGCACGAGAACCGCATGGTCTCGATGACGCGATCGAGCGCGCAAAACGGTACCTCGACGCCGGCGCCGACGGCGTCTACGTCGAGGGGCCGACAAGCGTCGAGGAACTGGCTCAGGTGGGAGAGGCGTTCAAGGACGTTCCGCTGGCGACGAGTATCCTGGAGCGCGGCGGCAAGACGCCATGGCAATCGCCGTCCGACCTGCATGCGATGGGCTACGACATGGTCCTGTATCCGACGACGATTTTGTTTTCCGCCGTCCATGCCATGCAGCAGGCGCTTGACGATTTGCGGGAGGGCAGACCGCTGTCACCGGAAAAGAGCGTCGACCTCAAGGGCTTTGAGGAGATCGTGCGCATGTCGGAATGGGCGGCGATCGAGAACCGTTTCATGAGGCGATCCCAGGACGGCATGATAGCGAAGCTCAAGCAAAAGCTGTCGGGACAATGACCGGCAGGCAAGATCACGTTATCCGCCGGCCTTTTGCTTTTCGTCCAGCCGCCGGTATTTGTGATGGTCGCGAATGAATTCGTTGAAGAAACGGCCTTTTGAGCTGGCCCTTCTGAACGCGGCATAGGTCGCCGGAGCGACATCCTCATAGTCATAGCGAATGCCGCTTGGCACGAACCAGACGGAAAGGATCCTGGTGGTCGGATCGTAGTTGGTTTCGCGGATCACGGTCGACGGCACTTTGGCACCCGATGGTCACGGGGATAATCCCGCTGGGAGGGAATAAACCTCGCTGGTCACGGGGATAAACCCGCTGGAAATGGTCGGGTTCCGCGCCAGGCCACCAGGTTCCGCCGTTACCTGTCGCGTGGATTGCCGAATTGCGCGTCGCGCTCCCTTGAGTACCGATCGATGCGCGGCAGGCCGTCGTCGAAATCCACCCATGGCAGTCTGAGCGCCCAATAGGCATGGGCCTGAGGCGGGAAAGCCTCCGGCCTGTCGAAAAAGCCGATCGTCAGATAGAGCTCGTCCGGCAGGCCTTCGTCGCGGTAGCCTATCGAGCTCCCGCAGTCCGGACAGAACGTCCGGGTGACGCCTTGTGTCCTGGAAAAGGCCTTCGGTGTTCCCCGCAAAAGCCGGAATTGCTCCGGCCGATAACCAACCCAGACGGTGAGCGGGCTTCCAATGGCCCGGCGGCAATCGTCATCGTGGTCGTAGCATATCCAAAAAGGCTCGCCGTCCATTGCGGCGACAATTTTCCCGCAAAAGCAGGCGCCGGTCTCAAGTCGCGGCATCGGGCAACTCCCCCTGGTTGTGCCGGCGGCGGTCGTTCTGCGCAGAGCCCGCCGCTTCCCGGTCTTAACTGTTGTGTCGCCGCTACGTTCCGCCGGCCGGAATCCAGCTGGGATGGACAGAACGGTTCCGCTCTTGTCCCAGGGCCGGACGTTCGCCATCTAGCCATGATGTCCCCGAGCAAAACGAACACGCAGGCCGGCAGCCTCGCGCTCCAGCACGATCTCTTTGGCGTTTCGCACGATCTGCCGGAAGGCTTTTTCTATCGGCCCGAGTTGATCACGCCGCAAGAAGAAGCGGAGCTCGTCCGGCATCTCGAATGCTTGCCTTTTCAGGCGTTCGATTTTCACGGCCATCTGGCGAACCGGCGCGTCGTCGGCTTTGGCCTGCGCTACGATTATGACCGGCGCGAAATCGTGAAAGCGCCTCCGATACCTGACTTTCTGCTGCCTCTGCGCGAGAAAGTCGCGGCCTTCGCGCACCGGTCCGCCGACGCCTTCGCGCAGGTATTGATCAATGAGTACCGACCTGGCGCGGGAATTGGCTGGCACCGCGACAAACCTCATTTCGAAGACGTCGCGGGCGTTTCGCTGCTTGCGTCCTGCAGCTTCCGGCTGAGACGCAAGAATGGCGCCAAATGGGATCGCCAGACCATCACCGTCGCGCCAAGGTCCGTCTATCTCATGACCGGTCCGTCGCGCATGGAATGGGAGCACAGCATCCCGCCGCTTGCCGAGCACCGCTATTCGATCACCTTGCGGACCTTGCGGTCTCAAAGTCGCTGAGCATCGCGCCTCCCGGAATTTTGAAAGCCGCCGGCGATGCTGGCCGACTATCACGAGTCCTTGAACACGAAGCGTTCGCAGGGAACATCTCAAGTTCACGCTGGTTTGAAGCACAAGTCCGGCTTTGAGCAAGGTGGAGAGTGTTGATGGTCAGTTCGCAATCAATACCAGTGATCACTAGGCGCCCGCTCCGCCAGACGCTGATGATTGTCGCCAATACCTGTTTCATCGGTACCTTGCTGACCGACCTGAACTACTGGCGAACCGCGGAGATGATGTGGACCAATTTTTCCGCCTGGCTGCTGTTCGCCGGCCTGGTGATGGGAGTGCTTGCGGTGATCGCCGCCGTGATCGATTTCTTCTCCGGCCGACTTTCACGTGAGCGCGGACCCGCATGGCCCTATCTCCTCGGCAGCTTGGTCGTGCTCGTCTTGTCATTTTTCAATTCGCTGGTGCACAGCCGCGATGCCTGGACATCCGTCGTACCGACAGGGCTCACCCTTTCGGCGGTAACCGTGATCGTCCTGCTGGTAATGGGGTTGATGAGGTGGGCCGGCCATCGCACCAGAGTGGAGGCGGTCGAATGAAGATGGCACAGTTTTCCGCCAGGCGAATCCGGCGCGCCGCGGGCCTGGGGCTGGTATGCGGATCGCTGCTGGCGTTGCCGGCGTGCAGTGACAATGATCCGGATCCAAGCGGCCAGATCGGGCCGAACCCGACACTCCCCGAACAGATACAATACCTGATGCCACCCGTGAATATCGCTTCGGTCGTCGGCTGGAAACAGGATGAGAAGCCGACTGTGGCGCAGGGATTGCAGATCCAGGTCTTTGCCAAGGGGCTGAGACATCCACGCTCGCTCTACACTTTGCCGAATGGAGACATTCTCGTGGTCGAGTCCGTGGCTCCGCCCGGTGCCGCGATCAAGCGTCCGAAAGACCTTGTCATGGGCTGGATCGAGTCCATGGCGACATCAGGCGGCGGGACCGAAGGAAGCAACCGCATCACCTTGCTGCGTGACAGCAACGGCGACGGTGTGCCCGACGTCCAGGATGTTTTCCTCGATCATCTCAATTCGCCCTTCGGCGTGGCTCTTGTCGGCAACGATTTCTATGTCGCCAATACCGATGCCATCGTCCGCTATCCCTACACCCCGGGCGAGACCAAGATCACCGCGCCGGGCACCGTGCTGACGCCGCTGCCCGGCGGCCCCATCGACCACCACTGGACCAAGAGCCTTGTCGCCAGTCCGGATGGATCGCTGCTTTATGTCGGTGTCGGCTCCAACAGCAACATCACCGAAAATGGCATCCAGGCGGAAAAGGACCGGGCTGCCATCTGGGAGGTCGACCGGACAACGGGCCGATCGCGAATTTTCGCAAGCGGACTGCGCAATCCCAACGGGCTGAGTTGGGAACCGCAAAGCGGAGCGCTTTGGGCTGTCGTCAACGAGCGTGATGAGCTTGGCCCCAATCTGGTCCCAGACTACATGACTTCGGTCAGGGATGGCGGGTTCTATGGCTGGCCGTACAGCTATTATGGCCAGCATGTCGATCCGCGCGTGATGCCGCGGCGGCCCGACCTGGTCGCCAAGGCGATTCCTCCGGACTATGCGTTGGGTTCCCACGTCGCGCCGTTGGGCATGGCGTTCTACACGGCTGCCAATCTGCCCGAAGCCTATCGCGGCGGCGCCTTTGTCGGTGAACACGGCAGTTGGAACCGCAAGAGCTTCAACGGCTACAAGGTCGTCTTCGTGCCCTTCAAGGATGGCCGGCCGGACGGCAAGCCGCAGGATGTCGTGACCGGTTTTCTCGACAATGACGACCAGGCTCGCGGCCGGCCGGTAGGGCTCGCCGTCGACAAATCAGGAGGCCTGCTGATCGCGGATGATGTCGGAAACACGGTCTGGCGTGTAACGTCCGCGAGCCAGTAGGTGCTTTCATTCGAAATCGCATGGTCGCGGGCGGACCCATCCTGCTCCGCGATCCCCATGATCTTCCCAACCTTGCCCGATCGCCCTAGCTGCTGTCTCGGAGGAGACAGATATGGCGATCCACGCTCTGAGAGTGATCAGCTTCATTTTCGTTGCACTGGCCTTCATCCCGTCCGGCGCGCACCTCTTCGCCATGTTCAACAAGATGAAACTTGACGGGCCGGGCTATCTGGCCGCGCAACGTGCCTATGACGGCTGGAGCCTGTTCGGCATCGTGGTGCTGGGAGCATTGCTCTCCACTGCGGCCCTGGCAGTCCTGCTTTACCGAACGGGCGGGCCTTTCGGTCTGGTCGTTCTTGCCTTCGTCAGCATTGCTGCCACGCAGCTTGCTTTCTGGACTCTCACCTATCCGGTCAACCAAATGACCCGGAACTGGACCGTCTTGCCCGAAAACTGGGAATTGCTCCGTCGTCAATGGGAGTATTCGCACGCAGTCGCGGCGGGTCTCAATGCGCTGGCGCTGCTGGTGCTCTTCATGTCCGCGCTTCGCGCCTCGGCGCGCTGAGCTGCGAACGAAAGCCCATCAGATTTTAATGACGGACCTCTCCCGGAAAGCGATTGGGCGGGTGTTGAAGTCGGACCTCTGCGACCAATATCTCTATGAGATGGTTGCAGTCCGCGCCATCAGGGCCCAGACGGACGAAAGGCCATGAACGTAGATCCGGAACCGTCAAATGTTGCCGCGTCAGTGGACACCATTCTCGATGAGATTCAGGAGAACCCCTTTCCTTCGATGCGCGCGACCATAGCCACGCTGCGCGAACGCACTGGCACGAAACGATCGGATGCCGACCTTACCGGCTTGATCACCAAGATGGCGACCGTCCGGGGCATCCAATTCTTCGACGATGGGAACGCCGCCGCAACCTGAACTGAGATCGCTCCACGCGTGAAACGGTGAACCGCTCACATCTAGCGGCGCGGGCGGAGCGTCGGGATTTGCACCACATTCTCCGATCCAGGCAGATCAAAGGCCATCGCCAACCGGCGTGCGGAGGCCATTTCCACGATCAGTTCCTCGATCGAGAGATCCGACAAAACGGTCCTCACCTTTTGCCTCACGCTGATTGCAAGCTGATGAACCCGGACCGGAACGAAAAGCGGGCTGTCGTCCAGCAGCCTGCCGATCTCGATCACGACATCGGCATCAACGTCTTTCGGCAATTCCCGCATGGGCGTCACCTTGGTCTCGAAGCAAAGCCCGCGATGCGACGGGCGATCAGGCATTGCGCGCCGGTGACCAAAGAGCCGGTGCCGCGCGCGCAACAGAGATAGCTAATACATAGATCCTGCCGCCTCCGCGTGTCACGAAGAAAATGACTGCGGCAACGGCCAAGTGGGTTGTTCACGCAATCCACACCCGTCTTGCCCACACCCGGTTTGCCGAGTTCGCGGCGCTCGCAGCTGCCTTTTCGCGACAAAAGAGGAACAAAAAATATCGACCGGAATTGAGACTGACAGATCGGAGGATGGAGTTCATGGAGCCCAGGGAAGAGCGGATCAAGCGGCGAGCCTATGAAATCTGGGAGCGCCAGGGCCGTCCGGCCGGACGCGAGCAGGAAAATTGGGACCAAGCCGTGCAGGAGATCGAGGCAGAAGGGTCGGAGGCCGAACGCGGACCCGTCGTGCCTGACCCGACGGTCAGCTCCGGCTCGACAGGGTCGAAGGATTGAAGCGTGGAGGGTGACGTCGGCACCTGGGCAGCAGCCGGGCAACCAAACTGTCGGAACCTCGTTTGTCGAATATCAGCCAGCGGAGGTTTCGATGAAGGGCGTCTTTTCGCTTTTGCTCGTCGTCGCTGTTTTTGCGCTCAGCGCCTGTGATGGCAGCACGGAGCCGACGAAAGCCAACACCGATACGATCAGCAAGAGCCCGCCGGTCGAGCAGGACGTCAGACCCAACTCGACGACTGGTGGCGATCAGCCTGGAAGCGTTCCGGAGAACAAATGAAACCCGTCTCATATTGCGATACGCCTTTGCTGCGCGTTGCCTATCTCAGCGATGGGCCAGCGGACGGTGCGCCGGTTGTCCTGCTGCATGGCTGGCCCGATGACGCGACCGCTTACGATGGCATCGCGCCCGCACTGCATGAAGCAGGCTTTCGGACGTTTTCCCCTTGGCTGCGAGGCTTTGGGCGGACATCGTTCCTGTCGAAAAAGACTATGCGCTCCGGCGAGATCGCCGCGATGGCGCAAGATGTGCTGGACTTCGCCGACGCGCTTGGGCTGAGCCGCTTTGCAGTCGTCGGGCACGATTGGGGGGCCCGGATCTCCTATCTGCTGGCGTCGGTTTTTCCGGATCGCATCAAATGCTGCGCCGCCTTGTCGCTCGGCTGGCAACCGGGCAAGCCGGCGACACCGGCTCCTGAACAGGCGAGAGCATTTTGGTATCAATGGTTCATGGCGACCGCGCGGGGTGCCGAGTTCGTGCGCGAAAACGGCAAGGAATTCGCCAGATTTCAATGGGACACCTGGAGCCCGCTGGGCTGGTTCAACGATGCCATTTTCGACGAAGTGGCGACGTCGTTCGAAAACCCCGACTGGGCCGATGTGACGCTGCACTCCTATCGCGTTCGTTGGGAAGAAGCCGAGCCCGATCCGCGCTATGCCGAGCTCGCCCGCCGGCAAACGGCGGTCAAGATCATCACGGTGCCGACGTTGACGCTCCACGGCGGCGACGACCGTGTCGTGGCGGTCAAATCGTCGGAAGGATTGGAAGACCACTTCACCGCGCCCTATAGGCGGCTGGTGCTCGATGCTATCGGGCACTTCCCCACGCGTGAAGCTCCAGAAGAGGTTTCGCGAGCGTTGGCAGGCTTTCTCGACAGCTTCGGCAGGCAATAATCCCCGCCTATGGCCGTCACCACGACCTTCGTCGCGGAATGCCGGAACCTCAATCCACCGCCGCGCATTTCGTCTTCACGGGCTGACGGACCGGAACGCCGTCATACCAATGCGGATAGGCAGGGAGAATTCAGATGCAGGCTTCAGTCGCAACTTCAGCAACCCGCCCTGGTCAACTGGTCATCGAGCCCTTTGCGGGCACGGTGACGGTAAGGTTTTCCGACGCCATAGTCGCCGCCACGGACCGGGCGAAAATACTTCGGGAAGAGGGATACGAGCCGGTGTTCTACATCCCCTTCGAAGACATCTATTTCGAGCTTTTCGAAAAGACAAACACTACAAGCACGTCTCCGCTGAAAGGGACGGCAAGCTACTGGCGTGTCCATGCGGTTGGTGGTTCCGCCGACGACTTCATGTGGGCCTACGAGACGCCGGGCACGGCGGCACGGGCCATCGCACGCCATGGCGCTTTCGATCCGCAGAAGGCTCGCATCGATGTCGACCCGGCAGAGGACAAGCGGCATACGCCACATCTGATTGAATGAACTTGTCTGCGCACGATTGGACGTTCTGGCCCCTTGCTTGGCCGCGCCAAACACGCCTACCGGCCGGAGAACTCCTCATCGAGAATGCGCAGGGCCTCCTCGTATCTGGCTGGTGATGCTCCGACCTGCCGCGACTGCCAGATGTTGTCTTCCAGATCCGCGCGCTTTACCGGCAGCGCCAGCGGGTTCGATGCCGCGCGCCGCACGAACGCGAGATAATCCTCGCCATCCCTGCGCGACATGGCGTCGACGGCGGAAGCGATTGCCGGTCCGAAAATGGCCTCGAGCTTGACCCGGCTCCAGCTTTCGCCGTTTTCCAGGACGTCGTGTAAATAGGCAACGACCTTCTGATCCATCGTTTCGACAGCATCGGCGACGCGGCGGCAATGCTCGATGTAGGGCAGCCCGGTTTTGTCGCGCTGCGCCGCGTGAACCTCCTCCGCAATCTTGGCCGCCCGATAGAAAATGCTCATTGCGTCCCCGGTTTCTTTGACGGTCGCATACGAGTGGCTCCCTTCCTCCAGCGAAACGGCCGACCACCTGTACCGGTTCCGGAGCCTTTTTCAGGAACGAGTCCCTGCAGGCGGCGTTCCCCAGTCTTTGATGAACGGAAGAAGCCGTGGAAGAAAACGGCCCGGCAGGGAGGTGCTGATGTCGATGCCTGGCCTGGCATATGGTCCCCTGGGTCATCGATGCATGCACATCTGTGTGGATATGCAGCAATTGTTTGCCGAACCGTCGGAATGGGCGACACCCTGGGTCACCCGCGTCCTTCCCCGGATCGAGAAGCTGGTCGAACGCCGAGCGCCGCAAACCGTATTCACGCGCTTCCTGCCTGCCCGGAAGCCGGGGCAAGGTGTCGGCGCATGGAAGCGCTACTACGAGCGCTGGGCTTCGATGACGATCGAGAACATCGACCCCGCAATGGTCGACCTGTTGCCGGCATTGGCCGGCTACTGTCCCCCAGCGGTGGTCATCGACAAGCATATCTACTCGCCCTGGTTCGAAGGCCGCCTCCAAGCCTTTCTAGCAGAGCGTGACGTCGATACGCTTGTCATCACCGGCGGCGAAACCGATGTCTGCGTTCTGGCCACCGTGCTTGGCGCCATCGATTTCGGCTACCGCGTGGTTCTCGTCACGGACGCGCTGTGCAGCTCTTCCGACGCGACACACGATGCTCTGCTCACCGTCTATCACCAGCGCTTCGCACAGCAGGTCGAGACGGTCGAGATGGAGACCGTTCTCTCGAGCTGGACTTGATGCCGCCGGGCGTGAGCGGCCAAAGCTGCGGAAGCTTCTTCGCGCGGCCTGGGATACCTATATGTCGAACGAACGGCAGTGATGGAACAGGCGAACGTGGCGCAGCGATCGGGAAGTGCTGATCTTCCACTTCATGGGGGACGCGTGCCGAAATGGCTCGGCGATCGCATGACGCGTCTTGGCGCCGTGATGTGCGAGGCGATCATTCATCACTACGGGCGCAACGAGTTGCTGCGGCGGCTGGCGCATCCGTTCTGGTTCCAGTCCTTTGGTGCCGTGATGGGCATGGACTGGCATTCCTCCGGCATCACGACGAGCGTCGTCGGCGCCTTGAAACGAGGTCTCACACCGCTCTCCGGCGAACTCGGCATTCATGTCTGCGGCGGCCGCGGCGCGCATTCGCGCAAAACCCCGCACGAGCTTGCAGCCATCGGCGAAAGGGTCGGCTTCGACGGAACGGGCCTGGCAACCGCCAGCCGGCTTGTCGCCAAGGTGGACAGCGCCGCCGTTCAGGACGGTTTCGACCTCTATCTGCATGGCTTCATCGTCACCGATGACGGTGACTGGGTCGTGGTGCAGCAAGGCATGAACGGCGACAGCAAGGTGGCGCGCCGCTATCATTGGCTGTCCGAAGGCCTGAAGAGCTTCATCGACCAGCCGCATGCGGCGATCGAGGGCGCTAACCAGGGGAAGATCGTCAACCTGACGGACCGGCGCGCCGAGGCGTCGCGCCAGGGACAGTTGGATCTGCTGCAGGACCTTGGGCCGGATCATATCCTGCGGGAATTCGCTGCGCTGGATCGTGGGATGGTGGTATCGGCTCCCGAGCAGCCGCTGCTGCCGCACCTGGTCATGCCGGCTCACCACGATGTCCGCGAAAGCGATGTGGTCATGCGTCGTCTGCACGGCAATATGGCCGCGGCCGCCGAACGCGGACCCACCGATTTTGCCGAGCTTCTTCTCGTTCCCGGCGTAGGCGCGCGCACAGTGCGTGCGCTGGCCCTGGTGGCGGAAGTGGTGCATGGCGCGCCGTGCCGCTTCTCGGACCCAGGCCGGTTTTCGCTCGCCCATGGCGGCAAGGACAGGCATCCATTCCCCGTGCCCTTGAAAGTCTACGACGAGACGATCGGGGTGCTGAAGTCGGCGGTGCAAAAGGCCAAGCTCGGCCGCGACGAGGAAATCGGCGCGTTGCGGCGGCTTGACGATCAGTCGCGGCAAGTCGAACGGTACGTCACCGGCCCCAGCCTGAAGGAAATTGTCGCCGGAGAATTCGGCCAGTCGCATCTTCTTGGCGGCCGCAGCGTGTTCGGATGGGAACCAGCGCCGGGCACGGTGTCCACCGGGCAGAACAAGAAAGCGTGACAGGATCGGGCTGCAGTGAACTCTGCCGGACGCGCTTCCAGTTCAAGCGTCCAGATCGATCAACGCAATGCCAAGCTCCGGACGTCTGCTGCGGCGCAGACGGCCAGGCGCCTCCACCAGGGTGACCTCGAGCGTCGGCCGGACGATGCCTTCGAGCAGATGGCCACCTCTGGTACTGCCGTCGCTCAATCCGAACACCGCGTGAATATGAAGACTGGGCTGGCCATCGTCGCCCAACGCGATATCGCCGATCGCGCTCAGGACTTCGCATTGTTCGTCGATCGGGATTCTGCGGTAGGTCTTCGCATTCAGGTCAAACCAGCCGACGGTCGCTCTTTCGAAAGCCCCGATCGCGGTCAGGGAGGCACCGTCGAGCTTCTGGTCGGCCGCGAAGGCCGTGAGCGTGGTAAATGCTTCTTCGCCGGGATCGAGTACCACGACGAATGTCCTCTGCCCGTCGACCTCATTGACCAGCCGTGATTTCATGGCCCTGCTCCTCTTCTCGTCTGCGTGATTTTGGCGATCGCAGCAGCAGCGCTATCGGCACAAACAGCGCCGTTGCGACGGCGCAATAGCGAAAGACATCGACATAGGCGAGCAGCGACGCCTGTCGCGCTATCAACTGGCCGACCCAGCCGATCGCCTGCTGTTTGGCTTCGACCATGGGCGAGCCTTGAGCGACGAAGTGATCGGTCACTTCACGCAGCACCTGCTGGTAGATGGAGGACGATTGCGCGGTGTGGCCGACAAGGTTTGACTGATGGAGTTGCGCATTTTGAGCGATCACGGTGTTGGATAGCGACACGCCGATGCTGCCGCCTATGTTGCGGGCAACGTTGATCAGCGCCGATGCCTGGTTGGTCTGCTGCGGCGCCAGACCGACATAGGCCGCTGTTGAAATCGGGATGAACAGGAACGGCAGGCCGATCATCAGGAAGACGCGCGCAAAGGCAAAGAAGCGGAAGCTGGCGTCCGGGGTCAGCGATGTCATGTGCCAGAGCGCGACAGCGACGACGGACATGCCCGCCATGATCAGATATTTGGGCTGGATGAGACCCGCGGCGAATCCTGAAACCGGCATCAGCACCAGCATGGCGATGCCGCCCGGCATCATGGAGAGGCCTGACAGGGTCGCGGTGTACTCGAAGGCGGTCTGTTGCAGTTGCGGCATTAGCTGCGTGGTGCTGAACAGCACGGCGCCGACCGCCATCATTACCAGGAACGAGGTGCCGAACTGGCGGGTGAACAGCAGGCGGACGTCGACGACCGGATCTCGGTGGCTGAGCTCCCATGGGATGAGCAGCAGAAACGAGATCGCTGACAATACCGCAAAAGTCGTGATGAAGCTCGACGCGAACCAGTCGTTGCGCTGTCCTTGGTCGAGGAAGATTTCCAGGCTGCCGAGCGCGGTCGCGACGAGGATGAACCCGACAAAGTCTATTCTGAGTCCGCCTTTCAGCCGCTCGCGACGCTCGCGTTCGAGCACGTCCGGCTCGACGAGCAGCCACTGCACCAAGGCGATCGACATGACGCCGAACGGTACGTTGATGAAGAAGATCCAATGCCAGGAGAAATGGTCCGTCAACCAGCCGCCGATGGTCGGTCCGACCGTCGGCGCGACAATGACGGCGATGCCGTAGAGCGCAAATGCCTGGGAGCGTTTTTCGGGCGGGAACGTGTCGGCAAGGATCGACTGCTCGCTTGGTGCCATGCCGCCGCCCCCGAGGCCCTGCAGGATCCTGAAGACGATGAGCATCTCCAGGTTGGGTGCCAGTCCGCACAGCAGCGATGCGATGGTGAAGGTCGCCACGCAAAGCATGTAGTAGCGCTTGCGGCCGATCACGCTCGCCAGCCAGCCGCTGACCGGAATGACAACGGAATTCGCGACCAGATAGGTGGTGATGACCCAGGTGCTTTCGTCCATTCCGGCGGCCAGGCTGCCAGCGATGTTGCGCAGCGCGACGTTGGCGATCGAGGTGTCCAGCACCAGCATGAAGGTGGCGATCGAGACGATGATCGCGATCAGCCACGGATTGTGCTCGCCGGCAGCGGACCGGCTTTCGCTCTGGTCGCTGGCCATTTCGCCGCTCACCGCACCTTGACCGTCGGCACCACCGACAGGCCCGGGCCCAGCAGCACGCCGGGCGGTTTGTCGAAGACGATCTTCACCGGCACGCGCTGCACCACCTTGACGAAATTGCCGGTGGCGTTTTCGGCCGGCAGCAGACTGAAGGCGGTGCCACTGCCTGCCTGAATGCTGTCGACGCGGCCATGGAAGGATTTTTCCGGATAAGCGTCGATATCGATGTCGACGGGCTGTCCCGGCCGCATCAGATCAAGCTGCGTTTCCTTGAAATTGGCCTTCACCCAGACTTCGTCCGGAACAAACATCATCAGCACCTGGCCAGGCTGGGCATAGGTGCCATTGGCGACCGAGATGCTGGTTGCCCGCCCGGCAACCGGCGCGGTGATGGTCGTGCGGGCGAGCATCGTGCGTGCCTGCTCCTGGCTCGCCCTGGCCTGATTGAGCTTGGCTTCGGCGCTTTTGCCCTGTGCTTGCAAAACAGCGATCTGGCTTTTTGCACCAGCCACGCTGGCCTGGGCGTTATCGAGCGCAGCCTGGTCCTGGCGCAGCGTTGAAGCGGCCTGCTGCGCCTGTTGTTGCGTTGCGGTGCCCCTGGCGAGAAGTTCGCGGTTGCGCTGGTCTTCCGCCCTGGCGAAGTCGAGCGCCGCCTGGGCTTGCGCCGCCTGTTTCTGCGCCGCGTCGACCTTTGCGTTTTGTGCTTCTATCTGCGCCGCGACGTTGACAATCTCCGCCTGGGCTGCGGTGACCCCCGCATCGGCCTGCTTCAGGTTCGCCTGATAGTCGGTGTCGTCTATACGCAGGAGAACGCTGCCCGCCTTGACCGGCTGGTTGTCGGTGACCGCGAGGTCGGTGATACGTCCCGATATTTCGGCGCCGATGGTAATCGTGCGCGCATCGATGAAAGCGTCGTCCGTCCATTCATACTGGCGGGCGTACAACCACCAGATCACCACGCCCGCCACGATGAGCAGTAGCACAAGGGCGATTGCAGCCGCCCAGTAGGGATGGCGCCTGGGAAAGCCGAGCAGATTGGACTTCTGCGGCTTGCTGTCCTGCGGTCCGCCATCCTGGGACCTGTCGTCGCCCAGCTCCCGTTGTGCGGAATTTGACTGGCTGCCGCCCCGCTGCTCCTGGGTTCGCTGCTCTTCGGTTTGCTGCTCTTGGGTTCGCCCGAAACCGTCGTCGGCGGGAATCGTGTCGGGCTCGGTTTTCTGAGGTTTCGTATCCAACGGAATAACTCTCAGCAATATGAGGGGATTGTCCGCGGCGGCGGACGCGGGTCAACGGCAAGGCTTGGCAAAAGTTCCTGATGCGAATTCGGACCACGGGATGAAAGGTAACGTCACTCCGGCAGCCTTGCCCGGGGTTCATCCGACCGCGATGCGCACCAACAGCGCCAGCAACACGATGCCGACCAGGCCGGCTATGAAGATGATCCGGCGCGTACGGGTTCGCAGTATGATCTCACCTTGCCGTGCCTGTTCGGCCGAGAACACCGGCCCATCATCGCCGTCGTCGTGCCGATCATCGGTCATGATCGTCTCCTTGCGTTCTCGGAAGACAACTATTGCCCGACGGGCGAAGTTCCGGCGGCACCCGGCCCGGCCGGTAAAGAAATGATCACAGGCTTGTGAGGCGCGGAACTTTGTATCCTGCTAGCGGTTCGGCCCGCTTAGGGACTCCAGCCAGCCGGAAGCCAGCCATGTCCAACTCCACGATCCCCAACAGCTTGAGCAGACGCACCTTCATGACGGGCTCTGTTTCGGCAGCAGCGGCCATGCCGCTCGCGACCACGTCGACGCAAGCCGCCCCGCCGGAACCCGCTAAAGCGGCCGCGCCGCGCGATCTTTCGACGATTTCGATGCGTATCAACAAGCAGGCCTACAAGTTTGCGCTCGACAACCGCACGAGCCTGCTGGACGCCTTGCGCGATCATGCCGGCCTGACCGGCACCAAGAAGGGATGCGACCACGGCCAGTGCGGGGCCTGCACCGTGCTCGTCGATGGGAAGCGGGTGCTTTCCTGCCTGAGTTTCGCCGTCATGAACCAGGGCCGTGAGATCACGACCGTGGAGGGCCTGGCTCCAGCTGGTGGAGATTTGCATCCGATGCAGCAGGCCTTTGTCGACCATGATGCGTTTCAGTGCGGCTATTGTACGCCGGGCCAGATCATGTCCGCCATCGGTTGCGTCAACGAAGGCCATGCCGGGTCGGACGACGAGATCCGCGAATATATGAGCGGCAATCTATGCCGGTGCGCGGCCTATCCGAACATCGTCGCAGCGATCATCCAGGCGCGCGACGAAATCAGGAGGGCCTAGGATGCATCCCTTCCTCTATGAGCGACCGACGAGCGTTTCCGCGGCGATCGCCACGGCGGCCGAACCCGGCGCGAGACATGTCCAGCCGACACAGGCCAACACCCAATTCATCGCCGGCGGCACCAATCTGGCCGACTATATGAAACTTGGTGTCGCGCAGCCGGAGCGGTTGCTCGACCTGAACAATCTCGCCGAGCCGGCGCTGCGGCAGATCAGAATAAGCGATGATACCATCCGCTTCGGCGCGTTGGTCCGCATGGGCGAAGCAGCCGACAACAAGGAGGTCAGGCGCCGTTGCCCGCTCCTTGCCGAGAGCCTGCAACTCGCCGCCAGCGGCCAGCTTCGCAACATGGCGAGCCTTGCAGGCAATGTGCTGCAAAGAACGCGGTGCGAGTATTTTCGCGAGATATCCTGGCCATGCAACAAGCGCGAGCCCGGTTCCGGCTGCGCCGCGATGGAAGGGGTCAACCGGCAACATGCCGTGCTTGGCACCAGCGACGCCTGCATCGCCACTTACCACGGCGATTTCGCGCAGGCGCTGATCGCGCTCGATGCGGTCGTCGAGGTGGAGGGACGGCGCGGTTCGCGCAGAGTACCGTTCGCCAAACTGCATCGGCTTCCGGGCGACACGCCCGAAATCGAAACGGATCTCGCCGCCGATGAAGTTATCGTGGCAATCGCCGTTCCTTTCGACACATGGAGCCGTCGCTCGCGTTACCTGAAGATACGCGATCGCGAATCGTATGCGTTCGCGCTGGCCTCGGCCGCGGTTGCGCTGGACATGGACGGAGAGATGGTCAGGCAAGCGCGCATCGCGCTGGGCGGCGTCGCGACAGTGCCGTGGCGCGCCAGGGCGGCGGAGGCCGCGCTGCGCGGCAACGTCCTTGACGACAAGAGCGCGGCGGCCGCGGCCGAAGCCGCTTTTGCCGACGCCAGTCCACGCCAGCACAACGCGTTCAAGGTGCCGCTTGGTAAGCGTACGCTGGTGCGGGCCCTGCTCGAAACACGCGACATGAAGGTCTGACGATGAACCAAGCTGCTCCTGCGCCGAAAGAAAACATGGGAAATCCTGTCCCCCGGATCGACGGGCGCCTGAAGGTCACCGGGCAGGCCGGCTATCCCGCCGACCTTGCCGTGGCCAATGTCGCTTACGGCGCGCTTGCCACCAGCACCGTTGCCAAAGGCAGCATTTCCGCCCTTCACCTCGATAAGGCCCGTGCCGTGCCGGGCGTCATCGACATCGTCAGCGCCGGCGATATGGACCAGATCGACGAGCCCAAATTCGGCAATACCGCGGCGAGTTCGATCGGTCCCCTGCACGACAAAACCATCTTCCATGACGGCCAGATCATTGCGCTGGTGGTGGCCGAAACATTCGAGGCCGCCGAAGAAGCCGCTATGCTGATCCGTGCCGATTATGCGGCCGAAACGCCCAGCGCCGGCTTCGATTCGAAAGGCGTGGAGATGGAGCCGGCGGCCGGCAAGAGCCCGTTGTTCAAGGAGGACGTCAAGGCCGGGGATTTCGACGCCGCCTATCAATCCGCGGCGGTGAAGATCGACCAGAAATACTCGACGCCAACGCAGCACCACAATCCGATCGAGCTGTTTTCGACCACGGCCATGTGGCAAGGCGATCAACTCACCGTTCATGAGCCGAGCCAGAATGTCACCGGCTGGAAAACCGAACTCGCGCGGCAGTTGAAGATCGACCCGGCCAATGTCCGTATCGTCAGCCCCTATATTGGCGGCGCGTTCGGCTCCAAGGGACCGATGACCGCCCGTACGGCAATTGTCGCGGTTGCTGCCCGCCGCGTCGGCCGGCCGGTCCGCTGCGTCGTCAGCCGCATGCAGGCTTTCAACACCCAGACCTACCGGGCGGAAACGCGCCATCGGATCCGTATCGGTGCGAACAAGGATGGCCACACCACCGCATTCGCGCATGAAGGCTGGGAGGTAACGTCGCGTCCCGACGCCTATGTCGTCGGCGGCACCTCGGCGACCGGCCGCATGTATAATTACGGTTCCGTGCTCACCCATGTTTCGCTGGTGCATGCGGATCGCAACACGCCGGGCTATATGCGCTCCCCGCCCGAAACGCCCTATGTCTACGCGCTTGAAAACGCCATGGACGAAATGGCCGTGGCGCTTGGCATGGATCCGGTCGAATTCCGGCGTATCAACGAGCCTGAAAAGGAGCCGATCGGCGGCAAGCCATTCTCCAGCCGGTCGCTCATCAAATGTTACGACCAGGCCGCCGAGGCCTTTGGCTGGTCGAAGCGGGACGCCGCTGTGGGTTCGATGCGCGATGGCGACTGGCTGGTCGGCATGGGCTGCGCGACCGCCATCTATCCAACTGCCAGCGCGCCATGCGCGGCCCGTGTCCGCCTGACCGACGATGGCCAGGTTCGCGTCCAGTGCGGTTCGCACGAGATTGGCACCGGCGTGCGCACGGTTGCAGGACAGATGGCGGCCGAGAGACTTGGCGTCGACATCGACAAGGTGACCGTGGAGATGGGCGACAGTGCCTTGCCGCCGGCGCCGGTGTCAGGTGGCTCGATCTCGACGGCGAGCGTCTGCTCGGCGGTTATGAAGGCTTGCGACGCCGTGCGCCAGAAGCTCTTCGCCGCGGCAATTGCCGGAGACGGGCCATTGGCCGGCTCCGGCAATGCAAGGCTGGAAATGGACCAGGAGACAATCGTTGCAAGCGGCGGCAAATCCGCCAGGCTGTCGGATGTCTTCAAGGCGATGCAGGTCGGCGCGATAGAGGAATACGCCGAATTCGCGCCAAAGGATTCAACGCCGGAAGCACTGAAGAAACTCTATGCCGGACAGCCGGAATTCCACGGCGGCGATCAGGACAAGGATTCGGTGAAATATGCGTTTGGCGCGGAATTCGTCGAAGTTCGTGTCAACAGCTACACACGCGAAATCCGGGTGCCGCGCGTCGTCGGTGCCTTTGCCGCCGGACGCATCATGAACACGCGCACCGCGCGCAGCCAACTGATGGGCGGCATGATCTGGGGCGTTGGCCAGGCTCTTCACGAGGCGACGGAAATCGATCGGCGCGATGCCCGCTATGTCAACCGAGACCTGCAGGACTATCTGGTGCCGGTCAATGCGGACATCAAACAGGTCGACGTCATCCTGGTCCCGGAGGTCGATCCGGACGTCAATCCGGCCGGCGTCAAAGGACTTGGAGAACTTGGCAATGTCGGGACCGCGGCCGCGGTGGCGAGCGCCGTCTATCACGCCACTGGCAAGCGCATTCGCGACCTGCCGATCAGGATTGACGATTTGATAGGCTGACGATCAGGGGTGGCGCAGGACGGGAGCATGGATCTCGTAACCCATAAGAAATTCAAGAACGGCCGGTTGATGCCGTGGGGAAAAGGCACCGTCGTCACCGGAGCAAATGGATTTGTCTACCTTTGCGGAAACACCGCGACCGCCGACGACTATGACCCGATGGGCAGAAAGGGAGGTGGCTTCGTCGGCGATGCGGCCGCGCAGTGGCGCGCAATTCTAACGAACATCAAATCAGATCTGGAGGAACTCGGCAGCGCACTCGACTATCTCATTCGGCTGACCTTCTTCATCAAGGGGCCATTTCCCGACGGCGGCGTTCTGAGTTCCCCCAATTTTCGCCTGGACGTGCTGGACGCGTTCTTTGCCGAGCATTGCCCGAAGCACTGTAGCTATAACAACCCGCCGCCCTCTGAGGTGATCGGGGTTGCAGCGCTCGCGCAAGCTGACATCGTCGTCGAGATTGTCGCGGTTGCCGCGCTGCCGGACTGAGAGAATTCCGCGCGCTAGTGACGGCCGAGGGCTCTCGACCTCATTCCGGTGCAGTCGCGGGAGCTGTGTAGCGGCGGCGCACAGCGTCGAGCACGCGTTTGCGGCTCTCCTCGGCCGAGAGCGTATCGTCCTTTTCCGCCTCGGCGGTTTCGCTCGCCAGGTCCTTATCCCTGATCTGCTGGCGGAACCACTTCGAATAGTCGCCGGCGCGCAAGTGGAACTCCCAGGTCTTGTCGTCGATACCTTCGGCAATCTGAGCGAATATCGTCAGATTGTGGGCCCTGAGCTTCATCGCGTCGTCGGGACCGCGGAAATAGAAACTGCCGGCTTCGTCGAGTTGCCCCTCGGCATATTTGCGGCTGTGCCGCTTGAGCGATTGCCGCGGCTCGACCACCTTGACCATGGCCGGCTTCTTCCGCTTTTCCGGTCGCCAGAACAACACGCGCTCGCCCTTGGGCGAGGGAATGTCCTTCGGCGGTTCAATCCCTGTCTCGTGGCAGAATACTTTCACGACCTCCTTCGCTTTGGGTCCAAGGGCAATAATGGCTGTTGCCAGGCGCAAGGCATCGGTCGAGAGCGCCTCGGGGTGAACGGTGATCAGGATCGTGCCCGGCAATTCCAGCGACAGCACCGCGCGCGTATCGTCGCGCCGCTTGGGGAGAAGATGATGCGCTTCGTCGATGACCAGCCAATGCGGTCTTGCGGTGCGGCGGCGGAAGCTGCTGAGGCCGGGCAGCAGGTCGGCAAAGAAATCGGGCCGTTCATTGACGCGCAGCGCCAACCCATTGATGACGATATTGCTGTCCGGGTTCTCGACCAGGTCCAGCACTTGCGCCTTTGTCGGCACGGTCGCGCCGTCGCCCAGCCGGATGGCGCCTTCGAGCCCGTCATAGTCGCCCTCTGGATCGAAGATGCAGAACTGAAACCGGCTCTCGACGAAGCGCTCCGTCAGTGCGGTGGCCAAGGTGGATTTGCCGATGCCCGAACTGCCGGCGATGAGCACGGTGTCGGTCGGCGACAAATAGATATCATCGCCGTCGGCCGTCCCAAGCACAATGCCACCGCGGCGCCGCGGCACGAGATCATGGTCACGCTTCATGAGTTTGCCGATCAGTTCTTCCACGCCCTTTCCGCGGGCACCATGGGTCACCAGATCCGCAGTGGTCTTGACCGCTGGAAGCGCATTGTCGACAGCCACACTGCAGCCGCAGGCCTGGAGGAAGGCGTGATCGTTCTCGGCGTCGCCGATACCGACCACATTATGGGTCGAAAGCCGAAGATCCTGGAGGGCGGCGGCCAGTCCCGTGGCCTTGTTGGTGCCGCTCGGCAGGATCATCACCGCGCCCTTGTTGAAGATGATTTCCAGCTCAAGCCCCAGTTTCTTGATAATCTCCAGCACCGCTACCTGATGGGGCTCCCAGGTCGCGACGATCGACCGCCCGACCGAAAGCGGCTTGACGCCGTGCTTCTTCAGCCTGGCGACGAACTTAGGCTCGGGTGAGGGGGAAATCACCCGTTCTTCTTCACTTGCCGGCGTGTAGATCAGCGCTCCATTCTCGGCGACGACCTTGTCGAACAGGCTGACTTCGGGAAAGACGCGTTTCAGGTCGGGCAGTTCGCGCCCGGTGACAAGAACCAGCTTGCGGCCACTTTTCTTGAACCGCTCGAGGGCGGTGAGCGTTTTCCTGGCAACGATCCCGTCATGGGCAAGCGTGCCGTCGTAGTCCGTCGCCAACGCAATGAAATACATTCTACCGACCTTCTTCCAGTGCCCGTTCGCCCAGCGTCTGGGGTAGAACGTGTGATCGAGACAAAGGCTCCGATCGGGAGCCGAGCGGCTCGCATCATTCTGAAGGTCCGGTGACGGTTTTGCTCCCCAAATCAGGAACTCCTCCGGTACCGGGAACGTTGAGCAGGTGAGCCGGGATCAGCTACCGGCGCATGCCCGCGGCGGCCAGCCGCCGCCAAAATTCACCATGAGCACAGGAAAGGTAACGCCATGGGCTTCTTTTCGAAGGACATCAAGACACTCGACGATCTCTTCGTGCACACGCTGCGCGACATCTACTACGCCGAAAAGCAGATCGAGAAATCGCTGCCGAAGATGATCGACAAAGCAACCGATCCGCAATTGAAAGCCGGCTTCGAAAAACATCTCGACCAGACCAGGGGCCATGTCGAACGTGTCGAGCAGGTGTTCGAGTTGCACGGCGTCAAGGCCAAGGAGGTCAACTGCCCGGCAATCGACGGCATTCTCGAGGAGGCCGACGAGGTGAGCGGCGACGTCGACGACAAGGAAGTTCTCGATGCGGCGCTGATCGCCTCGGCGCAGGCCGTCGAGCATTACGAGATAACCCGCTACGGCACGCTCATCGCCTGGGCCAAGCAGCTTGGCCGCAGCGACTGCGCCAACGTGCTGGTCAAGAATCTAAAGGAAGAGCAGGCGACCGACCGCAAGCTCACTGAGATCGCGGAAAGCAAGGTCAACCTGCAAGCCGCCGAATAAGGCCGCTCCCTCCAGTCGGCTGGCCAGCGCGGCGGCTGGCCACCGACGCTGCGCCGGCAATTTTTACATCAGTAACCGCCGATCACCGGCAGGATCTCGCCGGTGATATAGCTCGAGCATTGCGGCGAGGCGAGGAACACATAGGCCGGCGCGAGTTCTTCCGGTTGCGCCGGTCGCTTCATCGGCGTGTCCGCGCCGAATTTCGAGACGGCGCCGGCTTCCTTGTCCGACGGGTTGAGCGGTGTCCACACCGGACCGGGCGCAACAGCGTTGACCCGAATGCCCCTGCTGATCAGATTGCCCGAAAGAGCCCGCGTGAACGCATGAATGCCGCCCTTGGTCATCGAATAGTCCACCAACTGCTTTGAGCCGTCTATACCGGTCACGGAACCGGTGTTGATGATTGCCGAGCCCGGCTTCATATGCGGCACGGCTTCCTGCGCCATGTGGAAATAGCCATAGAGGTTGGTCTTCAGCGTCGTGTCGAAATGCTCCTCGGTCAGATCGCTGAAGTCGCTGGAATGGATCTGAAAGGCGGCATTGTTGACCAGCACGTCGATCTGTCCGAACTTGGCCATCGTCTCCGCCACCGCCTTGCGGCAATGGTCGCGTTCACTGACATCGGCTTTTATCAGGATGCAGCGCCGTCCCTCGGCTTCGACCATGGCCTTCGTCTCCTGCGCATCCTTGGTCTCGGCGAGATAAACAATCGCGATATCGGCGCCCTCCCGCGCGAACAGGATAGCCACGGCGCGACCGATACCGGAATCGCCGCCCGTGATTACCGCGACCTTGCCGTCGAGTTTCTTGGAGCCGAGATAGAACGGCGCCTCGTAGAGTGGAGCCGGTTCGAGCGCCCATTCGTGCCCCGGCTTCGGCTGATGCTGTTCCGGGAAAGGCGGCTCGGGATATTGGCGGGCTCCGGCCTGCATGGCGCCGCCGTTTCCGCCATCGGGCTTCGATTTGTCCTTGGCGTCGACCTTGCGCTGGATATGACGTTGCTTCGCGGCCTCGGCGGCTGTTTCCGATTTCATCTGCATGTCTGTCTCCTCGACGTGGAGCACGAACAACGCATATCCGGCCAAAAAGTTTATGGCCGCCAGCGTCATTCCTTCAATCGGGCGACACGCTCGAGAAATGGCCTTGAAGCATTGGCGGATGGCCGATCACCCGAAAGGATGCGGGATGCCACCCGCGCAGTTCAAGCGCCGCCGTTACGCCGATCGGACCGCGCCGAAGATCAGGATGGAGGCCTGGCGCGCCATCGCGACATCAGCTTTTCGGCAGCGCGTAAGCGATGATGTCGTCGCCGATCTTCGTTTCCATGAAATGATGGCCGCCGGGCGCGATCACGACATATTGTCGCCCGCCTGCTTCATAGGTCATGGGGTTGGTCTGGCCGCCGGCCGGCAGGTCCGTTTCCCAAACCACCTTGCCGGTCTTGATGTCGATCGCGCGGAATTTATCGTCCGTGGCGGCCGCGATAAAAATCAGCCCGCCCGCGGTCACCAGCGGCCCGCCATTATTCGGTGTGCCGATGTCGATCGGCAGCAATGACGGGATGCCGAAAGGCCCGTTCTTCACCGCGCTGCCAAGCGGCTTGTCCCACAGCGTCTTGCCGGACTTGAGGTCGATAGCGCGGATGTGGCCGTAGGGTGGCTGCGAACACAGCAGGCCGGTCGACAGCCGCCAGCCGGCATTGACGCCGATCGCATAAGGCGAGCCTTTCTGGGGGTCACCCTTGTCCCTGGCATCCTTGGAACCGCCTCCTTCATCGATCGACCTGAAGCCCATGTGGTCTGCCTCGTCGCGCGGGATGAGCTGGTCGTAGTTGGGCATGTCGTTGTAGTTGGCGACGAGAATGCCGTTCTTTGCGTCGACGGCGATGCTGCCCCAATCCGAGCCGCCATTGTAGCCGGGATATTCGATGAAGGGTTTGTCGACGGTCGGCGGCGTGTATTCACCCTGGTAGGATGCCCGGTGGAACTGGATCCGGCATATCAGCTGGTCGAGCGGGCTCATGCCCCACATGTCCTTCTCGGTCAGAACGGGCTGATTGAGGTGGGCATAGCTGGAATAGGGTTGCGTCTTCGACAATCTGTCGGGTTCCACGCCGCCCGAAGGGACCTGGCGCTCCTCGACCGGGAATAGCGGCTTTCCCGTCTTGCGATCCAATACGTAGATCTGCCCCTGCTTGCTCGGAACGATGATTGCGGGGACGTTTCCGGTCGCTGCCGGGAAATCGACCAGCGTCGGCTGCGAACCAAGGTCGTAATCCCAAAGATCGTGATGGGCGGTCTGAAAATGCCAGGCCGGCTTGCCTGTCGCGACGTCAATGGCAACGATCGAGGAGTTGTATTGATCTTCGAAATCCTTGCGATCCACGCCGTAATAGTCGACGGCTGCGTTGCCGAGCGGCAAATAGACATAGCCGAGTTCGGGGTCGGCGGCGGCGACTGTCCACATGTTTGGTGTGCCGCGTGTGTAGGTGTCGCCAGCGGGTGGCGCGCCGGAGCGGTCGGGATGGCCCATATCCCAGGCCCAGACCAGCCTGCCCGTCGCTGCATCATAACCCCGCACCACGCCCGAGGGGGCATTCTCCGCCTGGCCGTCCTTGACCTGTGCGCCAACCACGGCGATGCCGCGCACGATGACTGGCGGCGCGGTGACCGAATACCAACCGGGCACGGTTTTGCCGATACCTTCGGTCAGATCGATCGCGCCCTGCTGGCCGAAGCCTGGGCAGAGCTTGCCCGTCCTGGCGTCGACGGCGATCAGCCTGGCATCGAGCGTGCCTTCCAGGATCCGGGTCGCGCAAGGCTGGTCGGCATTGGCGCCCGGGAGTTGGTAATAGGCGACACCACGGCACGTCGCTCCATACGGAATGGCATTGTCGGCCACTTTCGGATCGTAGCGCCATTCTTCCTTGCCGGTGACAGCGTCGAGCGCGATGACGATGTTCTTGGCCGAGCAGGCATAGAGGTGGCCGCCAACTTCCAATGGTGTGTTTTCCGGCGAATACTTATCGGCGGCCGCCTTGCCGGGCATGTCGCCGGTGTGGGCGTGCCAAGCCGGCGTCAGCATCGTCACATTGCCGGCCGTGATCTGATTGAGCGGTGAATAGCGTGTCGCCAGTTCGGATCCACCATAAAGCGGCCAATCCTCCCCGGCCTTGTGGATCGACGTGTCGGCCGAGGCTGGCGCCGACACGGCGCCGGGCTGGACGGCCGCCGACGGCGCAG
This sequence comes from Mesorhizobium sp. M0152, assembly GCF_040322415.1. NCBI lineage: Bacteria > Pseudomonadati > Pseudomonadota > Alphaproteobacteria > Hyphomicrobiales > Phyllobacteriaceae > Mesorhizobium > Mesorhizobium sp. M0152. The sequence goes on from NZ_JAMYTH010000009.1 coordinate 57,279, forward strand.
CCCCCTGCGAGCGCGCCCAAGGTGCGATTTGAGGAAGCCCGACCGCACCGGCGACTGCGAACAGGACGATCGAGGCCGCTGCCTGCGCGGCATAGCCGGTGAGCCGGGCGGCGTCGTTGCCGAAGCTGGGCAAGGTCAGCAGGACGAAGATCAGGATGACCGTCGGCGCCAACACGCGTGGCATCAGAGCCCAACCGTCGGCCCCCACCTCCCACCAGGCCCAGATCAATGTGGCCACCCAGGTCAAGGCGTAAAGCCATACTCCGGCGACATTGCGGGAAAGCAGCAACGCGCCTGCTGCCAGCAAGCCGATGCCAGCTGGCAAATAATACCAGGATCCGCCCAGCGCGATGAGCCAGGCGCCGCCGGCGCCGATCAGCAAGCCAAGGACGACCAGCAGCGCGCCGACGAACATTCTCCACCAGAATGCAACACCTGATCGGCGGCGGAAACCTGGTTGTTGCGAATGGAAACCTGCGGCGTGATCGGTCACGATGCACCTCCAGCGGCAATAAAAGCTCTATGTCCCCGAACGCGTGGCCGCATCGATAGTTGCCGCTGGGCGGATCTGAAGAAACCGGCGCGGCTCACCATTCTGTGATCTATGCCGCTGGGCTCGGAACCTTCCCCGCAAAACCGCCGTTACCTCTCCTCAACGAGGACTTGCTTCAAACGAAAACCCGGCGAGAGATGCCGCAGGTCTTTTCAAAAAGCGCCAACGGCATTTCGCGCCTTGTTCTGTGGGGCGCATGTTTCATGGCGATCTTTGCGGCCGTGGCAGGCACTGCGATATTGCGATCGGACTTCGTCACGGGTGCCCACCATCCAATGGCGCAGCCTGTCCCCTTCAGCCACAAGCACCATGTCGGCGACATCGGCCTAGACTGTCGCTACTGCCACAACGGCGTCGAAACGTCGGCCTCGGCGGGGCTGCCCGCGACCGAGGTCTGCATGACCTGTCATTCGCAGCTCTTCACCAATGCGGAAATGCTGGCACCGGTGCGCGCAAGCCTTGCCTCGGGACGACCGCTGCAATGGCAGCGGGTGAATTCCGTGCCGGATTTCGTTTATTTCAACCATTCGATCCACATCGCCAAAGGTGTCGCATGCGAGACCTGCCACGGCGATGTCGACGATATGCCGCTGATGCAACGGGCGCATTCGCTGTCGATGGAATGGTGCCTGGGCTGCCATCGCGATCCGGCTCCCAATCTTCGCCCGCCGCAAGATGTTTTCCTCCTGCATTGGAAGCCGCCGCAAGACATCGAACAGATCCGGCGCTCGCTCATCAGCATCCTCGATATCCACCCCAAGACGATGACGGACTGCTATGTCTGCCATCGCTGACAGACAGCCGGATCTTGCGGCGCTGAGGCTCGCCGCGGCGGGCCGTGAGCCATGGCGCGGCCTGGACGAACTGGCCGACACGGCGGAGTTTCGGCGTTTCGTGGAGGCGGAGTTTCCGGCGATCGCCGAACGCCTGCCACTCAGTCTGGACCGGCGCACTTTGTTGAAACTGATGGGCGCGTCGCTGTCGCTGGCAGGTTTGACCGCGTGCAGCGAGGCTGAACGCATCGTGCCTTACGTGCACCAGCCGGAGGACGTCATTCCCGGCAAACCGCTCTATTACGCAACCGCTCTCGCCAGTGATGGCTACGGCATCGGCGCTGTGGTCGAGAGCCATGAGGGCAGGCCGACCAAGATCGAGGGCAATCCTGATCATCCGGCATCGCGCGGCGCGACCGATGCCGTCATGCAGGCCGCGGTGCTGTCGCTGTTCGATCCCGAACGATCCCGCGCACCGCTCAAGCAGGGCGAGCCGGCAAGTTATGGTGATTTTCTGAAGGAGATCGCTGGCTTGGCCGGCGGGTCGATCGCGTCTGGCGGGCAAGGCCTGGCGCTGCTGGTCGAGGCGACGACATCACCGACGGCCAAAGCCCAGATCAACGCGCTCAAGGCGCGCTATCCCAGACTTCGCGTCTTCCGGCACGATCCGCTTGCGGCCGGTTCCGGAGAACAGGCAACGGCGAAACTGTTCGGCAGAGCGCTGACACCGATCTACCATTTCGACCGCGCCGATGTGATCGTCAGCCTTGACGCCGATTTTCTCGGCGATGGTCCGGGGCGCCTGGCCTATGCTCGACGGTTTGCGGACCGGCGGCGCGTACGCAAGGCGACGGACACGATGAGCCGCCTCTACGTCATCGAATCGACGCCTACGATCACCGGTGCCGCGGCCGATCATCGCCGCGCAGTCAGGCCAAGCGCTGTCGAAAGCATCGCGGCTGCAATCAAAGCGGCTCTCGAGGGCGACAATCGCGCGGCCGGCCGGCCGCTGCTTGAGCCGGCATGGGCAAGCGCACTTGTCGAGGATCTGCGCGGGGCTGGCCGCAATGCACTGGTGGTGCCTGGCGCGCACCAGACGGAATTCGTCCATGCCCTGGCCTTTGCTATGAATGCCAGGCTCGATACCATCGGCAACACGCTGGAATTCATTGAGCCGCCCGACGCCTTGGGGGCCGACGGCGACCTTGCCTCGCTCTGCCAGGCGATCGCTGGCCGCTCGGTCGACACGGTCGTGGTGCTCGGTTCCAATCCCCTGCATACGGCGCCGTCGGATATCGACGTGCGCAAGGCCTTTTCGGACCTCAAGCTTCTCGTCCACTGGGGACTCTACCGCGACGAGACGGCATTCCTGGCGCGGTGGCACATTCCCGCAGCGCACGAACTGGAAGGCTGGAGCGACATCCGCGCCTATGACGGTACGGCCTCGATCGTGCAGCCACTTGTGGAGCCGTTGTTCGGCGGCAAGAGCCTGCACCAGCTGCTTGCCGCGCTCGGTGGTGAATTCAACGCCGATATGCAGGCACTGGTGCGCCGGACATGGGCGGCCATGGATGAGCCGGCCTGGCGCAAGGCGCTGCGCGACGGTGTCGTGCCGAACAGCACCGCGCGCCCCGTCGCCGTCGGCATGGCGGCGGATATCGGCGCGGGTGCGCGGCGTGTCTCCGCCGACGGCCCGCTGGAGGTTCGCTTCGTCGCCGATCCCTGGCTGCGCGACGGCCGCTACGCCAACTCTTCGTGGCTGCAAGAACTGCCGCGCCCGCTGAGCAAGCTGGTCTGGGGTAATGCGGCGTTGATCTCGCCTGCCACCGCGCAGCGCCTGGGGCTTGGGAACGGGCGCATGGTCAACCTGGCGCGAAACGGCAGGGATTTGGACGCGCCGGTCTGGATCACGCCTGGCCAGCCGGACAATACCGTGACGCTGTCGCTAGGTTTCGGGCGCAAAATCGGTTCGGTCGCCACGATGGCCGAAGGGTACGACGCCTTTGGCCTGCGGACCGCTGATGCGGCCTGGTTCGCCGATGGTCTGGTGCTGACCGTGCGCGACGGCTCGGCGCGCGTGGTGACCACCCAGCATCACCAGGCGATGGAGGGCAGGGCGATCATCCGCCATGCGACGCTCGATGCCTTCAGGCATGATCCACATTTCGTGCGCGACGGCGCGCCGACCGAGCCGACCGAATCTCTCTATCCGGATTGGAGCTATGACCAGGAAGCCTGGGGCATGGCGATCGACCAGTCGGCCTGCATCGGCTGCATGGCCTGCGTATCGGCTTGCCAGGCCGAGAACAACATCGCGACCGTTGGTCCGGACGAAGCGGCACGCGGCCATGAAATGCACTGGCTGCGCATCGATCGCTACTATGCCGGCGCCATCGACGATCCCGATATCTTCTTCCAGCCCGTGCCGTGCATGCATTGCGAGAAGGCGCCATGCGAAGTGGTCTGTCCGGTCAACGCGACCACGCATACGCATGACGGGCTGAACGCGCAGGTCTATAATCGCTGCATCGGCACGCGCTATTGTTCGCAGAACTGCCCCTACAAGGTGCGGCGGTTCAATTTCTTCGGCTATCAGGAGTTCGACAAGCAGAGTGCGGGACCGCAACAGGCGGCGCATAATCCCGACGTCACCGTGCGGTCGCGCGGCGTCATGGAAAAATGCACCTATTGCGTCCAGCGCATTTCGGAAAAGCGCATCCGCGCGCAGATCGAGAACCGCGAGATTGCCGATGGCGAGGTGGTGACCGCCTGCCAGCAGGCATGCCCGACGCAGGCGATCGTTTTCGGTGATCTCAACAAGAAGGGTTCAGGCGTTGAACGCGAGAAAGCGGCGCCGCACAATTATGCGCTGCTCGAAGAGCTGAACACGCGACCGCGCACCACTTATCTCGGCAAGATCACCAACCCGAACGTCCGGATTGCCGGGAAAGCGCGGGCGGAGGCCGCCGATGGCTGACGCGGCCGGCATCAGGGCCAAAAACGCCCCGCCGCGCCTGCCGGTGCTGCGCGGACGGCACGATTTCCCGGAAATCAGCGGCCGCATCAGCGCGATCGTGCTGGACGGAAAGTTGCCCCGCCTGTTCTGGGTTGCGTTCTTCGTCTGCTTCGCCTTCGTGCTGTTGTTCCTCTATTCCATCACCTACCTGATTTCGGTCGGCATCGGCGCCATCGGCATCGACATTCCCGTCGTCTGGGGCACGATGATCTCCAACTTCGTGTGGTGGATCGGGATTGGTCATGCCGGCACCCTGATCTCGGCAGTGCTGCTGCTTCTGCGCCAACCCTGGCGCGCCTCGATCAACCGTTTCGCCGAGGCGATGACGCTGTTTGCCGTGGCGATGGCCGGGCTCTACCCGATCCTGCATCTCGGCCGGCCGTGGTTCTTCTACTGGCTGCTGCCGCTGCCCAACACCCATATGCACTGGCCGCAATGGCGCAGTCCGCTGGTCTGGGATTTTGCCGCGATTTCCACATACGCCACCGTCTCGCTGCTGTTCTGGTACATGGGCCTGCTGCCGGACCTCGGCGTGTTGCGCGACCGCGCCAGGTCACGCTTCGCGCAGCTCTTCTACGGTATCCTGGCGCTTGGCTGGCGCGGCTCGGCCTTCCATTGGGCGCGCTACCAGACCGTCTATTTCCTGATGGCCGCGCTTGCGACGCCGCTCGTCGTCTCGGTGCATTCGATCGTCGCGCTCGACTTCACCTTTGCCATCACCCCGGGCTATCACTCGACGATCTTCCCGCCTTACTTCGTCGCCGGCGCGCTGTTTTCCGGCTTCGCGATGGTGCTGACCATTGCCATTCCCTTGCGCTGGGCCTTCGCGGTCGAAGATCTGATCACGCTGCGCCACATGGACAACGCCGCCAAGCTGATGATCGCGGCCGGCATGATCGTCGCCTACGGCTATACGTCGGAAGCGTTCTTCGCCTGGTATTCGGGGCAGCCCTACGAGCGCGCCATGATGGCCGAGCGCGCCGTCGGGCCCTATGCGCCGCTGTTCTGGACCATGCTCCTGTGCAATTGCGTCGTGCTGCAGCTGCTTTGGCTGCGCCGCGTCCGGCTCAACATGCCGCTGCTGTTCTCGATCGCGCTGGTCATCAACATCGGCATGTGGCTGGAACGCTATGTCATCGTGGTGACGGGGCCGAGCCGCGACTACCTGCCGTCCTCGTGGGGCGAACAATCGCTGACCTGGCTCGATTTCGGGATCCTGTTCGGCTCGATCGGCACCTTCTTCGCGCTCGTCTTCCTGTTCATCCGCATCCTGCCGGCAATCACCATCTTCGAGGTCGAGGAACTGGCCGAGGAGAAGGGCGGCGCGGCATGAGTCTCTACGGCATCATAGCGGCGTTCGCCGATCCGGACACGCTGACGCAGGCGGTTAGTGCGATGCGCGACAAGGGCTACCGGCGCATGGACGCGTTCTCGCCGTTCGAGGTGCGCGGCCTCGCCGATAGTCTCGGCATGCGAAAGACGCGCCTGCCATGGGCCGTGCTGTCGGGCGGCGCTGTCGGCGCCGTGCTCGTCTACACGCTGATGCTCTATTCGGTCGAGATCGACTATCCCGTCAATGTCGGCGGCCGGCCGCTGCATTCCTGGCCGCCTTTCCTGGTGATCGCCTTCGAGGCGGGCATTCTCGGCGCGGCCCTGGCGGGCTTCTTCGGCATGCTCTGGGCAAACGGTTTGCCGCAATATTACCATCCGGTCTTCAACGCCGCGACCTTCACCTACGCTCGGGGCGGCAAGTTCTATCTGCTCGTCGAAGCGGCCGACCCGAAGTACCGCAAGGGCGTCACCAAGCGCCAATTGACACGACTTGGCGCCGAGACGGTCGAGGAGGTGGAAGCATGACGGCGTGGAAGCTCCTGCTGCTCGTTCTCCCGCTGATCGCGGGCTGCAAGCAGGATATGGCGGACCAGCCGCGCTACGATCCGCTTGAAGGCAGCAAACAGTTCGCCGACGGCATGTCGGCGAGGGCACCGGTCGAAGGCACCGTGACGCACGATGCCGACCTTGCGGCGGTGCCGAACAGATTTCCGTATCCGGTTACAATGACTCTGCTGCGACGCGGACAGCAGCGCTTCGACATCTTCTGCTCGCCTTGCCATGGCCGCACCGGCGACGGCCACGGCATGGTGGTTCAGCGCGGCTTTCCCGCGCCGCCGAGCTACCATCAGGATGCGCTGCGCAATGCGCCGGACCGGCATTTCTACGATGTCATCAGCAATGGCTACGGTGCCATGTATTCCTATGCAGCGCGCGTGCCGTCGGCCGATCGCTGGGCGATCGTCGCCTATATCAGGGCACTGCAGTATTCGCGCTACGCACCAGCCGGCGCATTGCCGGAAGATCTGCGCAGCAAGCTCGACGCGGAGCCAGCGCGATGAGGCGTCCAGCATGGCCCGATGGGTATTCCGCCCTTGCGGCTGTCGTGGCCGCCGCAGGGCTTGCGCTGTGCGGCGCCGGCCTGTTCCTCGACCCGCGCACCACGCTGGCCGGCTGGCTGACGGCAGCGCTGTTCTTGCTCGGACTGCCGCTTGGGGCGATGACGATCCTGATGGTGCACGGACTGACCGGCGGGCGCTGGGGCGATGCGCTACGCCCGCCCTTGCGTGCCGTCGTGGCGACCTTGCCGCTGGCATTGCCGTTGCTCCTGCCCGTCCTGGCGCGGCCCGATCTGGTGTTCCCGTGGGCGGCAGCGGACCAGGCCACCTTGCCGGAGGCGGTGCGACAAAAACTCGCCTACCTCAACGTGCCGTTCCTTGTCGCACGCTTCGTCGCCTGCGCGCTGGTCTGGCTGGTGCTGGGCTGGCTGACGATCACCTGGACCGCGCCCGACCGGCGTGGACCCAGGAGCGGCAGAGGATATGCTATCGGGCTCGTCGCCCACGGCCTTGCGATAACGGCGTTTGCCATCGATTGGATGCTGTCGATCGAGCCGGAGTTCACCTCGACCATCTATGCAATGATCGAAGCCGCGGCAGAGGTCGTCGGTGCGTGCGCACTGTCCTTGACGATGATGGCGGCAAGCCGCGCGATCGAGACAATGCCCGGTGGCGAGGAGGATGTAGCGCTTGGCGAAGACCTCGCCAACATGCTGTTCGGCTTCGTTCTGTTATGGACCTACCTTTCCTTCATGCAGTGGCTGGTCGTCTGGGCTGGTGACCTGCCGGAAGAAATCCACTGGTACATAGTCCGCGGCCAGGATGGCTGGCAGGTTCTGCTTTGGTTTATCATAGCGCTGCAATTCGCAGTGCCTTTTGCCGGCTTCCTCAGCCGTCCGGTTAAGCGTAGCCATCGCGGTTTGCTGGGGCTCGGAGCGATTGTGCTGGCGGGACATTTCGCCGATGTCGTCTGGCGCGTGCGCCCGTCACTATCCTCCGCCGGCGCGCAACTGTCCTGGCCGGATCTGGCAGCGATGGCGGGGGCGGGCGGCGTGTGGTGCGTGGGGTTCTTCCATGCGCTTGCACGGCCGGATCGCATTTGGCTTTGGCATGGGAGGCACGCCCGTGGCTAAGGCCCTGCATCCTGAAACCGGTGATGTCCGGCCACGGGCGATCGTGCTTTTCGGCCTCGGCCTGCTCATCTTTGTGGCGCTGGTAGCGATAGCGCTGAAGCTGCTTTTCAACACGACGCCATACTGGCCGCTGATGGAGGCCCGGACGAAGGGTAGTGAAGCAAATCCCGCATTGCAGCGCTCCCCGGGACCTGACCTCGCGGCATTCCGTACGCTGGAAGACAAGGAACTCGGCAGGCTTGCCTGGGTCGACCGCAGTGCCGGTATTGCACGCATTCCAATCGAAGATGCAATGAAGCTGATCGCTGTTCAGGGACTGCCGGACTGGGGACGGCAAGCTGGTTCGGCCGCTCAGGATTGCGCCTTGCTCGAAGGCCAGGTTCCAAGGGTTTCGCAAGCCCGAAACTGTCCTGCCGCGGCTGGCGGAACACCGCCAGCCGATCGTGCGCGTCGCCTGGGCACTGCCTCGCCGATCAATGGAGTGGCGCCATGACACGGTGGTTCGTTGTCATGGCTTTCCTGCTCGCTCCAATCCGCCTCGATGCGACGGAGCGGCCGTCCTTCGACCCGCAGATCGGTGCGCAACTTGGCCTCGATACCGTTCTTCAGGATATTTCCGGTGGCCAGATGACACTGTCCGGCATTCTCGGCGGGCGCCCGGCGCTGGTGATCTTCGGCTATGACAAATGCCCCAATCTCTGTGGCGTGACGCAGCAGGCGGTGGCATCCGATCTGAATAAAACCGGCCTCGACCCGCAGAGCTACCAAGCGCTTTTCGTCTCGATAGATCCTTCCGAAACGTCTCAGGATGCAAGAATAGCCAGAGCCGAAATCGCGCAGTCGGCGGGTCAGGACGGGCTGTCGGCCTGGCGCTTTCTAACCAGTGCCGGCGGGGCGGGGGCCGTTCTTGCAGCAGAGGCCGGCATCACCTTCGACCGGCGCGACCGCATCGCCCAATTCGTCCATCCGATCGCCGTCATCGCGCTGACGCCGCAGGGGCGGATCGCACAGGTGCTGCCGGCGCTGACCTTTGAGCCGCGCGATCTCAAGCTTGCGCTGATCGAGGCATCGGCCGGCCGGCTTGGGTCCATCGCCGACCATGTCTTCCTGCTCTGCTCCGGTTTCGACAGGTCGAAGGGCCGGTACACCTCGGCAATAGAGGCTGTCGTGAAGATGGCGGGCGTAGCGACACTTCTGGCGCTTGGGGCAACCCTGTTCATGTTTACGCGGCGGAGGCGGATTTGAATTTCGGCATCCCCTTCACGCCACCCGAAGCCTCTTCGATAGCCGGCAGCGTCGACACGCTATTCTACACCTTGCTTGCTTTCACGATTGCGTTGGGCGCCTTCCTGGCCGGGCTGGTCGTTTTCTATGCGATCAAATACCGAGCCGGCTCCAAGGCCGACCGCACGGGAGAGCGTGGACGAAGCCTGCCGCTGGAACTGACCTGGACGGTTGCGAGCATACTGATCGCTTTCGTCATTTTCGGATGGGGCGTAGTGCTCTTCCTGCATCGCGAGCATCCGCCGTTGGACGCGCTCGAAATCGCCGGCCTCGGCAAGCAGTGGATGTGGGAGTTCCGCCATCCAGGCGGCCAGCGCGAGATCAACGAACTGCATATCCCTGTCGGCAAGGCCGTGATCGTGTCACTGGCATCGCAAGATGTCATCCACTCCTTTTTCGTGCCGGCCTTCCGGGTCAAGCAGGACGTCGTACCTGGGCGCACGACACATGTCTGGTTCATCGCTGAAGAGCCCGGACGTTTCCATCTGTTCTGCACGCAATATTGCGGCACCCAGCATTCGGAGATGGGCGGTTGGGTGACGGCGATGCCGCCCGAAGCCTATGCGGCGTGGCTTGGCAACCAGGGTCACGCCGAAACGCTCGCGGCAGACGGGGAGAGGCTGTTTCGCGCCCTTGGCTGCTCCGGCTGCCATGGCAATTCGAGCAAGGTGAGGGCGCCGGATCTGGCCGGAATATTTGGACGGCCGGTGCCGCTGAACAACCGGCAGACGGTCATCGCGGATGAGCGCTATCTGCGCGATTCCATCCTCAATCCGAAAAAGGAAATCGCCGCCGGCTACGAGCCGGTGATGCCGAGCTTCGATGGCCTTGTCGATGAAGGAGAGATGCAGATGCTGCTCGCCTATCTCAAATCGCTTTCGGCACCGGCGACAGGCGAGGCAAACCAATGAGCACCGAGGCGCTGAGTCCTCCGGGTTATCTGAGCGAAGGCGCCGGTCCCGCCGCGTGGCTGCTGACCACCGACCACAAGCGCATCGCATGGCTTTACCTGGCCTCGCTCACCGCCTTCTTCTTTCTTGGCGGCGCGTTTGCCGTGCTGATGCGCGTGGAGCTAGCCACACCTTCCGGCGATCTCGTCTCCGACGACAGCTACAACCGGCTGTTTTCGCTGCACGGCATCATCATGATCTGGTTTTTCCTGGTGCCGTCGATCCCGGCAACGCTCGGCAATTTCCTTTTGCCGCTGATGGTCGGCGCGCGCGATCTCGCCTTTCCGCGCCTCAATCTCGCGAGTTGGTATGTGTTCATGCTGGGCAGCATGTTTGCCTTGTTCTCGGTGCTCGCCGGGGGCGTCGATACAGGCTGGACCTTCTATACGCCGCTCTCCACGCTCTATGCCAACGGCTTCGTCTCGATGGCCGCACTGGGCGTCTTTATCGTCGGCTTTTCGACGATCATGACCGGCATCAATTTCATCGTCACCGTTCACACGCTGCGGGCGCCGGGACTGACATGGTTCCGTCTGCCGATCTTCGTCTGGACGATGTACGCGACCGGCGCGATCCTGCTGGTGTTTTTCATGGCAAGGATCAGCTATGGCGCTGCCTTTGCCGCCGCATCGCAACGTCTGTCGTTGCCGCTCGGCACGCTCAATACGGTCGTGCTGATCACATCCAGCTTCGCCATGGCGCTCGCGCATCTCTACTCCAGTGCCGGCCGCTGGCGCGCCGCGCTCTGGTCGCTTGCTGCAACGGTGCTGCTTGGCCTTGGTTTCCTCGGCATCAAGACAGCGGAATACACGATGGAGTTCCGCGAAGGCATCGCACCGGTGCTTGGCGCGCCTTTCACCTATGACGGGCCGGATCGGGTGCATGCCGAATTCTTCTTCGGGCTTTATTTCGCGATGACCTCGCTGCATGCACTGCATCTCATTGGTGGCATCGTCGTCATTGCCGGCATGCTGATGTTGTGGACGCGTGCTAACGAAGCCAGCCGCCTTCGTCGCGTGCACGCCATCGGCCTTTACTGGCACTTCGTCGACACCGTCTGGGTCTTCCTGTTTCCCGTTCTCTATCTGATCAACCGATGAGCGAATTTCGCAAACTTGCGTTCGCATATCTCGGGCTTCTGGGTCTGCTGGTCCTGACGGTCGGCTCCAGCTTCTTCGCCCTTGGCGGATTGAATTCGGTGCTCAATCTTGTGATCGCCGGGGGCAAGGCCGGGATCATCGCCCTACTGTTCATGCAACTGGCCGCGGATGGCGTCCTGCCGCGCCTCGCCGCGGCGACCGCCGCCCTGTGGCTGGCCATTCTGTTTGGATTGACCTTGATCGGACAGTGAGCGGGTGTGGATCGCGCCATCGGCGCCATCGCGCATTTCGCATGTGGTGCGCGGTCGATTGCAGCGAGGCGGTGGCGCCGGATTCCGTCGTCGACCAGACCGTGCGGCGCGCCACGCAACAGGCACGCGCATGTACGATCTTCCTACACGAGGGAGTGCATGAAAGCGGTACTCGGGGGCCAGGACGGTTCATCGTTCCGCGGCAATGCAGAACCCTTCTATCTCTTTGTTCCGGCAGGCGGAACCCGTTTCACGGCTTTCCTGGAATGGGCTAAGGCGTGTAGCCCATTCCTGCCAACGCCGCCAAACCCGCAAGCAGGCCCAACGCGATGACAAGGTCAAAGTGACGCTCCAGGAATTCGCGCTGTTTCTGCCAGTTGTGTCGCATGTGTCAAACTCCTCGCGTCGACTCAGCGGTCGATCTCGCCAAACACGATGTCGAGTGATCCAATGATCGCGGCAACGTCGGCGATCATGTGCCCTCGGGACAGAAAGTCCATCGCCTGCAGATGGGCAAAGGAAGGCGCGCGTATCTTACACCGGTAGGGAGTATTGCTCCCGTTAGAAACCAGATAGACGCCGAATTCGCCTTTCGGCGCTTCGACAGCGGCGTAGACTTCTCCGGCCGGTACACGATGCCCCTCAGTGTAAAGCTTGAAATGCTGGATCGTGGCCTCCATCGACCGTTTCATCGTGGCGCGTGGTGGCGGCGTGATCTTGCGGTTGGGGATCGCCACCGGTCCTTGGCCTTCCGGCGACCGCAGCTTTTCCAGGCACTGCCTCATGATCCGGACCGATTGGCGCATCTCCTCCATGCGCACGAGATAACGATCGTAGCAGTCCCCGTTCTTGCCGACGGGAATGTCGAAATCCATCTCCGGATAACATTCATATGGCTGAGCCTTGCGCAGATCCCACGATGCGCCGGACCCGCGCACCATCACGCCGGAAAAGCCCCAGGCCCAGGCGTCGTCGAGCCCGATTGCTCCGACATCGACATTGCGTTGCTTGAAAATCCGATTCTCGGTGAGCAGGCTGTCGAGATTGTCGCAGGCCCGGAGGAAAGGATCGCAGAAGTCCCAGATGTCGTCGAGAAGCTTGGCAGGAAGGTCCTGGTGCACGCCACCGATCCTGAAATAGTTCGCATGCATGCGGGCGCCCGAGGCGCGTTCGTAGAAGACCATCAGCTTCTCACGCTCGGCGAAGCCCCAGAGCGGCGGGGTCAGCGCGCCGATGTCCATGGCCTGTGTCGTAACGTTGAGGAGATGCGACAGAAGCCGGCCGATTTCGCAAAACAGGACACGGATAAGTTGCCCACGCCTTGGCACCGATATTTCGAGCAGTTTCTCGGCGGCGAGGCAGAACGCGTGCTCCTGATTCATCGGCGCGACATAGTCGAGCCGGTCGAAATAGGGCAGCGCCTGCAGATAATTCTTGTATTCTATGAGTTTTTCGGTGCCGCGATGGAGCAAGCCGATATGCGGATCGGCGCGGTCGACGATTTCGCCGTCGAGTTCCAGCACAAGTCTGAGAACCCCGTGGGCCGACGGATGCTGCGGTCCGAAATTGATGGTGAAGTTGCGGACGGCGGCTTCCGTCATGACGGCTCTTCCCGCGGCACCTGCGTTTTGTTGCGTCACGGCGGATCCGGACAGAAGGCTCGCCGCCCGGATTGCCGATCAAGTTGTCGTCTGGATGATCAGCGTCAAGGTTCCATCGCCGTCGATGTTGGCGGCCACGACCTGCGAGGAGTTGAGCCCGTGCGCCGCCAGTGCCAATGTTGCCTCCGGCGAAGCGTCGATCGAATGTTGCAGGCGAAGCAAGTCCTCAGCCTTGGTCTCGGTGATCACGGCATCCGCCTGCGCCTTGATCTCGGCAGGCAAATCCTCGACCGCGACGATCGCCACGTTGGTGAAATTCTGGCCGGTCAAACTTTGATCGGGTGCACTTTGGCCGGGCGCGCTTTGGTCGGGCGTGGGCACGGCAGGGGAAACCGTCGATTGCGCGAAAGCCGGCAAGGCCAGCGCCAAACCAGAGCAGACGGCGAATACCATCGACATGCGCATGATCGTTCCTTTCGTTTTGCTTGAGGAGGACCAGCTTGGTGACGATACAACCATCGTCGCTGACTATAGTTCCAGCCACTCCAGCTACGGTCGGCGAACCTGCACCGAATTTCGTCGGGAGCGGCCGCATCCAGATACCATCGATCGGATGTCGGCCGGAACGAAGCTTCCGGGCTGGGGTCTTCTCGCGGTCTCCAGCACTTGTGATGGTTTCCTGTTCCGTCAACGTCGACCGCTTGAAGCAGCAGCCTGCCCTTATTCGCCGGCAATCCAATCGGAGAGGCTGCGGGCGAAGCTTCGCGGCACGACGAGATCGCATGCCGTGTCGCGGGTACGCAGGAAGAGTACCGGCACATGGTGGAGAGATGTCAGCACGGCGCGGCCTGGAGCGGCGGTCGGCGCGTGCCAGTCGACGGCGATACAGGCTGAGAGAATTCCGGCTATGTCGGTCCCGGCCAGGCTGAACCGCACGCGACCTTCGCCGAGCGGAACCGAGCAGCCGAGATTCGGATCGATGGCAAGCGACGGCGCTTGCGTAACGTCGTCGAGTACCAGCCACAGGCGGCGAGGCGCAACGCGGATGACGAGGAGGCCGTTGTGATGAACCGTCTCTCCGACGGAAGCGGGAAGTCTTGTGCCGAGCGACGCTGAGAGGCTCGCTTCGAATTGCCTCAGCGTGCCGTCCCAGCCCTCTACCTGGATGAGCGGGCAATCGGCGACGGACAGGCTGAAATCCGAGCTAGCCATGCAGACGCTCTCCTTGCGGATCGAGGAATACCGGCGAGACGATGCGGGCGCGCACCGTTTCACCCTTCATCGGATAGACGGCCACGATCTCGCTTCCTTCCGCCGCGACATCGCCGGCAAGCAGCGCCAGCCCGACATAGTGACCGCGTTCGGGACTGAAGGTGACGGAGGTGATACGCCCGCGGCCGTGGCCGAATGCTTTCTCGCCCGGCAGGAACAGGATGGCGCCGCCGCGCAGGCGCTTTCCGTCCTCGATGCATTCCAATCCGACCAGGCGCTGCCTGTCAGGTGCCAGAAGGGCAGGGCGGCGGCGCAGCACATCTCCGACGAAGCCGCTGCGGTTGCCGGCCATGCGGCCGAGGCCGAGATCGTCGAGCGTGGTGCGCCCATCGATTTCAGGCCCTGCGACATGGCCCTTCTCGACGCGCAGCGCCCCAAGCGCCTCGACGCCGTAGGGCTTCAGGCCAAACGGCCCGCCGGCTTCGAGCAAGTGGCTCCAGAGTTGTGCGCCGGCAGTTGCGCCGACATAGATTTCATAGGCGCGTTCACCGGAATAGCTGAGGCGCAGGATGCGCAGCGCGCGGCCTTTCCATTGGCTTTCGAGCAATCCCATGTGCGGCAGCGCTTCGTTGGAAACGTCGAGCGACGGCAATGCCGCCGCCAGGATGGCGCGGCTGTTCGGCCCGGCGACCGACATCGCCGCCCACTCGTCGCTCACCGAGGTGACGGCCACGCGCAATTCCGGCCAGGCGGTGTCGAGCAGGAATTCCAGCCGCGACAGCATTTCGGCGGCCTTGGCTGTCGAAGTGGTCATGAAGAAACGCTTTTCCGCCAGCCGCGTCGTGGTGCCGTCGTCGAGAACGATGCCGTCGTCGCGCAGCATGACGCCGTAGCGGGCGCGGCCGACCGGAAGTTTGGCAAAGCCATTGGCATAGACGCGGTCCAGGAAAGTCGCCGCATCGGGGCCCTGGACGTCGATCTTGCCCAGCGTGGAGATGTCCATCAGGCCTGCGGCCTGCCGCACATTGCGCATTTCGGCGACATAGGCTTTGTTCACATCGGCCCCGGACTGCCTGTAGAACCAGGGCCGCATCCAGAGCCCGACCTCCAGCATGTCGGCGCCGTTCGCCAGGTGCCAATCATGTATCGGCGTGCGGCGGAACGGCTTGAAGTGATGGCCGGTGGCACGTCCGGCAAGCGCACCGATGGCGACCGGCGTGAAGGGCGGGCGAAATGTCGTGGTGCCGGTCTCGGGGACCGTTGTAGCGCGCAGCGCGGCCATTGCGGACAGTGCGGGGAAATTGCTGGTCTTGCCCTGGTCCGTGCCCATGCCGAGCGTGGTGTAGCGCTTCAGGTGCTCGACCGATTCATAGCCTTCGCGATGAGCGAGTTCGATGTCGTTCGTCGTCACGTCCATCTGGAAATCGACAAAGGCCTTTCCATGTTTGACGGGCGGCACTTCGCGCAGCGGAGCCGAGATGGTCTCGCTCAGATCGAGCTTCGATGAAGCCGGCACCGCCACCGACCTGCCGCAGAAGGCCGCCGCTTCGATGCCGGCGCGGTGACCGCTCTCGATGGCATCGGCGGTCGCGTAGATTCCCATCATCGCGCCGGTGCCGAACCGGTCGGCTGGAAACGTGCCCGGCACAAAGCCGTCGATGTCTTGGCGATATCGAGGCTTGACGCCGAGATGCGAGGTGAGGTGCACGGTCGGCGACCAGCCGCCGGATACGCAGACCAGATCGCAGGTGGCCTCGAACTGGCCGTCCGGTCCGCTCAGCGTTGCGCTTTTGACGACATGGCTGCCGTGCAAATCGACAATGCGGGTTCCGGCCCGCACAGCGACTCCGAGGCGTGCGGCTTCGGCGACAAGTGCCGCGGGCGCGGCGGCACGCAGGTCCGCTACGGTCACCTCGGCGCCAGCATCGGCAAGATCGAAGGCGGTGCGCCAGGCACCGTCATTGGTGGCGGCGACGATGGCTCTTTTGCCCGGCAGAACGGCGAAGCGGTTGAGATAGATCCGGGCAGCAGAGGCGAGCATGACGCCGGGCCGATCGTTGTTTCGAAACACGATTGGACGCTCGATGGCGCCGGTTGCGAAAATGATCGAGCGGGCGCGAAGCATGGTGACTGTCTGCCGGGCTTCGCCGGCCGACCGCGGGCTGGCTTGCACGCGTTGTTCGACCAAGCCAATGACATTGCCGTCATAGATGCCGAAGACGCTGGTCCGCTTCATCAGCGCGACGGTTTCGAAGCTCTTCAGCTCGGCTTCTGTCCGGTTCAACCACGCGGCTGCCGTGCTCTCCGATCGCTCCGCCAACAATTGGCCGCCGAAAAGGAAATCCTGCTCGACGAGCGCGATCCGCGCCCCTGCCGCTGCGGCGGCGCGCGCCGCGGATAATCCCGCCGGACCGCCGCCGATGATGGCCACATCGGCGAAGGCGTGCCGAATTTCGTAGCGATCTGGATCCGGCTCGGTTCCAGCTCTGCCCAAGCCGGCCGCTCTGCGGATGAAATGCTCGTAAAACATCCAGGCACGCCGCGTCGGGCCCATGAAGGTCTTGTAGTAGAAGCCGGCCGAAAGGAACGGTGCAAACAGCCCGTTGATGCTTTGCACATCGAAGGCGAGCGACGGCCAGCGGTTCTGGCTTTCCGCGACCGTGCCGCCACCCAGTTCCAGCGTCGTCGCCGACAGGTTCGGCTCGCGCCTGCCGCCGGTCCCGAGCGTGACCAGCGCGTTCGGCTCCTCCGGCCCGGCAGAGAGAATGCCGCGCGGGCGATGATATTTGAAGCTGCGCCCGACCAGGGTGACGCCGTTGGCGAGCAGCGCGGCGGAAAGCGTGTCGCCGCGATATCCCGCGAGCTTGCGGCCGTCGAAGCTGAATTCGATGGGATCAGAGCGGTTGATGCGCCCGCCCGCTGCCAGCCGCTTGTTCTGGGCGTTCATGCTTGCGATGTCCTGGCGAGGGCGACCGAAGAAATGAGGTGGTTGCGCGTATCGCGCTCGACCACGAGCCACTGGCGGCAGCCGATCACGTGCTGCCAAAACTCGCGGTGCAGGCCGGCAGGGTTTTTCCGAACATAGACATAGGCATACCAGGCCTCCGGATCGGGATCGTCATGGGCCGGACGCCTGACGGAAGCATCGCCGCCATAGCGGAACTCGTCATGGTCGCGCGGACCGCAGCAGGGACATTCGATGCGAAGCATTGCTTCCGCTCCTATTGCAGCCAGGCCGAGGGGCCGACGCCGGCCTCGTCCAGCGTGCGGCCGGTGCGGAAACGATCGAGCCCATAGGCCGCGATCAAGGGATGCGGCTTGCCGGTCGCGATCGTGTGGGCGAAGCACCAGCCGGAAGCCGGCGTCGCCTTGAAGCCGCCATAGCACCAGCCTCCGTTGAGATAGAGGCCGTCGACCGGTGTCGGGCAGATGATCGGGCTGGCATCGGGCGTCATGTCCATGACGCCGCCCCAATGACGCAGCAGGCGGATGCGCGAGATGCACGGCATCAACGCGATCGCCGCCTCAGCCACTTCGCGCACGACACCGAGATTGCCGCGCTGGGCGTAGGAATTGTAGCCGTCGAGATTGCCGCCGAACACCAGCCCACCCTTGTCCGACTGACTGACGTAGAAATGGTCGGCGCCATAGGCGACGACATGGTCGACCAGCGGCTTCAGCGGTTCGGTGACGAAGGCCTGCAGGACGTGGCTTTCGATGGGCAGCTCGAGGCCGGCCTTGGCGCCGAGAACGGACGTGTGGCCGGCAACCGCAAGGCCGATCTTGCCGGCGCCGATCCGGCCTTTCGTCGTTTCGACGCCAACGATCCTGTCGCCGTCGCGGATAAAGCCGGTCACCTCGCAGTTCTGGATGATGTCGACACCATGGCCATCGGCCGCGCGCGCATAGCCCCAGGCCACGGCGTCGTGGCGTGCCGTGCCGGCGCGGCCCTGGAAGATGGCGCCATGGATCGGAAAGCGAGCCGTGTCGGAGAAGTCGAGATAGGGCACCAATCGGCGCACCTCGTCACGGTCGAGGATATCGGCATCGATGCCGTTCAGCCGCATGACGTTGGCGCGGTGACTGAAGCTGTCGAGCTGATCGGCCGAATGCGCCGTGACGAGCTGCCCGCGCTGCGAGAACATGACATTGAAGTTCAGCGCCTTCGACATGCCCTCCCAAAGCTTCATCGAGAATTCGTAAAACTGGGTGTTGCCGTCGAGCAGGTAGTTGGAGCGGATGACAGTGGTGTTGCGGCCCACATTGCCGCCGCCGATATAGCCTTTTTCGAGCACGGCGACATTGCGGATGCCGTGGTTCTCGGCGAGGTAGAAAGCGGTGGCGAGGCCGTGTCCGCCGCCGCCGATGACGATCACGTCATAGGATGGCTTGGGCTCCGCCGCCCGCCAGGCGCGCTGCCAGTTCTTCTGGCCGGACAGCGCATTGCGGAAAATCTGGAATGCCGAGTAGCGCGCCATGCAGGCCGGCCTATCGAACGATTGCGCCGGCCGAAGTGCGGGTCAGCACTTCGGCGCCCGCATCGGTCAAGAGCACGGTGTTGGAGACGAAGTCGTCGCCGCGGCCGGTGCCCATCAGCCAGGAGAGGATATGAAAGCTCATCCCGGTCTCGATATCGAGATCGGAATCGTGCCGCAGCCCGGTCACCGAATTGCCGCCGGTCCACGATGGCGGCTGGCCGACGCCGACCAGATAGCCGCAGTGATGGCGGCGATAATGGGAAAGGCCGGCCTCGTCGGCGACGGCTTGCCAGGCGGCGTAGACATCGCGCGCCTTGGCCCCGGGCCGCAGCGCCTTGACGACAGCGTCGAACGCCTTGGCGGTCACTTGCGCCATCGCGGCGTCTTCGTCGCTGATGTGGCCAATGCGGACGAGCCGGCCGAGCGGCGCATGATAGCGCGAGATGCAGCCGGACAGCTCGACGAAGACCGGCTCGCCCTTGCGATAGACGCTATCGCCCCAGGTCGTATGCTCCTCGCCAAGCCGTGCGGCCGGGCGGATGAACGGGCCGAAGCCCGGCGCATGGCCGCCGGCGCGGATCATCGCAGAAACACAGTGAGCGGCGACCTCCTGTTCGGCGGCGCCGTCCGAGATCGCCGCGATCGCGGCCCCGGCGGCGGCGTCGGTCACCTTGGCGGCCCGCCGCATCAGGGCTTGTTCCTCGGCGCTCTTCACCCGCCGCATCCTGTCGACCAGACCGGAGACGTCGCTCCATCTGCCATCCGCCTGTGCCTGAAGCGCCACGGCAAGCCCGTGGCTGAGGCCGGCCGTCCAGTATTCGAGGCCGATCCGCTTGCCGGACAGGCCGAGTTCCGCCAGCACCCGTGCGGCAAGATCGGCCGCCGTTTCGCTGTCGGAATGGCCGCGGAAATCCGCTGCCTTCACCTGTTTTTCGATGGTCACCCTTTCCATTGAGCGGGTGACCAAAACGGGCTTGCCTTCGAGCGGGACGATCAGCAGGTGAGGCGCGAAATATCCCCAGTGATCCAGCCCGGTCAGGTAAAAGACGTTCTCCGGCGAAGCGAAGACCGCGGCGTCGAGTTCGCGCTCGGCCAGTGCGGTGCGGATCCTTGCGAGACGGCCGGCGATTTCGGGTTCGGAAAAGGGATTGCGCTCCATCAGGCGTCCTCATGCTTGCTGCTGTTGATGCGTGCCTTCGCCGGCAGGCACCGCGCGTATTCCGCTTGCGCGGATGTTTTGAAGCCGCCTGCGCCCGTCACTGGAAACCCTGCTTTCCGGCCATGCAGTTGCCCAACTCGCAATAGGAAAAGTGCCCAAATTGTGCACAACTCGACAGCAGCTTGCCTTAGATTTTCGAAATATCGTCGGATTTTTCAGGTTTCTACATCTCGCCTTGCGTAATGTCTAGGGTAGTTGTATACGTCTTAGCAAGCGGGCATCGATCTCGAAGAAGGCCGTGCCCCGGGAACCCTTCATCAGTTGTTCAATGGGAGAAAAGCATGCTCAAATCATCGATATCGCGCCGTATGGCCGTTAAGGCGGCCGCATGTCTTGCACTTGCCGCCACGTCGCTCATGTCCGTGGCCGCACACGCGGAAACCACCCTCGAGCGGGCCAAGAAGGATGGATACATCCGTGTCGGCTTCGCCAACGAGGCGCCGTTCGGTTACGCCACGCCTGACGGCAAGCTGACCGGCGAGGCGCCGGAAGTCGCCAAGGCGGTGCTCGCCAGGATGGGCATCCCGCAGGTCGACGGCGTATTGACCGAATTCGGCTCGCTCATCCCGGGTCTCAAGGCCGGTCGCTTCGACATCATCGCCGCAGGCATGTTCATCACTCCCAAGCGCTGCGCCGAGATCAACTACTCCGAGCCTTCTTACGGCATCGGCGAGGCCCTGCTGGTAGCAAAGGGCAATCCGAAGGCGGTGAAGGACTTTTCGAGCTTCAAGGACAATCCCGACCTCAAGCTCGCCGTGATGGCCGGCGCGGTCGAGGGCGGGTTTGCCAAGGATGCTGGTGTCGCGGCAGGGCAGGTCGTCTCGTTGCCGGACCAGTCCAGCCTGGTCGCGGCCGTCCAGTCCGGCCGCGCCGACGCCGCCGCGCTGACAGCGCTGTCGATCGCCGACATGGCCAAAAAGGCTGACGGCGTCGAATCGACGAAGCCGTTCGGCGAGGTCGGCGGCAAGTCGGTGAAAGGCCATGGCGGCTTCGGCTTCCGCAAGGAAGACACCGATCTGCAGGAGGCCTTCAACGCCGAGCTGAAGAAATTCCTCGGCTCGCCCGAGCACATCGCCCTGGTCGAGCCGCTCGGCTTCGGCAAGGACTACCTGCCGAACAAGACCACCGCCGAGCTCTGCGCCGGCAAATAGGTCCCAACTGCTGGGCGGCGCGAAGGCGCCACCCTTTTTTGGAGAAGCAGATGGGTATCGGCACGCTTGTTGCGATGCTAGCGGCTGCGCTCGCCATCATCGGTATCCTGGCGACACAGGCAAGCTACAGCCTGTTTCTGCCGGGCCTGCTGCAAGGCGTGGTGTTGACCGTTCAGATCGCCGTTCTTGGCAGCCTGCTCGCGGTCATCATGGGCGTGCTTGCCGCGCTCGCCCGGCTTTATGGTCCGGCGCCGCTCCGATGGCTGGCCACGATCTATGTCGAGATCTTCCGTGGCACCTCGGCGCTGGTGCAACTGTTCTGGTTGTTTTTCGTACTGCCGCAATTCGGCGTCACGTTCGACGCGTTTCTGGTGGCCGTCGTGGCGCTCGGCCTGAACGTCGGCGCCTACGGATCGGAGGTGGTACGCGGCGCAATCCTGTCGGTCGCCCGCGGCCAGTGGGAGGCATGCACGGCATTGAATATGAGCCGAGCCCAGATGCTGCGCCGGATCATCCTGCCGCAGGCTTTCGTCGCCATGATCCCGCCCTGGGGCAACCTCTTCATCGAACTCCTCAAATCGACCTCGCTGGTCTCGCTGATCACGCTCTCTGACCTCGCCTTCAAGGCGCAGCAGATGAACCAGAATACGTTCAAGACCATTCCGATCTTTACGCTCGTGCTCCTTATGTATCTCGCCATGTCGCTGGTTCTCACCATCGGCATGCGGCTGCTCGAAAGACGCGCGTCGGCCGGCCTGGCGCGGGGGAGGGCGGCATGATCTGGGACTGGAGCTTCACCCTCGAAATCCTGCCGGTGCTGGCGCAGGCGGCAATCGTTTCGGTCGAGGCGACGCTGATCGGCTTCGTGCTCGCCGCGACCCTCGGCCTGGTGCTGGCGGTGGTGCGGATCGCCGTGCCGCGAACCGGCTGGACGATTTCGGTGCTGGTCGAACTGATCCGTTCGACACCGCTGCTCATCCAGATCTTTTTCATCTACTTCGTCTTTCCGAAATTCGGCGTCGTGCTCGATGCCTTCACCGCAGGCGTGCTTGCCATCGGCATCCACTACGCCGCCTATTGTTCCGAGGTCTATCGTGCCGGCTTCGACAACATCCATCGCGGCCAGTGGGAAGCCGCGATCGCGCTCAATTTGTCGGCATGGACGACGTTTCGCGACATCATCATCCCGCAGGCGATCCCGCCGATCGTTCCGGCGCTCGGCAACTATCTCGTCGCCTTGTTCAAGGAGACGCCATTGCTCTCCGCGATCGCCGTGATGGAACTGATGCAGACGGCGAAGATCATCGGCTCCGAAACCTTCCGATACACCGAGCCGATCACGCTGGTCGGTCTGTTCTTTCTTGCCATGAGCCTGGTTTCGGCCGCGCTCATCCGGGCTCTCGAACGCTTGCTCAACCGGAGGACCACTCGATGATCGAACAACCGATGGTCCGTTTCGAGAACGTCTCGAAACGCTACGGTGCGCTGACCGTTCTCGACGGGCTCAATCTCGAAATCGCGCGCGGCGAAAAGGTCTCCGTCATCGGCCCATCCGGTTCCGGCAAGACGACGGTACTGCGCATGCTGATGACGCTGGAGACGATCAACGACGGCGTCATCTGGGTCGAGGGCGAACCGCTGACCCACATGAAGAAGAACGGCACGCTCGTTCCCGCCGACCTCGCGCATATCCGCCGCATCAGGGCGAAGATCGGCATGGTCTTCCAATCCTTCAACCTCTTCCCGCACATGACGGCGATGGCGAATTGCATCGAGGCGCCGATGACGGTGCTTGGCATGAAGCGGGCGGATGCAGAGGCGCGGGCGGCGGAACTCCTGGAACTGGTGGGACTGGCCCAGAAGAAGGATCATTATCCGTCGCAGCTGTCCGGTGGCCAGCAGCAGCGTGTGGCTATCGCCAGGGCGTTGGCCATGCGGCCCAAAATCATGCTGTTCGACGAGGTGACCTCGGCGCTCGACCCCGAGCTTGTCGGCGAAGTGCTGCAGGTGATAAGGCAGATCGGGCGTGAGCACGATCTGACGATGCTGATGGTCACCCATCAGATGGGCTTCGCCAAGGAGTTTTCCGATCGCGTTTGCTTCTTCTACCAAGGCAAGATCTGCGAGCAAGGGCCGCCAAGCGAATTGTTCGGGGCACCCAAGAATGAGCGGACGCGGCAATTCCTGCATGCTGTCCTGGAGGCTGGATGACGCTTGAGACGGATGCCGCGCCGATAGTCGTGACCCCGCGCCCGCTCTCGGCGCGGGAGCGGTTCGAGCGCATCTACCGGATCTTGCGCGATCGCATCTGCCTGCTGGACTACGCCCCGGGAAGCCGTCTCTCCGAGGAAGAACTGGCCCAGGAATTCCAGATCAGCCGAACCCCGGTCAGGCGCGTGCTGGCGCGTCTCGAATCAGAGGGGCTTGTCCAATCCGTCCATGGCGTCGGCACGATCGTCACCGACGTCGATATCGAGGAATTGCAACAGGTCTATCACCTCAGGCTGGAATTGGCGCTGCTCGTAGGCAAGCTTTCACCGATCCCGCGCACTGCGGAGGATCTCGATCGGATCAGAACACTCATCGCGCGCTGTAGTTCCGATATGCTCAATCCGGACCAGCGTGCGTTCCTTCGCCTCAACATGGATTTCTTCTACGAACTCACTGCCATGACCGGCAACCAGCCGCTGCGCGAGATCAGCGAGCGTCTGTATTTTCAGGTCGCGCGGGTCGTGCTGAAGATGATGCCGCAGCTCGGCCTTGTCGAAGAATTCACCGCCTTCCGCCGCGAAATGGAGGAAGTGCTTGCCGCTGCGGAGATCGGGGACTTGGAATCGATCGGCCATATAAGGCGCGCGCACATCTCGATGAGCTTTCGCCGCATGATGCGTCACACAGGCGAGGCCGGCGGTCTCGACAACGGCACATAATCATATCCGGCCAGGGCGGACGCACATCCACCGAGATTGGCGGCGGTATCGAAACTACTGATGTCCGATCGCGCCCTGCGAGCGGAGCTTGTGCGCAACGTCTGCGGAGTGTCGCGCTTCGGTCCTTTCGATACCGACAGGCCTGGCCGCCGACAGCTGATCGAAACCAGCGTGACCTGCCGCTGATCAATAAATTGATGCGGGCTGAGCCCGCGCATTGATTAAATCAAATATCTCGATATACAAGATAATTTCGGATATAGATTTCGGATAGACCGGCAAATCCATGAGTCGCAATTTTCTGGTGATCGAACCTGAGGAAGGCATTGCCGTCCTCAAGGGACTAGCCTCTTCGGCACGCATTTCCATGCTCAAGCTGCTGCATGAGAAAGGGCCGATGAATGTTAACGACATTGCTGCCGTGCTGTCGCTGCCGCAATCGACGGTGTCGACCAATATCCAGGTGCTGGAGGATGCAGGACTGATCCGCACCGAGAACCAGAAGGCGAAGAAGGGCAGCCAGAAGATCTGTTATCCGACCGCAGAGGAAGTGCTCGTGGTCTTCAAGAGCGAATATCGTGCGCTCAAGAACAATGCCATCGAAGTGTCGATGCCGATCGGGCTTTACACCGGTTTCGAGGTGACGGCGCCCTGCGGTCTCTGTTCGCCGGACGGCATCATTGGTCTGCTCGATGTGCCGAACACTTTCCTCGATCCGGATCGTATGAAAGCTGGGCTGTTGTGGTTCACGCGCGGTTTTGTCGAATACCAGTTTCCCAACAATGCCAAGCTAGCCAATGCCGAGATCACCGAACTCGAAGTGGCGGTAGAGCTGTCCTCTGAAGTGCCAGGCACGAGCGCCGACTGGCCCTCCGACATCACGCTGACGATCAATGGCTTCGATGTCGGCACCTGGACGTCACCTGGAGATTTCGGCGACAAGCGCGGCGTCTTCACACCGTCCTGGTGGAAGCTCAAGGGCTCCCAATATGGCAAGCTGAAGAATTGGCGGATTTCTACCGACGGCACCTATGTCGACGGCGTCAGGATTTCTGAAACCAGCCTCGCCGCGCTGGACCTCAAAAGCCATCATTCAATCCGCGTCCGCATCGGCGTCAAGGATGACGCCAAGCGTCCTGGCGGGATCAATATTTTCGGCAAGGGGTTTGGAAATTATGACCAGGACATCCTGCTGAGGATCAAAACAGGATGATATCCTAAATCCGGGTTTAAAAAATAGGGCAGCAATTTCAATGCTCTATTATTCCCGGATATTCAGATCATCGGTCAATTGTCAGACTTTTGGCTATTGCGACTTGACGGACGGCATTCAATTCCGTTTAGTATCGGGCAAGGTGATTTAAATCATCATTTGCGATACGCAGGGAGGAAATGCATGAGGGCGGCCGTTACGGCACATCCACGCTATGTCGTCTCGGAAATCGATCCGAGGCTGTATGGGTCCTTTATAGAGCATCTGGGGCGCGCGGTTTACACCGGCATCTATGAGCCCGGCCATCCGACGTCGGATGCCAATGGCATGCGCCAGGACGTCATCGACCTCGTCAAGGAACTTAACGTTCCGATCGTCCGCTATCCAGGCGGCAATTTCGTGTCCGCTTACAATTGGGAAGACGGCGTCGGGCCCAAGGAAGAGCGCCCGGTGCGCCTCGACCTCGCCTGGCACACGTCGGAAAGCAACGAGGTCGGTCTGCATGAATTCGCCGACTGGTGCGCCGCCGCCAACACCGAAATGATGCTTGCCGTCAATCTCGGCTCGCGTGGCCTCGACGAAGCCCGCAACTTTCTGGAATACACCAATCATTCCGGCGGCAGCGAGTGGAGCGACAAACGTATCGCCAACGGCCGCAAGGAGCCGTTCGACGTCAAGCTCTGGTGCCTCGGCAACGAAATGGACGGCCCCTGGCAGATCGGCCACAAGACCGCCGACGAGTATGGCCGCCTGGCCCACGAGACCGCCAAGGCCATGCGCGCCTTCTCCAAATCGCTGGAACTCGTGGTCTGCGGCTCTTCGAATGCCAAGATGCCGACCTATCCTGAATGGGAAGCGACCGTTCTCGACCACACCTACAATGAGGTCGATTACATCTCGCTGCACATGTATTTCGACAATGAGGCCAATGACGCACCCAATTACCTTGCGATGAGCGAGAAGCTCGACGACTACATCGTCTCGGTCGCCGGCGTCATCGACTATATCAAGGCCAAGAAGCGCTCCAACAAGCAGGTCTACATCTCGTTCGACGAATGGAATGTCTGGTACCATTCCAAGGAGCAGGACAAGAGAATCCTTGGCGGCAATGACGGCTGGCCCTTCGCGCCGCCGCTGCTCGAGGACATCTACAATTTCGAGGACGTGCTACAGGTCGGCCTGATCCTCAACACCTTCATCCGTCGTTCCAACGTGGTCAAGATCGCTTGCCTGGCGCAACTGGTAAACGTCATCGCGCCGATCATGACCGTTCCGAATGGCCCGGCATGGCGTCAGACGATCTTCTATCCCTATCTCTATGCCTCGACCTACGGCCGCGGCAATGCGCTGGATCTCAAGGTGGAAAGCCCGACCTACAAATCCAGCGTTGCGGGCGACGTTTCTTATGTCGACGTCGCCGGCGTGCATGACACGCAAACCGGCCACGTCACCTTCTTCGCCGTCAACCGTCACGCGAGCGCGGCGATCGAAACCGTGATCGATATCACCGGCTTCGGCGTGGCTGAAATCGTTGATCATCAGGTGATGGTGCATGCCGATCTGAAAGCCGTCAATTCGGCCGAGACTCCCGGCAATGTCGGCCCCAGGAAAGGTGAGGGCGCTTCGGTGGCCGGCGGCAATCTGACCCTGTCGTTGCCAGCCTATTCCTACCAGATGATACGCCTGAAGCTCTGACCTCGAGCGTGTCGTCGAAAAGCTGCATGCGCTGAGGAGGAGCGTCGAGGTGACGGCTGATATCGAAATCAGGAATGTGAGCAAGCAGTTCGGTGCCATGTCGGTGCTGGACGACCTGTCGCTCTCTATCAAGGCCCGCGAATTCATCGTGTTCCTTGGACCGTCCGGCTGCGGGAAGTCGACGCTTTTGCGAATGATCGCAGGCCTCGAAACTATTGATAGCGGTGAGATCGCAATCAACAACCAGCGCATCGATCATCTGCCGCCCGGCAAGCGTGGCATTGCCATGGTATTCCAGTCCTATGCGCTCTATCCGCATATGACCGTGCGCAACAACATGGCCTTCGGGCTTGAGAATGTCGGCATGTCACGCGAGGTTATTGACGGGCGGATCAACGAAGCCGCCCGCATCCTCGAAATGCCGCACTTGCTCGAGCGCAAGCCGGGTCAGCTCTCCGGCGGCCAGCGCCAGCGCGTCGCCATCGGTCGTGCGATCGTCAAGGAGCCGAAGGCCTTCCTGTTCGACGAGCCGCTCTCCAATCTCGACGCGGCTTTGCGCACCCGGACCCGCATCGAGCTTGCCCAGCTTCACCAGCGCCTGCAATCGACAATGATTTTCGTCACCCACGACCAGGTCGAGGCGATGACGCTCGCCGACCGCATCGTGGTCATGAACAATCGCAAGATCGAGCAGATCGGCTCTCCCATGGAGATTTACGAACGCCCCGCGACCAAATTCGTCGCAGGCTTCGTAGGCGCACCGGCGATGAACTTTGTCGATGCGACGCTCGACAGATCGGGCGAAAACGCCACGGCCAAATTAGCGGACGGCATTTTGGTGGGGACCGAGATCGCCTCCAGCCAATTGAGCGACGGCAGTTACACCTTGGGCATCCGTTCGGAAGACGTCCGCATCGTTCCGGCCGGACAGGGCAATGCCGACGGCCTCGTCGATGTGCTCGAGCGGCTCGGCGAGCGTACCTTGATCTATGCGCGGCTGGGCAATGGCCAGCAGATCGTCGGCTCCGATGCCGGCAACAGCCGCGTCGCGATCGGCGACAAGGTCGGGCTCGTCTTGGACGGCCAGAAATCACATCTGTTCAGCGAGAACGGCCGCGCCTGGCACGCGAGGGAGGCTTGATATGGCTGACCGGCTGGCAATCGAGCAGACCGAGATGTCAGCCGCCGGCGCGAGAGCCCCAAGCGTCGATATCCACGCGCCGCAATGGCGAAACTTCATTTTCGTTGCGCCGTTCTTGTTTTTCTTCACGACGCTGCTGCTCTTCCCGCTGCTGTGGGGGATATGGCTGAGTTTCCATAAGGCCGACACTTTCTCGTCCGGAAACTTTGTCGGCCTCGGTAATTATGTCAGGCTGTTTCACGATAAGGTCTTCCTGCAATCGGTCTGGAACACTTTCTACTTCGTGCTTCTGACGGTACCGACGCTGGCGCTGATCGGTCTCTTTCTCGCGCTTTGCCTCAACCGCCGCACGCGCACTGCCGCGGTGCTGCGCACTCTGTTCTTTTCCTCTTCGGTGCTGTCGGTCACGATCGTCACTTTGATCTGGCGCATCGTGTTCATTCCGAATGTCGGTCTGTTGTCGACAATCTATGGATGGTTCGGCGCCACCGCCCCGGCTTTCATTTCCGATCCCAGCCTTGCCATGATCGGTATCGCCATTGCCACCATCTGGTGGTGCATCGGCCTGCCGATGATGCTCTTTCTCTCGGCACTCCAGCAAATCCCGCAGGATATCTACGAAGCGGCAGCCCTGGACAATGCTAATCGCTGGCAGACGTTGCGCTCGATTACGCTGCCGTCGATCAAACGCACCTTCATCTTGGTAATCATCGTCCAGATCGTGCTGCAGTTCCAGCTGTTCGGCCAAGCCTGGCTGATGACTCGCGGCGGTCCGAACAATCTGACCAAGCCGATCGTGCTTTACATCTATGACACCGCATTCCGTCGCTGGGATCTGGGCTTGGGTGCCGCGGCATCGGAAATCCTGTTCATCCTCATCCTGATCGCGGCCATGGCCCAGTACCTCGTCGCACGCAACAGGGGCGACCAAGCATGAGTGCTCCAGCCACTTCCCTCAAGGGACGAGCATTCGGCGACCGGGTGCTGTTGGCCCTCGTCATCCTGCTTTCGATCGTCATGATCGCGCCGGTCCTGTGGGTCATCGGCCTGTCGCTCAAGGAAAATGCCGAGCTGATGGCCGATCCGAATTCGGTGTTTCATGCGCCCTACACGCTGAAGAACTACATCAACACCATCGGCACCTCGAATGTATTCCTCTGGGTGCTCAACAGCATCATCGTCTCGGGCGGGCTGACGCTCGGTACATTGATCCTGTCGTCACTCGCCGGATACGGTTTTGCGCGGCTGAATTTCCCCGGCCGAAACATCCTGTTCGTGATCGTGCTCTTCGGTCTGGCGGTCCCGGAGCAAGCCGTGCTTGTCGCCCGTCATCAGATCTTCAGCGTGCTGAAATTCCACAACACCTATCACGGCCTCATTCTCCCCGGCCTGTCGGCTTCGTTTGGCGTCTTCCTGATGACCCAATATTTCAAGGCCATCCCGAAGGAGCTGGACGAAGCCGCCATGCTGGACAATGCCGGCCGGTTCAAGATTTTCTGGAAGGTGCTTCTGCCGCTCACGGTACCGGCACAGGCGACGCTCGGCATCTTCACCTTTCTCGGCGCGTGGAACGACTATTTGTGGCCGCTGATCTCGGCGACCAAGAAGGACATGTACACGCTGACGGTCGGCATGGCCTCGACACAGACCAATTTCGCCCAGTCGGAAGGCATCGGCTTCCTGATGGCGCAGGCGGTATTCGCCGGCGCGCCGATCCTGATCGTCTATCTCTTTTTCCAGAAATACATCGTCACGGCCGTCTCTGGCGCTGCGGTGAGATGACGAAACTGACCGGCGGGGAGTGCGCCGCGGCGATTGAAGCATGAAGCCAATCCAGTGTGGAACGGCGCAGACCCAGTAGGAGGAACTGATATGAAAATGAAGCAAATACTGTTTGCCGCAGTCTCGGCGGGCGTGATGATGCTCGCAAGCCCGACCCTTGCGGCGACGGAACTTACCGTGCAGCGCTTTTTCGGTGCCTGCGATGCCGATTTCGGCACCAACACCGATGTCGCCAAGGCCGTAGGCGAATGCGGTATCATCACCTCGCTGATCAACAAGTTCAACGCCGACAATCCCGATGTGCACGTCAGCGTCACCACCGTGGAATGGCCGGGCTATGACCAGCTGACCGCGCAGTTCGCTTCGGGCGATGCTCCGGACATCGTCACGATCCACGAGTCGGTGCTTTCGGACTACCAGTCCAAGGGCCTGTTGATGCCGCTCGACGATCTATTGAAGTCCGTCGGTCTGACGCCCGAGGCCTTCACGGATGCGGCGCGTAACGGCGCCACCAAAGACGGCAAGATCTACGGCCTGCCGATCGACAATTGGACGATGCTTTATCACATCAACATGGATCTCTTCAAACAAGCCGGGCTCGTCAATACCGACGGCACGCCGATCCTTCCGAAGTCGCCCGACGAACTGCTCGCCCAAGCCGAACAGTTCAAACAGAAGACCGGCAAGCCCTATTTCGTTCAGAACCTGGCCAATGAGACTGCACTCTACACGCGCAATCTCTATACCTATCTCTTCCAGCAGGACTCCGACTTCTTTGCCGATCCGAGGCATGTGAAGCTGAATACGCCGGAAGCCAAGAAGGTGGTCGAGATGTACAAGGCCATCTTCGACAAGGGTTACACCACCAAGGACCTCGACTATGGCGGCGCGATCAACGCCTTTCTTGCTGGCGAGGGTGGCGTCCAGCTCAACGGCACCTGGGTTGTCGGTGACAACAACGCCCAGTCCGAAACCAAGGGTACGGCGCTCAACAAGGGCGGCTATGCGGTCTACCCCTATCCGCAGCTGTTTGACGGCACTCATGCGCAATATGCCGACGGCCACACCTGGGCAGTCTCGCAGAAGGACCGTACGCCGGAGCAGACCGCGGCCATCGGCAAGTTCCTGAAGTTCTTCGCGGACAACGACTTCGAATGGTCGCGCACCGGCCATCTGCCGGCATATAAGGCCGTCATCACCTCGGACGCCTTCAAGGCTCTGCCGCATCGCAACACGATTTCCGCAATCGCCGATCTCGGCAAGCCGCTGCCATCCACGGTGCAGCGCCAGTTTGCGATCCAGGATATTATCGGCGAAGAGATGAGCGCTGCAATCACTGGCCAGAAGGACGTCGATGCCGCGCTTGCCGACATGGAAAGCCGCGTCAACGAATTGCTTGCCAACATCTGACCGCGAGTACCCAAGAGCTCTCCCATACCCCCGCGGCTGGAAACAGCCGCGATTTTTTTTTGCCAAATGGAAATTCAACAACAATGGTATGGTGGTAGCGCGGGGGAGCGTTACCCACCTTTCCCAAGATCATCGATCGACCGGTTCGGAAGGCCCGTCCGAAGCGGAGGCTACGGCTATTTTTCCCGCATCGCCCGGCGGAAGTTCTGCGTGATCGGCTCGGCGAGATAAGCAAGCACGGTGCGCGCACCCGTTCTGATCATCGCCTCGCTCGACATGCCGGGCAGCAGCTTACGGCCCTCCAGCTTGGCAAGTTCGCTCTTGTCGATCAACACGGTCGCGGCGAAATACGGTGCCCCGCTGCGCTCCTCCACCATGCGGTCAGCCGATACGATCTCCACGACGCCGTCGAGTGGCGGCAGGTTATAGCGGGCAAAAGCCGGAAAGCTGACGCGCGCGGGCTGTCCGGGCGCGATCGTCTCGACATCCTCCGGTTTGACCATAGCCTCTACCACGAGTTGCTGTCCGAGCGGCACGACGGTCATCAATGTCTCACCGGGTTTCACGACACCGCCCGCCGTGTGGACCTTCAGGTCCATGACGATACCGTCAACCGGTGCGACCACATTGGTACGGGTAAGCACGTCCCTGGCGGAGCGCTCCTGCTGCCCGAGGTCAAACAACTCCGACTCGACCTTGCTCAACTCGTCGACGGCCTCGTTCAGCCGCACCGTGTTGAGGTTCAAGATTTGCATGTCAATTTCGGCCATGGCGCTTCTGGCACGAGCGATTGCCGCGACGTTGGTAGCGCGTTCTCCTTCGATTTGCTGCTGCTGCCGTCTGAGCAACAGGTTCCGCTCGCGGGTGGTCAGTCCTTTCTTGAGCAGACTTTCGAGGTCTTTGGTCTCACCCTCGATCGCCTCGATCTGCTTGTCCTCGGTGGCGATAAGCGCCTCCAGTCCCTTTGTCTCTTCCTCCGTTTGGTGGCGGCGCTGGCTGAGAATTTCCCGTTCGTCCTTCAAGTTGTGGTGCTTGGCCGCAAACACGTCACGTTGTGCGGCCACCGCGTCCCTTGCGGCGGCGGCGGGATTTGCGAGCAACGACGGATCAAACTCGATCTCGGCCTTGCCATCACGCTCGGCCCTGAGACGCGCGGCCAGCGCGTCACGCGTTGCGATCCGGTTCTGGACCAGGTCAAGCTGCGCCTTTGCCTGTGTGTCGTCGAGCCTGATGAGGATCTTGCCCGCCTTGACGATATCACCGTTGGCAGCATTCAATTCCGCGATGATGCCGCCCTCGAGGTGCTGGATGAGCTTGCGGTCGCCGGCGACCTTGATGACGCCCGGTGCCACCGCGGCGCTGTCCAACGGCGCCAGCGCCGCCCAACCTCCGGCCACGCCGAAGAACAGGAACATGATCGCGAACCCGGTGCAGGTCACGCCCGTGAGACGCAGGGGCATCGGTTCCAAGAGAGAGGGCGGCGCGACGGGTAGTGGCACCACGTTCAATTCTGGGGAACGGCTCATGCTTCCTTGACCTCTTTGATTTCTTTGGCTTCCGTGACCACTTCAAGGGTTGGCGGTTGGACTGCCTTTGGCATATGAGCCACCTTGCGGACGCGGTTGGCGAGTTCGTTGAAGACATAGTCGCGCGAGCCGTAGAGGTCTTGCTGGCCCCGGATGAGGACCAATATCTTGTCGACCTTCTCCACGATATTCGGGCGGTGCGCGATCAGGATAACGGTTGTTTTCGTTGCCTTGACCACGCCTAGGGCGGCGATCAATGCCTCCTCGCCTTCGCGGTCGAGGTTGGAATTGGGCTCGTCCAGGATAAGGAGTGCCGGGTCGCCGTAGAGCGCCCGCGCCAACCCGATACGCTGGCGTTGCCCGCCTGACAGTATTGCGCCCGCTTCGCCGATCTCGGTGGCGTAGCCCTTCGGCAGCCTTTTGATCAGTTCGTGAACGCCCGCCAACTGCGCGGCCCTGACCACGTTGTTGAAAACCGCGGGGTTGAGATTCGCGAAGCGGCAGATGTTTTCGGAGACGGTCCCGGCGAAGAGCTCGATGTCCTGCGGCAAGTAACCGACGTGACGGCCCCGGTCCTCCGCCGCCCATTGGGCGACGTCCATGCCGTCCAGTAGAGCACGCCCCCCGGATGGGCGCCAAGCCCCGGCCAGTATTCGCGCCAGACTTGTCTTGCCGGCGCCGCTCGGGCCGATCAACGCCATTGCTTCGCCCGGCTTGAGCTGGAAACTGATGCCTTTCAGGATGTGCTCGCCACCCTGACGGGCAAGCACAAGGTTGTCGGCCTCAAACCTGCCTTTGGGTCGTGGTAGTGGCAGAACCGGCGTGGCCTCCGGGTGCTGTCCGGCAACTGCGGTCAGTCGCCGGTAAGCGGCACGCGCTCCGACCGTCGCTTTCCATGTGCCGATTGCTTGCTCGACGGGGGACAACGCCCGGCCCATCAGGATCGAGGCGGAGATCATGATGCCGGGTGATGCCTCGTTGCGAAGTACCAGATAGGCACCAAGGCCCAGTATGGCCATTTGCAGGGCCAGCCGGTGAAAACGCGCGATGGCCGCGATGACGCCGCCACGGTTGGCGGCAAGAACTTGCGCTTTGTTTGCCTCGTCCTGCTGCGCCTTCCAGCCCTGCAGCAGTGGCTTCAACATGCCCATTGCCTGGACGACCTCGGCGTTGCGGATCGCCGCCTCAGCTTGCACATATGCCCGCGACTGTGCGCTTGCGGCATCGATCAACGGCTTGCGTGTGATGTATTCGTTGAGCAACGCCAACGCAAACAGTACGATGCCGCCGCACAGCGCCAACCAACCCAGCCAAGGGTGCATGACGAATATGGCTGCGAAAAACAGCGGTGCCCAAGGCGCGTCAAGGATCGGGAAGATGCTCGGGCTGGTGAAGAAATTTCGTACCTGGTCGAGGTCGCGCAGTGGTCGCGCGTTAACCTGACCGGGGGCCGAAGCGGCGTATTCCACCGATGCGGTCAGGAGGACCGGGGCCAACCGCGCGTTCATCCATGACCCGACCTTGGCCAACAGACGCCCGCGTACCACTTCCAACCCCGCGAGCGTCCCGAGCGCGGCCAGTGCCATCAGCGACAGCATCACCAACGTCTCCAGACTATGGCTGCCGAGTACGCGGTGATAGACCTGGAGCATATAAAGCGCTCCGGTCAGCATCAGCACGTTGATGCCGCCGCTGAACCAGATAAGCGGCTGGACGGCCCGCCTGGCCTCTTTCATCACCATCTGAAGGGCAGAGGGCTGTTGGTTGGTTTTCATGATTTAGATGACGTCTCCGTATAACAGATCGCGGGCACGGGGGCAGCATTGGCTGCCCCCGTTGGTCAGGTATCAGGCGACGTCAAGGACTGTGGTCTGCCTCGGTGTCATATCCCCATCCAGGATGAAGATGATGCCGAGCGCGCCGTGGCTGGCTTTCAGCCGTATGGAGAGACTGGTCGCTTGCGGATCCGCTGCTTCCACTCCGACGATGGCAATGTAAGGCCGATGGCGCTCCACGTGTGTGAGAACGTCAACCGCGCGGTGGCACTCGGCGACAACATCGTGTCCGGCCTTGCGCAACACCCACTCCGGACCGGCGAGATATACCCCCCGTCGGTCCGCGACAACCAAAGTTGACATGCGAACACGTCCGTAAAAACGCAACGAATTTATTTTAATTTGCCGTAATGACGAAACCAGAGCTTGGGCATTTTGTCAACAACGGCTAATATACCTCTTGCTATATTGACAAGCCTAGGCTGTCAGATCCAGCCGCGCGGATACCTCGTACGGCAGCAGGTTCGGCTGAGGCCGGCTAGCTGAAACGACGCGGATGGTTTTTCGTCGTTGCCGAAGTTAATTGAAGAGTCCGCCCCTTAGGACGCGGGTGAAGTGCAGCAAATCTCGGTTTCAACAACGAGATTTGACCAGGCATGCAGATCTCGGTTTCGGGAATTGCGGCTTTCGCGCTGACGCTGACCATGGCGGCTTCGGCGGCCCGGGCCGGAGAGAGGCTCGATTGGGTTCACAAGACTGGTGTCGTCGTCGAGCTGAAGCTGGAAACACCGGGTTGGGAGACCATTGTCGGCGGCAAGTGGGCCGGATTAAGACCTGGAATCAAACATCCAGGGGCTGCGGCAGTGGCTATGCAAAGCAACTTCAATTCTCGCGAAGGCTCCGCCGCGCGCTATCAATGATGGGGCCAAGCAGGTAAGCGAATACGCTTTGTTCGCCATCCATGAGCATTATCTCGGCAGGCATGCCGGGGACCAGCGTCACCTCATGCAACGCTGCCAAGTCTTCAGGAAAGACTTCTACTTTCGCGAGAAAGTATGGCAGTCCCGTTCTGTCATCGGCCATCGCGTCAGCGGAAATCGAGCGCAGCCTGCCATGAATGAGCGGCAGGTTCCGCTGCCTGTAGGCGGTCAGAACTACCCGGGCCGACATTCCGGGTCTAATGCGCTCGATATCCGTCGGACGCACCCGGGCGTCGATCACCAAATGGTTGCCGTCGGGAACGATATCGAGCAGCGGCTGCCCGGGTGCCACGACGCCCGTTTCGGTATTGACCCGCAGGTTCATCACCGTGCCGTCGATCGGGGCACGAATAACAGTGCGAATGAGCATGTCCTCGCGCGATGGCAACTGGCCATTGATTTCCGCCGTCATCCGGCGAGCTTCGGCGAGCTCCGAACCGATCTTCTCCTGGCGTTCCTCGCCCAGCGTGACCAGTTGCAGCCGCGTTTCTCCGATCTCTTGCTCGTTCTCGGCGATCTTCGCATGATTTGCCGCCTTGGTGGCAGCAACGTCGGCGCGTCCGCGGCGCAGCGCCAGCACCCGTGGCTTGCGTTCGAGCCCCTTGTCGACAAGGGTCTGGACACCCAATATTTCTTCATCGATTAGGGCGAGTTGCTCGTCTTCCGCAGCAATC
Organism: Mesorhizobium sp. M0152; assembly: GCF_040322415.1. Classification (NCBI taxonomy): domain Bacteria; kingdom Pseudomonadati; phylum Pseudomonadota; class Alphaproteobacteria; order Hyphomicrobiales; family Phyllobacteriaceae; genus Mesorhizobium; species Mesorhizobium sp. M0152. The sequence continues at coordinate 93,516 of NZ_JAMYTH010000009.1, forward strand.
ATCTCCCGAAGTCCGACGTTCTGCTCCTGGGACTGACGAATTCGGGCGTCGAGTATCTGCAACCGCCCCTGATGCGCGGCGCGTCGGCTGAAAAACAATTGCCGTTGCCCATCGACGACCTTTCGCATTTCGTTCGAGTCCTTGAGAAGAAGTTGCTCCGGGAAGCTTATTTCAACGGCACCGGTTTGTTCCGCTTCAAGTCGGGCTTGGCTTGCCAGCAGATACGAGAACCGCTCGCGAAGCTCCGCATCGAGCGCTTTAGCCCTCGTATCGTCGAGTGTGACAACCGGCATTCCGGCCTTGACTAGGTCACCCTCTCGAACGTGGATGGTTTTTATGATCCCGCCCTCGAGATGCTGGACGGTTTTTCGATGCCCGTCGGGGCTGATGATGCCGGGAGCCAGAGCCGCGCTGGCCAAAGGGGCGAAGGCAGTCCAGCCGCCCAGCACCAGCACAAAAAGGGCAGTCGCCACGACCCCAAGCCGGCGTGGAAAGCGCGTGATGTCCGCGAGAGATCTGGCATGACCTGTTCTAGCGGATGCTGCTCTTGAACCAAACAGCCTCATGAGCATCGCGATCACCAGAAGCACAGCGCCGCCAATTGCTAGCGTGATGGCAGTGTCACTGGTTTCGATGCCATAGACAGCCAACTGGCGATGCACGGCAGCGATGAGGGCGGTGAAAGCCGAGTGCAGAACTTTGCTTATGTCGGAAAGCAAGGTTTCCAACCAGGTGATCATCACACGCACGGCATCAGGGTGGTCCTGCATGGTTCACTCCGCTGCAGCTGATACTGGATGTTCTGACACGGGGGGCGAAGCCGGCCATTCAGACGGAACCGCCTGCAAAGGTGACTTCGCGGGCACCAAAGTCGGCACTGGCCTGATCACTTGATCGCGCGGACCGAACGCCGCCAGCGTACCGTGGTCCAATGCCGCCACCTTATCGGCTGATTTCAACACGGAAACGCAATGGGTCACGATCAGGACGGTGGCCTGCATCTGCTTAAGGGTGGCCAAGGTCTCGATAAGCGCTCTATCGCCGGCCTCGTCCATGTTGGCGTTCGGTTCGTCCAACACCACAAGCGTCGGATCGCCATATAAAGCCCGCGCAAGGCCTAGCCGCTGCCGATGACCCTGCGAGATGCGCCGCGAGTGCAGCGCTATGTCGGTTTCGTAGCCAGCGGGCAAAGCGAGGATCAACTCGTGCACGCCAGCCATCTTGGCTGCACGGACCAGCGCTCCGCTGTCGATTTCCCTGAAACGGGCAATGTTTTGCGCAACAGTACCGGGTAGGAACTCGACCTGCTGCGGCAGATAGCCGATATAGGCACCCAGATCCTCGGGGTGCCAGTCGAATACGTCCGCTCCATCGAGCCGGACATGACCTTTCGCCGCCCTCCAGGCGCCGACGGCCAGGCGGCATAGTGTCGATTTGCCGGAACCGGACGGCCCCACCACCACGCAATTCTCGCCGGGCTCCAGGGCGAAGCGGATGCCGTGAAGCAACGGCTCCGCGCTACCCGGAGGCACATAGAAGATGTCCTCGAACGATAATCTGCCTTTCGGCCGGGGAAGCGCAACGCGCTCGCTGCCATCACGATCGACGCGCTCGAATAGCTGCCGCAGGTTGCCATGCGCTCCTCTCGCGGCCACAAAGGCCCGCCAGGCAGCGGTGGCGCGTTCGATCGGCGCGAGCGCACGCCCCATGGTGATCGAACCCGCGATCATCGCGCCGGCGGTGATCTCGCCGGCAAGAACATAGTAGGCGCCGACGCCAAGGATCGCCACCTGAAGCGCGATGCGGACGCTGCGGGAAAGGGAAAGAATCACGGTTGTCTTGTCTTGCAGCGACTGCTGCTCCGTAGCGATCTCGGCATGGCGCAGACGCCAGCGTTCGAACACCTGGCGCGCCATGCCGAGTGGGCCGATCGTCTCGCCCGCATCGACGAACCGGATGGCGTTGTCCTGGCTGGTGCGCGCGTCGACCGAGGCCTTCTTCTGGCGCTCCCGGGTCAACAGATCGTTGGTGACGGCCAGCCCGAAGAGCAGAACCGCGCCAAGCGTGCCGACAATGCCGATCGCCGGGTGCAGCGCCCACATGAAAACCAGGAAAATGATGCTCCAGGGCATATCGAGAAAAGCTTGGGCGGCGTCGCTTCCATAAAAATTTTTTAGATTGCCGACGTCCCGAATGCCGCCCTGCAGGTTTTCCCCTTCCAGGCGGGCTTCCATCGCGCGCTTGAGTACGGGAGCGTTCAACTCGCATTCCACCCAGGCTGCGACGCGACCCAGAACCATGCGTCGCGACTGTTCGAGCACGCCGTAGACGGCGATGGCAAACAGGGCGATCACGGTCAGCCACAACAGCGTGTCCAGCGATCCCGTCGAAAGCACACGGTCATAGACCTGGAGCATGTAGATCGTCGAAACGAGAAGCAGCAGGTTGAGCAGGCAACTCAGGATTATCAGGAGCGGGAACTCCCTGCGGACAGCGTTCATTACCTGCGAAAGGCGGGAGTTGCTGGTTTGTTTAAGCATCGGCTTTGTGCCCCGGTCCAGACGCTAGATCCTGAAGGGTGAGAGCCCGCCCCTCGTCGAGGGGCGGGCTCGTTAGGTGCTCAAACGGTGGCGGCATCCAGATGGATCGTGAATGGGTCCGTGCTGCTGTCATGGTCGCCATCGAAGAGATCGGCCGTGAAGTTCAGGTCGAGCGGTTGCGGCGAGAACTCGGTCGACACCGAGAACGTGATGGTGGGAACCTTGATGGTGCCCTTGCCCATGATGAGCTGGACCGCATCGATATCATTCGGCCCATTTGGATCGCCGACAGTGAAGCTGGCCGTTGAGCTCGTAACGGTTAGGTCGCCCTGCAGTACCTTGACAGGGGCGCTCCAGCCGCCGTTACTGTCGTAGATGCGGTAGTAGAGTTCCTCCCCAGTAAGCGGTGTGTAGCCGCCGTTCGTCTTGTTGTTGATGATCACCGTCATGCTGCTCACATCACCGTGCGGGTCGATCACGAAGCTCTCGTCGAACTTACCCCCAGAGGTCGTGGCACCGTCGATCCCGGCGATGGAGTTGCCCTCGAACAGGTTGTCACCAAGTCCGATGCCCGCGGTGCTGACATTCATCTGGGCTGGGCTAAGGTAGGTTGCCGACCCTTGGATCGTGGCCTCACTTGCATCAAGGAACAGCTTGATGTCATTCGGGTCGGTCAAAGCATTGACCGCCGAGAAGACGATATTCTCACTGCCGATCGTCAACGTCCGCACCGGATCCGGGCCGCCCGCATCGAGACTACCCTGGTCCGTCGAGAAGGTGGTCGTGGTCGTGGGCGGCGTCGTCACCTGAAGGTCGTAGCTGTCGTCGTCAGGATTCAGTGTCAGCGTGAATTCGACGGTATCGTTGCTGCCGTCGCCGTTGAAGTCGGCGGTTATCGAGCCGTCGAAGGTAAAGTCGCCCGTCTGCTCGAAGGTGCTGTTGGTGCCCGTTGTATCGACGATGCCATGGCTATCGATCTGGAAGCTGTCGAAGTTGGCGCTGAACGAGCCGAGCCCGTCAGCGCCTGGATCGTGAGTCCAGGTGCCCTGGGCACCGTTCGCGTAGTCGCCGTCCGTGACGTCCGCGACCGCGACCGCCGGCCCGTCGTCGTAGAACTCGAGGTGATCACCGACCGGCACGGCCGCCGTTACTGCATTTTCGATCGCGAACCCGCCGATGCTGAAGTGGATGTTCGATCCGAGAGCCTCACCATTCTCGACCAGGACGCGGTTGTGATCGCCGTCGGTCTCGAACTTGATCACGTCGCCGTCATGTACACCCGCCACGATCACGCCAGTGCCATCGCCGTCGAGCGTGAATGAGACCTCGCTGCCGTTGATGTAGACATGGGTGATCGTGACGTTAACATCATCGGAGTCGCCGAGCCCCGGGAAGTAATTGGCTCCAGTTTCGACATCCGTCGTAAACGCCGTCAGCTTCACCGAGACGCTGGCGCCGCCGGTCAGTTTGACGATGGTGAGCGACGCCGCGTCCGAATCCAGCACGCCCGTAAAGGAGATGTCATTGACGGTGGTCGCCTCTTTGTGCGTCAGGTCCGGAGCGAGGAAATTCGCGTCCATGCCGGTGACGTAGGTGAAGTACAAGCCTTTGCCGGCACGCACGTCCTGCGCGTCGGTACCGAGCGTCGTGGCGCCGCCGCCCTTGCTGCTGTTGACGGTGTGGCTAATTGAGGTGCCGCTCACCAGCAATGCGTCGGCGGAGCTCCCGAACGCCATGAAAAGGTTGTTGCCGGCCGGTGCACCCGCAAAGCTGAAGTTCTGCTCCCCTGTGGCGGCAACGCCCAAGGTATTAGGCAGCTTCACAACATCATCGGAATTGGTGTCGTCCGGATGCGCCAGCGGCTCGAACAGAACGGTCCAGAGCTGGCCGCCGGTGATCACGTTGTTCTGGTCGGTAACTTCCTCCAGATAGACCGCGAAAACGATCTTCCCGCTGGAATCTGCCGTCGTTCCCGAGCCCTCGCGGCCGAGGATGATATTGTCGTTGTCAGGGTCGGCGTAGAGAAAAATCTCGTTGCCGTCGAGCGTTTGCTGGCCGCTGTCCAGGCCGTCGACCGGGGCCGGATTCTGGCCGTTCGAATCGAGCGTCACGAAGCCGAGACCCTGGACCGGACTCGTCGCATTGGTCAGCGTGATATCGACATCCTCGTCACCGGCGATTTGGATCGCGTTGGCTACCGTTAATGTGTCGGCAGCCAGAGCCGCGTTGATCGCGGCAAGAGCACTCGCATGGTTTGTCTGGAAACTGCTGAGGTCGATGTCGTCCTGTTGCAAACCAGGCGTTTCGTCGATCGAGGTCGTGCCAAGCACGTTGATGGTAACAGCCATGATCAATCTCCCTTGCGGCGCGACGAAAGTCGCCCCCGCATCTGTGGAACTCAATATTTGATTTTGTAGGTATAGTGAGAATTGGGGTAGACGAAGTTTGAGCGTGTCGAATCAACTCTATTCCGTTACCCCAAAAGACATTTCTATTGCAGAAATTCCATACGGTATTAGCGTTGCTAATAGAGAAGTTTTCGGACATGACACAACCCCAGACGCCTATACGGCGTTATTATATTACAGACGCCTTAAGCACGGCTATCCAAATGGATCTATTTATAAAGGCGAGATGCGAATGATGCGGCGTTTTGATCTTGCCCCGATCAATCAGTCACGTGTGTGACCGCTCGATCCCTCGATCTGATGACGCCGGAATGCACCTGCCCGACCGCATCCGGTATTCGGTCGCTTACTGAATGCGTCCCCTCCAACCTCATTGTGCCGCTGTCGCAGAGGGCGCGTCCATTCCCGCTTCGATAGTATTGGGATCAATGGCCGTAGCTGATCGAACGATATATATCCTTCGATAGTTCCGGCGCCGGCGCCGGCGAGTGCCGTCAGGCGGCCTTCCGGCCCGTCACGGCACCATCTCCATGCCGGCTAAAGCGATGGTTAGATCAGCTCGGTGGGGCGGGTTCCCGGGTGGTCGGAGCCCTTGCCATGCGCCGCCCAGGCCAGTTCCGCCCGGCTGCCGAGATTAAGCTTCGCGTAGACGTGGTGAAGGTGCATTTTCACCGTGCCTTCGGACACGTGCAGCCTTTGCGCGATGGTCTTGTTGCGCATTCCGCGCGAGACGAGATCAGCGATTTCGCTCTCTCGCCCCGTCAGCTTCGACGACGACAGCAGCTGTTGCGGGCTCCGCATCAGCAGATGCTGGACGATCTTGTTGTCGATCCATTTCTTGCCGTTTGCCACCGCATTCACGCACTCGACGAGACTGCGGTGGCTAACGCCGTCCAGCAGCAGCCCGTCGATGTCGAGCGCCTGTATTTCCTTGACATCAAGACCGCCGTTTGGCTGCACGATGAAGATGATGCCGAGTGCGCTGTGGCTGGCTTTCAGCCGTACGGAGAGACTGGTCGCTTGCGGACCTGCTGCCTCCACGCCGACGATGGCAATATCAGGCCGATGGCGCTCCACATGCGTGAGAACGTCAACCGCGCGGTGGCACTCGGCGACAACATCGTGTCCGGCCTTGCGCAACACCCACTCCAGACCGGCGAGATACACCCCCCGCGGGTCCGCGACAACCAAAGTTGACATGCGAACACCGTCCGTAAAAAACGCAACGAACTTATTTTAATTACCCTCAAATGACGAAACCAGAGCTTAGGCAGTTTGTCAACAATAGCTAATATATCTTTTGCTATATTGACAAGCCGAGGCTGCCAGATCGGCCGCGCGGACGCCTCGTACGGCAGCAGGTTCGGCTGACAGGAATGGTCGCGGCAGCGGCCATCCGCCGAACTCCGGCTTTGACCATAAGCCCGAACCTCAAATCGTCAGGCTCGCCTGCTCAATAGCCGACGTGAGGTGCTGCCGGATCCGACATGTTGAGTTTTGGTAGCGGGAGAGGGACTTGAACCCCCGACCCCAGGATTATGATTCCCGTGCTCTAACCAACTGAGCTACCCCGCCAGGGCGGCGAAAGGTCCGAAATCTGCCTTAAAATCGAAAGGCATTCCGGAGGCGTTCGCCAAGGTCGCGCGGATATAAGGTTGGGAGGGCGAGCCTGTCAAGCTTCGAAACATTCGATGTGGGCGCATATTCTCATTGCCGAAAAGCTTTGCGGCGTGGACATTTGGTTGCGGTCACCGGGGTTGAGTTCGAAGGGGCACGTCGCTATGTCTCGGCCACGAGTTTTAGAGTTTGAAAACAGATGAAGCCGCGCATTGCAGTCCTTGGTTGCGGATACTGGGGCAGCAACCATATCCGCACCCTCAAGGGGCTCGGCGCGTTGCACGCGGTCTCCGACGCCAACCGTGCACGCGCCGAAGGCTTCGCCAGCGAGCAGGACTGCCTCGCGATAGAACCGGACCAGCTGTTCGTCCGTGATGATATCGACGCGATCGTCATGGCGTTGCCGCCGCAATACCATGCCGACGTTGCCGTGCGCGCCGTCGAGAGCGGCAAGGACGTGCTGGTGGAAAAGCCGATCGCCCTGACAGTGGCGGACGCCGAGCGCGCGGTGCAAGCGGCCAAGGACAATGGCCGCGTCTTCATGGTGGGCCACGTCCTGCGTTTCCATCCCGCCTTCGAGACGCTGAAAGGCCTGATCGACAATGGCGAGCTCGGCGAAGTCCGCTACATCCACTCGCACCGGCTCGGCCTCGGCAAGTTCCACACCGAGAACGACGCGCTATGGGATCTGGCGCCGCACGATTTGTCGATGATCCTGGCCATAACCGGCACCGAGCCGATCGAGGTGCGCGGCGAGGGGGCGGCCCTGCTCGACAGTCTCAGCGACTTCGCGCATCTGCACATGCGCTTTCCCAACGGCCTGCGCAGCCATCTTTTCGCCTCGCGGCTCAACCCTTACCGCGAGCGGCGGCTGACCGTGGTCGGCACCAAGGCCATGGCGGTATTCGACGATGTCGAGCCTTGGGAGCGCAAACTTGCAGTCTACCGCCATGCGGTCTGGCAGGACAGCGGCCAGTGGGCCTTCACCACCAACGAGCCGTCCTATGTCGCGGTCGGGCAAGGCATGCCGCTGACGCGCGAGCTGGAGCACTTCATCCAGTGCATCGAGACGCGGGCCGAACCTCGCACGAGCGGCGAGGAAGCAATCAGGGTGCTGCGGATCCTGACGGCCGGCACGGTCACCCACACCAAGTCCTGACCCACACCAAGTCCTGAGAGACCTGTTCGGCTTACTCGGCGGGGACCTGCGCAGGCAAAGCGGCCAGCCGGGTCAGCATCGCCTCGGCCTCGGCGCCGCGCTCGGAGCGCTCGATGAAGCCGCCGCCGAAGACGCGGGCCTCGTTGCCGTCGTCGGAATAGAGCACGCAGGCCTGTCCCGGCGCGATGCCGGACTCGCCGTCGGCCAATTCGACCGACGTCACGCCCGCCTTGTGGCGCAGCACCGCGGGGCGTGGCGGCCTGGTCGAGCGGACCTTGGCGAAAAGCTCGAGGCCACCGGCAGGAACATCGGCCAACGGCCCGTCGCCCAACCAGTTCATATTGCGCAGATAGATCTTGTGCGTCTCCAGCGCTTCGCGCGGGCCAACCACGACGCGGGCCCGCTCGGCATCGAGATGGACGACATAGAGCGGTTCGCCGGACGCGATGCCGATGCCGCGGCGCTGGCCGATCGTGTAGCGCAGGATACCCTCATGGCGGCCGAGCACGCGACCGTCGATGTGGACGATGTCGCCCGGATTGGCGGCAGTCGGCTTCAGCTTGGCGATAATGTCGGAATATTTGCCTTGCGGTACGAAGCAGATGTCCTGGCTGTCCTGCTTTGCAGCCACCGTCAGCCCCATCTCCTCGGCGATGGCGCGCACCTGCGGCTTCGACAAGCCACCGAGCGGAAAGCGCAGATAATCGATCTGTGCCTGCGTGGTGGCGAACAGGAAATAGCTCTGGTCGCGGTCGGCATCGACCGGCCGGTAGAGTGCGCGATGGGCGCCGTTGGCGCCGGAGCGAATATAGTGGCCGGTTGCCAACGCGTCGGCGCCAAGCTCCTTGGCGGTGGCGAGCAGGTCGGCAAACTTCACTGTCTGGTTGCAGGAAACGCAAGGGATCGGCGTCTCGCCGGCGACATAGCTCTCGGCGAAGGGGTCGATCACCGCCTTGCGGAAGCGCTCCTCATAGTCGAGCACATAGTGGGGGATGCCGAGCGTTTCCGACACGCGGCGAGCATCGTCGATGTCCTGGCCGGCGCAGCACGAGCCAGCCCGGTGCGTCGCCGCGCCATGGTCGTATAGCTGCAGGGTAACGCCGACGACGTCATAGCCTTCGCGCTTCAACAGGCCGGCGACCACGGACGAATCCACGCCGCCCGACATGGCGACGACGATGCGGGTCTTTTCGGGACGTCCGGGAAGATCGAGACTGTTCATGATGCTTTCGTTCTGCGCGGCGCCTGAATGCCAAGGACGCGAATATAGGTCAAGCTTTCCGGCTGCGCCAGCTGCAGGACGATTCCCCGGATGCGGCTGATCCGGCGAACGCTCGGATTTTTCCCCGGTGAATCAAGGCTTCCTGCCGAATGTTTCAAATGCCCGCGAAAAGACTAACGCGGCGTTCACGATCCTTACCTAGTCATTAGGGTCTGCTTAGGCAATTTTTAAAGCTGTGGCGGTAACGTGGCGGGGATTGGGTCTTTGAGTTTTTTGTAGAGAGTACGATGACCGATCTGGTTAGACCTAGAGTGAAGTATGTTATTGGGCCCGACGGCAGCCCTCTTACGATTGCCGATCTGCCGCCGACCAACACACGTCGCTGGGTTATCCGGCGCAAGGCGGAGGTGGTCGCTGCGGTGCGCGGCGGCCTGTTGAGCCTCGAAGAGGCATGTCAGCGTTATAAGCTGACCACCGAGGAATTCCTGTCCTGGCAAGCGTCGATCGACGAATATGGCTTGGCCGGGCTGCGCACCACGCGCATCCAGCAATACCGGCATTAGAGCCGGTCTGAGCCAAAAAAGGGCGCGGCACTCCGCACCCTTCTGGTTTCGAATGGCTCCGAACCCTCGCCGCGGTCAGACCGTCAGCGCCACCTTGCCGACCGGCTTGGTGGCGAGAAAGGCGTGGGCGGCTCCCGCTTGGTCGAGCGGAAAGCTCCTGGCTACATGGACGGCGAGCTTTTTCGCGTCGATCAGCCGGCCGAGCTCCAGCAGACCTTCACGGTCGGGCACGACGGACATGCGCTCGACCCGGATGCCCCGTATGCTGGCTTGCGCCTTCGTGGCGTCGCTGACATTGAGCAGCGAAACCAGTACGCCGCCGTCCTTGAGGACCTTGAGCGAGCGTTCGGCATGGTCGCCGCCGACTGGTTCCAGCACGAGATCGATATCATGAAGTTTTCCGGTAAAATCGTCCTTGGTGTAGTCGATGACCTCGTCGGCGCCGAGCTTGCGTACGAAATCGAGCTTGTCCGGGCTGGTGGTGGCGGCAACCCAGGCGCCGCGCGCCTTGGCGACCTGCACCGCCAGATGGCCGACCCCGCCGGCACCCGCATGCACCAGTACGCGCTGGCCCGACTTCAGCCCGCCATGACGGACAAGGCCTTGCCAGGCGGTGAGGCCGGCCAGCGGCAGCGCACCGGCCTGTAGGTGATCGGCCTTCTTCGGCTTCAGCGCGATCTCGTCGGCAGGCACGGCCACCAGTTCCGCATAGGCCGCCGCCTGTTTGGGGAAGTGCGGCATGCCGAACACGTCGTCGCCGATTTTGAAGCCGGCGACACCTGCGCCCAGCGCGGCGACTGTTCCGGAGATATCCCAGCCGAGGGTAAAGGGCGGTTCGCCAAGCAACGGAAAATAGCCGGCGCGGACGGCGCCGTCGACGGGATTGATGCCGGCGGCTTTGATACGCACCAGCACTTCGCCGGTCCTCGGCGTGGGGTCGGTCTGACTGGTGATGACAAGGACTTCGGGTCCGCCGAAGGAATTCTGGATCACGGCACGCATTGGATATCTCCTGCTTGATTGGTGCCACTATCATTTGGATAGTAATGATCCCTTGTCCAGTATGTACCTTTTTGGTATATAGGCACCCCATGGATAGTGAAGATAACTGCCCCTTCGGCTATGACGCCTTCCGGCGGACATGCCCCTCGCATACCGTGCTTGAGATGCTGGCCAGCAAATGGGTCTATCTGGTGGTTTGCGCGCTGCGCAAAGGCCGGCAGCGCAATGGCGAGCTTGCCCGCAAGCTCGAAGGCATAACGCCGAAGATGCTGACGCAGACGTTGCGTGTGCTCGAGCGTGACGGTCTGGTGCGGCGCGAGGTCTTTCCGGTCATTCCGCCACGCGTCGAATATGAACTGACCGAACTCGGCCAGAACCTGGCGGGGCTGCTTACCCAGATAAGATCATGGGCGGAGCAGCATGCGCCTGATATCAAGGACGCCCGTGCGCGGGCGGTGGCCGGGAGTGAAGGGGATTGGGCCGCCTAAGGGAGCTTTGCCCTGGTCGAGCGCCTCGCAGCCTGGTGCGGTGCCCGCCCGCGTGGCAAGCACCTGCGTTATGAATAGCCGGACTTCAGCCGATCATGGCGCTGCGACCGCCGTTTTCGGTTTCGCGGATCTTGGTGTCTCGCGATTCCAGCATCTCCGCCTTGGAAAGCTCCGCTTCAGCTTCGCCGAGTAGTGATTCGGCAGCGCTGCGCTGTTGGGCGAGGTCGCTTTGCGAATTTCTAAGATTGTCGCGGCGCAAACGTGCCGCCTTGGCGAAGGTCGGATAGGCAAAATGGTTGATGTCGGTGATGCCGGCCTTCTTTTCCTCGGCATTGATCTGAAGCTCCAGTTCGACGGCCATGCGTTCGAACTCGGCGATCATCATGTCGAGCTGGAGCAGCTGCCGCCGCTTCTCATTCACCTGAAACTGCTTCAGTCGAACGAGGTTCTCACGTGACTTCATGATTCGGTACTCCCGGAAACGCACACCTGCACATATCGTCCAATCACCCGGAAACGCCCCAGGCGTTGCCCGTTTCCACCAGCTTTCCCCGAACTATGGGAAACAAAACCCTAAAGTTTTTTGCCGGCGGTAACCATTCGTTTACGGGCATTGTTAATCATACGGGTCAGGGCTTAAGGCCGGGTAAAAATCCGACCGACGACACGGAAGCGCTGTCGATGAGTCCCTGGAGTCACTTAGTCCAGGTTATTAATGTTGTGCATTAGCGGTTTGGGTCTGTGATTCACTATTAGATTCAAGAGGGTGTAGAAAGAGGTTAAAAAATCTGGTACCGTAATCGGCGCGGAATTAGGTTTTGTTAACCATTCGATGGCAGCCTCTGCATTAGGCAATCACTGCTCCGGTCCAGGACGGGTCGCGAGATGGTCCGGCAGCAGAAAAGGGGAATGAGATGCGTGTTCTGCTGATAGAAGATGACAGTGCAACCGCACAAAGCATCGAACTGATGCTGAAATCGGAAAGTTTCAATGTCTATACGACAGACCTCGGCGAAGAGGGTGTCGATCTAGGCAAACTCTACGACTACGACATCATCCTTCTCGACCTCAACCTGCCCGATATGTCCGGCTACGAGGTCTTGAGAACGCTTCGCCTTTCCAAAGTTAAGACGCCTATCCTGATCCTCTCCGGCATGGCCGGCATCGAGGACAAGGTGCGCGGCCTCGGCTTCGGCGCGGACGACTATATGACCAAGCCGTTCCACAAGGATGAGCTGGTCGCCCGTATCCATGCCATCGTGCGGCGCTCCAAGGGCCACGCCCAATCGGTCATCACAACCGGCGACCTGGTGGTCAACCTCGATGCCAAAACCGTTGAAGTCGGCGGCCAGCGCGTGCATCTCACCGGCAAGGAATACCAGATGCTGGAGCTGCTCTCGTTGCGCAAGGGGACGACGCTCACCAAGGAAATGTTCCTCAACCACCTTTATGGCGGCATGGACGAGCCGGAACTGAAGATCATCGACGTCTTCATCTGCAAGCTGCGCAAGAAGCTCGACGCCGCGTCCGGTGGCCAGAACTACATCGAGACGGTCTGGGGCCGCGGCTATGTGCTGCGCGAACCCGAAGACATCCGCGTCAGCGCCTGAACGGCGAACACCGTCCGACTCTCTTCGACAAAAACCCGGCCAAGCCGGGTTTTTGTGCGAATGGGCCATTAAATTAGCCGTTTGTTTCTACGCAATCCTGGACGGAAAGGCCATGACGCACGTTTCTTGGAATTGCTCCAAGCCGGCGAATCAAGCGGCAATCTTCAGGGCGCGGAACCGTTCGAGCAACTGCGAACGGTTGAAGGGTTTCAGGAGATAGCCCTGGGCGCCGGCGCGCTTGGCCCGCATGATGGACGCGATATCGAGCTCGACCAGCGAGATCAGGATCTGCGGCTTGACCGGGCTTTCCATGGCGCGCACACGGCGGATCAGGTCAACCGCCTTCACGTCGGGCAGGGCGCCGTCGACGACGATGATGTCGGGCATGTCGGCGGCGCACATTTCCAGCGCATCAAGCCCGCTGGCTGCTTCGATTACCGTCATGTCGGAACCACCCAAGATGCGTTTTGCAACCTTTCTGATGACACTGGAATCGTCGACGAACATGCAGCGCTTCATTTCCGGGTCCTCTTTGCCTTATGGCGATCCGGTCGTCGGGGCATCTGCGGTGCACACTAGGCCGATCTGGTAAAGAACCCGGAAAGCGATTAGGTAAATTTTTTGCAAGGATGCCGTTTCATGGCTTTTTCTTGCGGATATTTCGCTGCTGCAATCAGAAGCAGTTCAATTCCCGCGGATTTGTCCGTATGGCAATATTATTTCGCTGAAATACTTTGCTCGTAGTGGATCAGCCGGATTCTCAGGCTACCGAAAGCACGATCTCTTCGGCGGTCGCATGGATCGATATCGTCATGCCGGCCTCGCGGGCCAGAAGCAGTGTGTAGTAGGGCTGTACCGAATGCGCGTCGATCGGTTCTTCCGGCTTGTGTCCGGAATGCAGTTCGAGGAATTTTGGCGGCACGCGCAGCATCGGCCCGCTTGCCGAAAGCGAAAAGCGTGGCTCGGTCTCGAGATTTTCCAATGTGACGACCAGCTTGCCGCCGCGTGGAATGGCGGCGTTGGCGACCAGGATCAGGTTCAGCAGCAGCTTGACCTTGTTCTTCGGCAGCAGCGCGCGCGTCCCTTTCCAGACGAGTTCCGGCTTTTCGTTCTTGAGGAAAGCGATGGCGACCGCCTCGGCGTCTCCGGTGTCGATCAGCATGCCCGCCGAGCCGGCTGCACCGAAGGCGATCCGGGCGAATTGCAGCCGGGCCGAGGCATTCTTGGCACTCTGGCGGATGAGCCGCATGGCGTCTTCGTCGGCGCCGCCCTCGTCGAGGAGTTCAAGCCCGTTGTTGATCGCGCCGACCGGGGAAATAATGTCGTGGCAGACGCGGCTGCACAAAAGCGCTGCCAGATCGGGTGCGGAAATGGTGAACAGATCGGCCATTGGCGAAAAATCCCTGCAAAATTTCACAACTCACGGCCGAGCGATCAATCGTCGCCTGCCCGCACGAATCACGCTCTCTCCCCAGGTCCTCTGAATACACAGCGCCTGTGCGTGCGGCAACAAATCCAAAATTATGGTCATGGCAAATGCGCGTTCACGCAGGCTGCCGCCCCACGTGTGCGACCCCAAAACAGCCTTCGAACCGCCATCTTCATGTGGAAGCTTAATGGTTGAAAAAGAATTACGGCATAGTTTGCCCGTAACAGTTACCCTTAACGGCCGGATAAGAGAGCCGTACGGGTGTGGGGCGTCGGCGAAAGTGCTCCCTGACGGAGATTGGAAGCATGTTTTCCCGATTCTACGACCGGAGCTTTTTCCGTGTCATCCCAGACCGGATTTTTATCCGTGTCCCAGACCGGAGCTTTTTCCGTGTCGTCTCAATGGCGGTCGCGCTCATGAGCGTTCTCGTCTTTTCGACCTCAGCCTTGCGGGCCCAGGAATACACCGCTCAGGAGATCGTGGATTCCGGCCACAAGTTCTTCGGAGCGACATCGGGAGGGCTCGCCACCGTCGTCGAGAAGGTCTTCGCCTCCTACGGCTTGCCGAACGGCTATCTGCTTGGCGAAGAGGGCTCGGGCGCGCTGATCGGCGGCCTGACCTATGGCGAAGGCACGCTCTACACCAAGAATGCCGGCGACCACAAAGTGTTCTGGCAAGGCCCGTCGCTGGGTTGGGATTTCGGCGGCGAAGGGTCGCGGGTGATGATGCTGGTCTACAATCTCGACGATGTCGGCAATCTCTACAACCGCTATGGCGGCGTCGCCGGCTCAGCCTATGTGGTGGCTGGCGTCGGCTTCAATGTGCTGAAGAACAACAACGTGCTTTTGGTGCCGATCCGCACCGGTGTCGGCGCTCGGCTCGGCGTCAATCTCGGCTACCTCAAACTTACCGAGCGGGCGACCTGGAATCCCTTCTGAGCCCCAGTCGGCGTGATCGAAACGCGGACATGTCCGCGAGTCTTCACAAGCCGATGACCGAAGCGCGCTGTGGCAAGCCCCTTGCCGCAGCGCCGGATTTCCGCCATGCCAATGTGCCACGGTCAAAAGCGCAAGACGCGCTTTTGGTCTTCGTCTGATTGCATGTCGTCGTCCCAAAACCGGCTCCCACATTGGACGACATGCATTAGTTTCGCGGTTGCCTTCGATAACGGGTAGTCCCTTGGTTCAGTCGGTCCTGTTCTTTGCACTCGGCTTTCTCTGTGCCGGCTTTCTGGCGCTGATATTGGCTCCGGCGATCTGGCGGCGCGCCGTCGCCCTGACCCGCAAACGGATAGAGGCCTCGATCCCGTTGACGCAGGCCGAAATTCAGGCCGACAAGGACCGGATCCGCGCCGAATTCGCCATGTCCACGCGCCGCCTCGAAATGAACGTCAAGGCGCTGCGCGAGAAGGCAGCCGAACAGCTGGTCGAGATCAATCGCGGCCGCGAGGCTTTGAAGGGGCTGGCGGTCGAGCGCACGGACAAGAACCTTGCCCTTGCCGAACTCGGCGCCAAGAGCGAGGCGTTGCGGCAGCGCGAGGAGGAACAGCATCTGTTGTCGGCACGGCTCAAGGAGATCGAACGCAAACTGGAAAAACGCGCGCTCGAGCTTGAAAAGCTGGAGCATATGTATGACGACGCCAGCTTCTCCTCCAGCAGCCGCCAGATTGAACTGGTGGCGCGCGAATCCGAATTGCAGAAGCTTGCCAACGACATTGCGCTGCTGCGCAGCCAGCGCAAGGAAGCGGACCGGCGCGGCCAGGAAATCGCAGCCGAGAACAGGGCCGCGCGCGAAGCCCTGAAAGCCGAGAAGAAGAGAACGGCCGAACTCGACAAGAAGGTCGAGCGGCTGCTCGCTACGCTCGCCGATCGCGAAGACAAGCTCGAGCGTCGCGAAAAGGAGCTGGCGCGGTCGCGTGAAAAGGTGAAAGCCGAGGAGGGCGGGCCGGCGCTGCGGCTGGTCGGCAACCAGAATGGAGCCGACAGGCATGGGGAAGCTGAAAGGCGGGACGATTTGGACAAGGCGATCGCCAAGCTCGACAGCGATCGCGAGCGGTTGGAAGCCAGGCTCACGGCGCTTGCGAGCGAGAACAAGCGTTTGAAGGCGGCCATGACGGCATCAGGCCCCGCGAACGGCAGTGCCGCGCTGCGCGAGCAGATGAACGAACTGGCGGCGGAGGTCGTCCATCTGACGGCCAAGCTCGAAGGGCCGGACTCGCCAATCGCCAAGGCGCTGGCCGAGCCACAGGACAGCAGTTCCGGAAATGGCGACCGTAGCCTCGCCGACCGCGTGCGGGCGTTGCAGAAGGCGGCGAACGGAAATCAGGTCCTGCCTGCGCAGAAATGATGCAGGGCGATGGCTGACGCGGCCGCGACGTTCAGGCTGTCGAAGTTTTGCGCCATGCCGATGCGCACCGTCTGCAAACGGGCAAGCAGGCTTTCGGGCAGGCCTTCGCCCTCGGTGCCGAGATAAAGCGCCAGGCGCTGGCTGCGCTGCGCGTCGCGTATGTCGGTGTGCCCACGCGGCGATAACGCAAACTGGCCATAGAAGCGCCGGTCAAGTTCTGCTGTGAACCCGGCGGCATCGGTGAAGGAGGCGAAGGGAATCTTGAGCGCGGCGCCGACTGAAACGCGGATCGCCTTGCGGTAGAGTGGATCGCAACAGGTCGCATCCATGAAGACCGCATCGGCGCCGAAGGCGGCGGCGTTGCGGAAAATGGATCCCATATTGTCATGGTTGGCGATGCCGACAAGCACCAGGACCAATGCTTGGGCAGGCAAGGCATCGAGCAGCGCCTCGGCCCGTTGCGGCGTGCCCTTGCGGCCAATGGCCAGGATGCCGCGATGCATGTGAAAGCCGGCGATGGCATCCATCACAGCGCCGCTGGCGACATAGACCGGCAGGTCGCCCGGGGCCTTACGCAAGATGTCTTCAAGGCCTGCCAAACGATTTTCCAGGACCAGCACCGATTCGGCACTGAACCGTCCGGCCGATAACAGCAGGTCGAGCACCACCTTGCCTTCGGCGACGAAACGGCCCTGCCGGCCGGCAAGATCACGTTCGCGGATATCGAGATAGGCTGCGACACGCGGGTCTCGCGGGTCGTCGATCCGAATGGGTTCCATGCCGCTCCTCGGCGCTCATACGTCGACGAGGTAAGCGGCAGCAGGGCTTGCCGGTCAAGTTCCCGCGCGGCGCAACCTGTGTGCCATCTGGGACAAATCATCCTTGCCGCTGCCAAAAATGCCATCCAGCACGCCGAGCAGTTCGCGCACAGCGTCGGATTTGCAGGAATAGTAGATCATCTGGCGGTCGCGACGGGTTTCGACGAGGTCGAGTCCCCGCAACTTGGCCAGATGTTGTGACAGGGCGGACTGACTGAGCATCACCTTTTCGGCGATGGCACCGACCGACATTTCACCGTCGATCAGATAGCTCATGATCAACAGCCGTTTTTCGTTGCCCATCAGCATCAGAAATTCGGCTGCCGATTCGGCGTTGGCGATTAGCTTTGTCGAGACCATCGATCCCCCATGCTGTTTGCTCATCAAGGCGCCATGGGGGCAATGGCACCTGAATCCATCAACTCGCTTGTGAATGGCGCTGACGAGTCAGCGTCACAGATAAAGCCTAGAACATTTCATTTAAATCTCAAGCATTGCTTTTGATCAAATGCTAATCACTCTGTCGTGCCCTGCGCGGCCCGGCCGCTCCTGGCCATGTCGACCAGAACCGGGCGCAACTCACGTGCCGTCGATAGGGGTTGCGGAAAGAAAACCCGACAAACATTGTCGCCCGACAGCAGATCCATGCCATCGGCGTCAATTCCGCTGATGACCCAGCTATTGTCGCCGGACGACTTCCCGAAATGCAGTGCATAAACGGCGATCGCGTCGAGATGGTCGGAGTTCATATGATCAATAGCCGATTGTTCGCTCGCCGCGAGCTCTTCGACGACCGGTCCGCTGGTCATGAGATCGGACCGGCCGAGCCGATAGGCCTTGCCAAAGCCGCCATTCAGACTGGCGCGTTGCGGATCGAGGCGAAAGATCGAAAAGTCGCCGAGCCCGGCATAGAGGCTGGCCTTGGGATTGCGGTTGAGATAGCGGCGCTCGGCGCGAGCATAAGCATCCGAGCCACGCTCGAGCCGCGATGCCTGGCAGACCAGGGTCAGGCGCGGATGGGCTAACGGGTCGCCCTTTCCGGGCTCGCCGAGCAGCAGAGAACAGCGGGGATCCGCAAGCAGGGCAGGCGTGTGCGCCGAAAGCTGCGACACCAGGATCAGAGGCGCGCCATCGATATCGGTGGCGACACCGACCCGGCTCGCCAGGGGCGACCCGGTTTGCGGTTCCAGCACCGCCAGGGCACCGAAGCGGGCACTCCGCAGCAACGTGTTCGCCAGCCGGATCGCGTCGGCGTCGGTCTCGCGGATCACGTCCTTCCTTTGTTCGCCCAAGGTTCTCGTTCCGCTAAGTTGATGTCGCTATTCCACTTATCGAACGATGGTGCCACGCTTGGCAAGGACTACTTCGGCGCCATGCGGATGGCGCCGTCGAGGCGAATGGTCTCGCCGTTCAGCATCTGGTTCTCGACGATGTGGACCGCCAGGGCGGCATATTCGGAAGGCTCACCGAGACGGGACGGGAAAGGTACTGCGGCACCCAGCGAATCCTGCACCTCCTGTGGCATGCCCGCCATCATCGGCGTCCTGAAGATGCCGGGCGCGATGGTGCAGACGCGGATGCCGGAGCGGGCGAGATCGCGCGCCACCGGCAGCGTCATGCCGACGACGCCACCCTTGGAGGCCGAATAAGCAGCCTGTCCGATCTGACCGTCATAGGCAGCGACCGATGCAGTGTTGACGATGACGCCGCGTTCGCCGCCTTCCAGCGGCTCGAGCTTCGCGGCACGGTCTGCGACAAGGCGGATCATGTTGAATGTTCCGATCAGATTGACCTCGATCACCTTGCGGTACTGATCGAGGGGATGAGGGCCGTCCTTGCCGATCGTCTTCACGCCAATGGCGATGCCGGCGCAATTGACCAGGATACGCGGCTCGCCGAGCTTGGCCGCGACCTCGGCGAGGGCAGCCGTGCCACTGTCGCCGCTGCTGACGTCGCATTGAACGGCAATGCCGCCGATTTCGGCCGCGACCTTGGACGCGCGGTCGACGACGACATCGAAGATGGCGACGCGGGTCCCCTTGGGGGCAAGTGCGCGCGCCGTCGCCTCGCCTAGGCCGGAGCCGCCGCCGGTGACGATCGCGATCTGGCCGTTCGGATTCATGGCGTCGTCCTTTTGATCTCGGGGACAGGGGATGGATCAGGCGCCAGATCGGCCCACAAGGTCAAGCCATGGCGGAAATGTGCTCGGCAACCCTGGCCTGGTCGGCGTGGCCGACCTCGCCCGAGAGCCGGGCGACCGCGCCCGGCGTGATCTCGTGCGACAGCAACCGGTCGAGGTCGACGGGGCGCGGCATCGAAATCTGGCCGCGCGGGATCCTCTTGAAGCCGAGCGGGCCATAATAAGGCTCGTCACCGACCAGCATGACGGCGGGCGCGCCGGCCTTGGCGGCCGCCTCCAGCGCGATCGCCA
The DNA here is from genome assembly GCF_040322415.1 of Mesorhizobium sp. M0152. Lineage (NCBI taxonomy): Bacteria > Pseudomonadati > Pseudomonadota > Alphaproteobacteria > Hyphomicrobiales > Phyllobacteriaceae > Mesorhizobium > Mesorhizobium sp. M0152. The sequence goes on from NZ_JAMYTH010000009.1 coordinate 113,149, forward strand.
CCAGCCGGCGACCGATGCCGAGATTCTTGAAGGCCGGCCGCACCGCAAGCGGCCCAAGCATCAGCGCGCGGCCGGCGCCGGCGGCAACGCGGGTCATGCGTACCGAAGCAACGACGATATCAGCATCGACGGCGACAAAGGACAGCGCGCGCTCATGGCCCCCGGCCTCGCGGATTTTGTAGGCGGCCAGCACGAACCGGCCGGGCCCGAAAGCCTCGTCATTGATGGCTTCGATCTCAGGATCATGCGCCGGAGTTTCCGGCAGGTATTTCACGTCGGCAAGGCTCATGGTTTTGCGTTCCGGTAGAGGAGGAAAGGTTTGCTGCAAACGGCAGCATTCGCCAGTCAGCGCTTCATCAAGCGCGGGCGCCCTTTCGTCGTCGGTCGAACCGGATCAAAGCAAAGTCGAACATGCGGATTGTCCGCTAGCATCAATTTTAGGCCGCCGCAATCGACCCGTTCGCCGGCACCAACGATTGACGATCTGTTCAACCTGAGATGATTTCCGCCTTGCCCCCTCGCGTTCTACATGAAGGCAAACGCGAAAGGGTATTCCATGGGATTGCTGGTCGAGGGCAAATGGCAGGACCGCTGGTACGACACCAAGGATAGCGGTGGCAAGTTCGTGCGGGACCAGTCGCAATGGCGCGACTGGGTCACCCACGATGGCTCGCCCGCCGAAGGCCGCAGCCGCGGCTTCAAGGCGGAGCCTGGCCGCTATCACCTCTATGTGTCGCTCGCCTGTCCGTGGGCGCACCGGACGCTGATCTTTCGCGCGCTGAAAAGACTGGACCGCATCATCTCGGTGTCGGTGGTACATCATTTCATGGGCGCCAATGGCTGGACGTTCCTGGCCGGGGACGACGCCACCGGCGACACGCTTTACGGCCTCGACTTCCTGCATCAGATCTACACCGGGGCGGATCCCACCTATTCCGGCCGGGTGACCGTGCCGGTGCTTTGGGACAAGAAGGAGCAGACCATCGTCTCCAATGAATCCTCCGAGATCATCCGGATGCTCAATTCAGCCTTCGATGAGTGGGGTGACGCCGGCCTCGATTTCTATCCGCAGGCATTGCGCGGCGAGATCGATGCGACCAATGCGCTGGTCTATCCCGCCGTCAACAACGGCGTCTACCGCGCCGGCTTCGCCACCACGCAAGCCGCCTATGAGGAGGCGTTCGGCGACCTGTTCTCGGCGCTCGATGCGCTGGAGGATCGGCTGTCGCGCCAGCGCTATCTTATTGGCGGCCGCATTACCGAGGCCGACTGGCGGCTGTTCACCACTCTGGTGCGCTTCGACCCGGTCTATGTCGGCCATTTCAAGTGCAATCTGCGCCGCATCGCCGATTATCCGAACCTGTCGAACTATCTGCGCGACCTCTACCAGTTGCCTGGCGTCGCCGCGACAGTGAACCTCCATCACATCAAGGCGCATTATTACGGCAGCCACGAGACGATCAATCCGACGCGGATCGTCCCGGTCGGCCCGGAACTGGATTATGGCGCGCCGCACGACCGGGCACGGTTCCGGTGAGGCGGCGGTATGATCTACCAATAGGGCGATGCCGGTTCGCCATGAAAGACCTCCGCGATCCGGCGCAGCGTCGCCGGTGTCGTGCCTTCCGGCAGGCGGTCGATCGGGAAGAAGCCGGCCTCGGCGATCTCGCGGTCGGGCAGCTTCGGCGCGGTCTGGCTGAACTGCTCGATCAGGTAGAAGCCGACGTGGTCGCGCCGGCTGGAGCGGCGGTTGAAATGTGTTGATTTCAGCATCGGCGGGTCAGTCAGCGCGATGTTACCTTCCTCGGCCAGTTCGCGCGCCAGCGCCTCAACCATGGTCTCGCCAACCTCGACCCCACCACCGGGGAGCTGCCAGCCCGGGACATAGGTGTGGCGGATGAGGAAGACGGAATTGGACGCGGTATCGTGGACGAGGCCGCGCACGCCGAGCGTCATCGGCCGCCGCAGCACGAAATAGAGATGGAACAGCCTGGCCCTGAGGCCAGGCCAGCCGGTTTGGCGGAAAGCGTCTTGCGGACCTGTCGTCATCGGTAGCGAAACCTTGGGTGGAAAGCGGGGCGCCTGTCGCCTATGAAGGATGCATGTTCAGGCTCGCGCATATTTCCGATGTCCATCTGGGGCCGCTCCCCGATGTATCCTATCGCGATCTCGCCTCCAAGCGCGTGCTCGGCTACGTCAACTGGCAGCGCAACCGCCGCCGCTACATGCATGACGCGGTCATCGACACCATCGTTGGAGACATCAAGGCGCAAGGCCCCGATCACCTTGCCGTTACCGGCGATCTCGTCAACCTGGCGCTCGACGGCGAAATCGAGATGGCCAGGCACTGGCTCGAGACGCTGGGGTCGCCGCACGACGTGTCGGTCGTTCCAGGAAATCACGATGCCTATGTGCCGGGCGCTTTCGACAAGGTCTGCCGGTCCTGGGCGGCCTGGATGAGCGGCGACGGCATCAACACGCCGGTCGACCGCAATGCATTCCCCTATCTGCGCGTGCGCGGCAATGTCGCGCTGATCGGCGTCTCGACGGCGCGTGCCACGGCACCCTTCATGGCCAATGGCTTCTTCATGGAAGGCCAGGCCGAGCGGCTCCGCAAAATGCTCGATGCGACGGCGAAGCAAGGTCTGTTCCGTGCGATCATGATCCATCATCCGCCGGTGCGGGGCGCCGTCCCGCAGCACAAGCGGCTGTTCGGTATCGCCCGCTTCCACAAAATCATTCGCCGGCATGGCGCGGAGCTCGTCCTGCATGGCCATTCACATCTGCCGTCGCTGTTCCAGATCGGCCCGCGAGGCGCCAAGGTTCCGGTGGTCGGCGTCGCCGCCGCCGGCCAGGCGCCGGGCGGCAAAAATCCGCCGGCGCAATACAATCTCTTCGAGATCGACGGCGAAAAGGGAGACTGGCGCATCCGCCTGACGCGGCGCGGGCTCACCGGTCCTTCGATACCGCCTTCGGACCTGCAGACACTGGAACTCGGCGTGGAAGCAAGCGCCGCTATGGCCGCAGGCTGAGCCCCATCGCCACGATGCGATCCCAGAAGAGCGCGATCGACACCGCCAGGCCGACAAGGGCGCCGGCGGCGACGAGGCCGAGGCCGGACAGGAAGGCCGACCAGCCGTTGCGGCGGGCCGTCGAGCGCAGTGGCGGCTCGGCTTCCGCCACCTCGGCGCGTTTCATGCCGGCCACCGCGAGCTCGACCCCGCCTTCCATCATCCTCTGACGCTCGATGATACGCTCGGCGACATAGCGCGTCACGGAATCGGCGACCAGCTTCATCTCCGTCGATTCGGCAAGCACAACGCGGCCGATGCGGGTGTCCTTGAGGAAACGATAGGTGCGGCGGTCGCGTCCCATCGCGACATGGCTGACGGCATCGATCCACAGGCGCGGTTGTAGCCCCGTGGAGACGACGAAGTCGAAGTTGTCCATGTCGGCCGGAACATCGGCGAAGATGGGCTCGAGTTCGGCCGCCAAAAGATCGAGGCGCATGCGATGCGCCTCGCGCATGTCGACGACGACATCGTCGCGGTCGGCGAAGGCATTCTTCACATCACGGATAGCGTCGGACAGCTTGTTCGACTGGTCGACCTGCTCGCCTGTGTCCTTCATCGGCGTTGCCTCGCGGTTTGGTTAACATGGAGTTAACACAGCCGCCGGCAAAATGCACTGGCGAGATCGAGCGGTCGAGGCGTTCGGAAGAGATTGGACGCGAAAAGTCAGCTGGCGGCCGCCGCGAATTTCAGGCGCCGCCGCCTGGCGCGGCGGCTCATATTGCGTTGAATGATCCTGGCGACCAGATCGGGGGCTTCCTCGATCAGCATATGACCGGCACCGAGCACGTGATGGACATGGAAATGCGCCGGCAGATGATCGGCCTGGGCAAAGGGCAGCACCGTGTCTTCACTTCCCCACGCCACCATCACCGGCATCTCCAGCCTGTCGAGCTGTTCGCGTGGAATGACGCCCTGCTGATCGTTGCTCGTGATGGCCTCGGCGATCTCGACGAGTTTCTCCAACTGGCCGGGTCGGCCGCGCATTTCCCATAGCGCGTCCACGGTGGGATCGAAGGGCCGTGCCCCTGGGCCCGACATGGCGGCGAGGCACGCCCGGATCTCTGATGGATCCTGGGCGTTGGCATAGCGTCGTAACAGTGGGCCGTTGATTTCCGGACCGAAGCCGCCGGGCGCCAGAAGCGTCAGCGATGCCACTTTTTCGGGTTCGGCCAGCGCCATCAGCACCGCGACCGCCCCGCCCATGGAGTGGCCCACGAGATGAAAGCGCTTCAGCCCGCGCGTGGAGAGATCGGCGAGAACGGTCCTTGCCGCGAGTTTGGCCGGGCCGGCATTTGGGAAGCCGAGCGACAGACCATGCCCCGGCAAATCATAGGCAAGCGTGTGCACAGGCGGCAGCGACGAGATCACCTCGCGCCAAACATCGTGACAGCCGCCGAAACCATGCAGCAGGATTGTGGCCTTCGAACCAACACCTTGTTCGGCGGCATGAAGCGATGGGGTCATGAAAACTGAAGGCTTTAACTGAAATGGCAGGACGGCACGTTGCAAATGTGGCTGAAATGCTCCTTGTCCAGAGCGATGGCCAGTAAAATCTTCGCGATTGGCTTCGGCTCGTGCCGCTAACTCGCGTTGCCGAGGCCGGCGGCGCGCAAGGCGCCGACCAGCCGCTCCGTCAGATCGGCGGGATATTTTCTGTCGATGAAGGTCGTGCGCGGATCCGCGGCGAATTTCGGAAATTCGGTTGTCAGTTCATCGATCAACCGGCGCACCTGATGGTCTTGGCCGGCGATCCTGGCGCCGATCAGCCGGGCAGCGAGATAGTGCGATTTCGTTGCGGTCGTCCTCAGAGAGGAGCTGGCTATCGCAGCCTTGTTCATGTCGCCCAGCATGAATTCGCCGGCGAAAAGTCCAAAATCCCACCATGTCGGATGACCGCTGGAGGCATCCACCGCATGGGCCAGGAGGGGCGTGCCCTCGGCGTACCGGCCAGCGAAGATCAACCCATAGCCATAGGCGGCGGCCATGGCGAGATCGTAGGGATTGAGTTCATAGGCCTTGCGCATCCAGCGCAGCGCCTCCCCGGCATTGCCAAGACGCGAATTGATGTAGCCATAGGAGCGATGCGCATAAGGGCTGGTCGGTCCCATCTGAACGGCCCGGTGGGCGAACGTTATCGCCTTCTCGATCGTGGCATCCGGTGGATAGGCGTAGTGGTCGTTCACAGCCTCGAGGTGCAATGAGGCGAGCTCGGAATAGACCAGCGATGACTTGGCGCCTTCATTGGCAAGGGCTTCGAGACAGCGATAGGCGGCCTCATGCGTCTTGGCATTCTGGTCGAGATAATATTTGTCGTTGAGCAGCAGACACCGCGTCAGGGCGGTCTGAATGCCGCTCTGTTCGATGTAGCTGTAGATCGTGCCGGAGGCGGGCATGGCCGAACTCAGGACGCTGGCGATACGATCCTCTATGGCGGTCGGCGCGCTGTCGTCAGCGGTCAGATTACGCGACAAAAGCACCCGTCCGGAGGCCACGCTCTGCAACTCGATCGTGATATCGCCGGCGTCCGGTCCAGGCAGGATATCGAAGATGAAGCTCGTTGCGTCGGTGACCGGATCGACCTTGTTGACGGTATCGCGGCCGATGAAGTCGATGGTATCGAAGCCGCTCAGGCCGGCGCGCAGCGATGTGGCGACGCGGTTGGCTTCCGGTCCACCGGCCTTGACGGCGATGTAGACGAGCGGCAAGGCCTCGCTCGTCGGCGACGGTGCGACGGTACTCGTCAGGCCGGCAGTCTCGATCGTTGCCGACATGTCGCCCCCCGCCAGCAGGGCATGGCTGCCCTGACGCAGGATCAGAACGCCGAGCATGGCGATGACGACGGCGATCGCCATCCAGAAGAACCGGAGATGGCGGGCCACCGAGGGCATCGGCACGGCGGGCGGTGCCACGAAAGCGGCAGCCGGAACGGCGTTGTCGGCAGCCTCGGATCGTTCGGATGGAGCCGCTGCCGTATTCTCGATAGCTTTCGCAGGTTGAGGCAAGCGGATTGCATTGAGCTCATAGGCCGGCACGTAGCCACCGCGCGGGATGGCGATGCGAACGGGCTCGGCGATGCCTTCATTGGCGAAATACTGCTGCAGCAGATCGCGCAGTCTGCCCGCCTGCACGCGCACCACGGCATCCGTCGACGGGTCGAAATCGCCGTCCTTGCCGAAGACATCCATGGCAATGGAAAAACCCTTGAGCATGTTGGCTTCGCCAGCCTGCTCGCGCTCAACCAGATAGCGAAGCAATTTACGCGCCCGCTCGGATCTCCCGAACGTTTCGCTGGCAAGCAGTCGCTCCAGTGTCTCGCGCACTGCGGGGGCGGCAGGCGTGGCATGCTGCAAGTGTCGATCCTCTCGAAGTCGGCACAGGTTAAGGTACGGATAATATAACGCTCGCACCGCCATACAAGTATACACGCATTATGCGATCGCGTACCCCACCGGATATTTTTGCGGTGGTTAATGGCGCGGGGACGCACGCCACGCGATGGACGTGCTGCAGGAAGGCCTCGCCACTGTCATCTATCGTACAAGAGTCAAAGCCTTGATCGGGCTCGAAGATTCGGCGCGAGAGCAGTCTCGTCTCTCGCGCCTGGAATGGCGGATTACCGCGTCTTGCGACCAATGATGCGGTTGGCGGCCGACGTCACCGCTTCCAACGAAGCGGCGACGATGTTGGTGTTGATGCCGGCGCCGAACAGCTTGCCACCGGGATATTCCATCTCGACATAGGAAATGGCGGACGCATTCGAGCCGCGCTGCATCGAATGTTCGGAGTAGTCGAGCACCGACATCGCCACGCCGACATGACGCGACAGCGCATCGACGAAGCCGTCGATCGGACCGGTGCCGGTACCTGATATCGTCGTTTCCTTGCCATTGTCGAGGATGACCGCCTCGACCACGCGCCGGCCCTTGACCTCGGTGTCCGGATAGGTGTGGTGGTCGAGGAACTTCAGGCGCGCCCCCGGCTGGTCGACATAGGTCTCGAGGAAGCGCTCATAGATGCGCCTGACCGGCACTTCCTTGCCCTCGGCGTCGGTGATCGCCTGGATCGCCTGGCTGAACTCGATCTGCAAATTGCGCGGCAGGTTGAGGCCGTAATCGGCCTGCAGCACATAGGCGATGCCGCCCTTGCCCGACTGCGAGTTGATGCGGATGATCGCTTCGTAGCTGCGTCCGACATCGGCCGGATCGATCGGCAGGTAGGGCACTTCCCACAGGCTTGTGTTGGCCTTCCTAAGCGCCTTCATGCCCTTGTTGATGGCATCCTGGTGGGAACCGGAAAAAGCGGTGTAGACGAGCTCGCCGACATAGGGGTGGCGCTCGGGGATCTTCAACTGGTTGGAATATTCGTAGACGTCCTTCATCCGGTTGATGTCGGAGCAGTCAATCCCCGGATCGACGCCTTGCGTGTACATGTTGAGCGCCAGCGTGACGATGTCGACATTGCCGGTGCGCTCGCCATTGCCGAACAGCGTGCCTTCGACCCGGTCTGCGCCGGCCATCAAGCCCAACTCGGTGGTGGCGACGCCGGTGCCGCGGTCATTGTGCGGATGCAAGGAGACAATCAGGTTTTCACGGTTGTCGAGATTGCGGCACATCCATTCGATGCGGTCGGCATAGATGTTGGGCGTCGACATCTCGACCGTCGACGGCAGGTTGACGATCAGCTTGTTGTCGGCCGTCGGCCTGACGATCTCGGTGACGGCGTTGCAGATCTCCAGCGCCACTTCGAGTTCGGTGCCGGTAAAGCTTTCCGGCGAATATTCGAAACGATAGCCGCCGCCGGCCTTAGCGGCCATGTCGGTGATCATCTTGGCCGCGTCGGTGGCGATGCGCTTGATGCCGCCGACATCCTTCTCGAAAACGACGCGGCGCTGCAATTCGCTGGTCGAGTTGTAGAAATGCACGATCGGGTTGGTGGCGCCCTTCAGCGCCTCGAAGGTGCGGGCGATCAGTTCGGGCCGGCACTGGACCAGCACCTGCAGCGAGACGTCGCTCGGCACGCCGCCTTCCTCGATGCACCAGCGGGCGAAGTCGAAATCCGTCTGCGAGGCCGAGGGGAAACCGATCTCGATCTCCTTGAAACCCATGTCGAGCAGCAAGGCGAACATGCGCGCCTTGCGCTCATGACCCATCGGATCGATCAACGCTTGGTTGCCGTCGCGCAGGTCGACCGAGCACCAGATCGGCGCCTTGTCGATGATCTTCGAGGGCCAGGTGCGGTCGGAGAGGCCGACGGTCGGGTAGGGCTGGTACTTGCGGGCTGCGTCCGGCATGCCCCGGCTTGCCATCTCAGGAACGGCCTTTGCCGCGTCCTTGCCGGCTACCGCGGCATGGGAACGGATTTCTTCTCGTGCGTTCATCGTCGTTTCTCCCGGCGGCCGTCGGATCCGTCCCGGACGGATTGGTGGCGAGCGGCGCCTTTAACAGATTTTCGTTCGCTTGGTGAGACTTGCCAATTTTGAGACTGGCCAAGGAGCGTGCGCTTGCGCGGCGGTTCGACCGCCGGGCGCTCCTTCAGCGAACCCGGCGATCGCCGATAAGGCCGAGAAGAAGGAGCGTCGAGGTCAGCGCACGCACGGTCTCGCCGGCAAAGCCGGCCTGACGGGAAGCGGTGGTGGCGCGCGTATTCATGGCTGTTCTCATACAGGAGCGCCCCAGGAGAGGCAAGCGGCCCGGCATATGTCGAATATCATCCCTAATGCGGGTGCTCTTCCCGACGCGGCGCAAATGCGCCAGACTTGGCAGCCGACGAGATGCCGCCGGGAGGGGATCGTCCATGAATTTCGTGTTCTTCTCGCCGCACTTCCCCGCCAACGGCGCCGATTTCTGCGACCGGCTCAAGAAGGCCGGGGCCACTGTTCTCGGCATCGGCGATGCTCCCTATAATACGCTGGATCCCAAGCTGAAGGCGGCTCTTTCGGAATATTACCGTGTCGCCGACATGGAAGACTACGATCCGGTGTTCCGGGCGATCGGCCATTTCATCCATAAATGGGGCCGCATCGACCGTTTCGAATCGCTCAACGAGCACTGGCTGGAACTGGAAGCTAATATCCGCACCGACTTCAACATCTATGGCACCAAGCTCGACTTCGTGAAAAACCTGAAGCGCAAGAGCCGCATGCGCGCGTTCTTCCGTAAGAGCGGCGTCGAGACCATCGCGCAGCGCAAATGCTCCGACCGAGCCGGCGCCATGACCTTTATCCGCCGCGTCGGCTATCCCGTCGTGGTCAAGCCCGACAGCGGCTCAGGCGCCTCGAACACCTTCAAGATCTCCAACGCCAAGGAGCTCGACCAGTTCTTCCGGGACAAACCCGAGGACGTTACCTTCGTGATGGAGCAGTTCATCGAAGGGTTGGTGGTGACGTTCGACGGGCTGGTCAACCGCGATGGCGAGGTGGTGCTGGCGGCCAGCCACCGCTACGACCAGAGCGTGATGGACGTGGTCAACAAGGACCGCCACATGAGCTACACCTGCTTTCCCAGGATCAGCCCGGCGGTCGAGGAAGCCGGCCGCAAGATCCTGAAGGCGTTCGACGTGCGTGAGCGCTTCTTCCACATCGAGCTGTTCGAGACGAAAGACGACCGCGTCATTGCGCTGGAGGTCAACATGCGGCCGCCCGGCGCCTGGATGACCGATGCCATCAACTATACTTTCGACATCGACGTCTACGCGGCATGGGCCGAGATGGTGGTGAAAGATGCCGCCGGCGGTCCTTATGAGGGCAAGTATTTCACCGCTTATGCCAGCCGCAAGCGGCGCCTCCATTATTTGCACAGCCATGAGGACGTGCTGGCCGCGCATGGCGACAAGATCGTTCACCATCAGGCAATCGAAGAGGTTTTCAGCCGCGCCATGGGAAATTACGCATACCAGATGCGCTCGAAGGATGCGGCGGCGTTGCGCGAGGCGGTCGCCTACATCCACGCGGAAAGGGCGTGAGGCTATGAACATCTCCTATCACAAGAACTTCGCCCGCAATCTCGGCCGCGACATGGAATACAAGCGCTACGGCCATGCCGGCCGGCCGGTGGTGGTGTTCCCGACCTCGCAAGGGCGGTTCTACCAGTTCGAGGATTCAGGCGGGGTGGGCGCGCTGGCAGAGTTCATCGACACCGGCCGTATCCAGCTGTTCACGGTCGACGGCATCGATTCGGAATCCTTCTTCGACAAGTATGCCGATGCTGCGCATCGCATCGGCTGCCACGAGGCCTACTTCCGCTATGTGCGCGAGGAGGCGCTGCCGGAGTTCCTGTCCACTGCGGCAGCCTCCAATGGGCAACGCAAGCTGAAGCCGTTGTTCTCGGGCTGCTCGATGGGCGCCTATCATTCCTCGAACTTCGTTTTCCGCTTCCCCGAACTCGCCAGCGGCGTCATCGCTCTGTCAGGCGTCTATTCGGCCCGCGACTTCTTCGGCAGGGCGCTTGAAGGCGATATCTTCTACAATTCGCCGCTCGACTACCTGCCCGGCATCGTCGACCCCAAACTGCTTGCCCGGCTGAAGACACTCAGGCTGATCTTCTGCTGCGGGCAGGGCGCCTGGGAAGAACGGATGCTGGTCGAGACGCGCCAGCTGGAACAAATCCTGCGCGACAGGTCCATTCCAGCCTGGGTCGATTATTGGGGTGGCGATGTCAGCCATGACTGGCCGTGGTGGCACAAGCAGCTGGTCTATTTCTTCGGCCGCTGGCTGGATGACGACCTGATGCACAGGCTGGACTGAGGCAGTCGGTATTCCGCCGGCCTGACCTGGATCTCAACAGATTCGGGTACAATAATTATGATTTATATACTCAAGTTTCGGTGGAAACACCGAAGCGGCTGTGGCATTCCGCTGACGGCAAGGACAGGGCGCCTTGCCGGGAACAGCTACGAAGGACTTGAGCGATGGACCAATTGAACGCGCAAACCCGGATCCGCGACGGGGCGATCAAGGCGGCGATGGACCGGCTGCGTGCCGAGCACGGGGAATTCGAGATCGAGACCGGCTTCGCCGACCGATGGGAGCTTCGCCTGCATTACGGCTCGTTGAGCGCCACGCTGGAGGGAGACGGCATGCTGATCCGCGTCGCAGCCGCGGACGAAACCTGCCTTTCCTACATGAAGATGACGGTTGCCGGCCATGTTGCCGAGCATCTCGGCACGGCAAGCGGACTGCGTTGGCAAGGCGACGGCAGCGATGCCGGAGCGCCAGTCTTCTTCCGAGAGATCACGGTGGTGTCGTCGACACGGATTTCTCCGCACATGCAGCGCCTACGCTTTGCCGGCAAGAATCTCGACCGGTTTAGTCATGGCGGACTCCATATGCGGCTGCTGTTGCCGCCGCGTGGCCGGCGGCCGGTCTGGCCCTCTATCGGCGCCGACGGCATGCTTGTGTGGCCTTCCGGTGAGGATGCGCTTACCGTGCGGGTCTACACGATCCGCGCGGTGCATGCCGCAAGCGGCTGGCTCGACGTCGATTTCGTCCTGCATCCCGGCCAGGATACGCCTGCCGCCACGTTCGCGCAGAACGCACGGATGGGAGACATTATCGGCATGATCGGACCGGGCGGCGGGGACGCTCCGGACGCACGCACCCTGCTTCTGCTCGGCGACGACACCGCGCTGCCGGCCATTGGCAGGATTCTCGACCATCTTGCGCCATCAACCCGCGCCGAGGCACTTATCGAGGTCGATGGTCCCGATGACCGGATCGCGTTGCCGCAACGGGACAACATCGACGTCACCTGGCTTTACCGGCTACGCCGCGAGGCCGGCACGGCTGGCCTGCTATCGGCCGCCCTGCGCGAGCGCAGCCACATGGCGCTTGCCGAAGGGCTCTATGTCTGGGCCGGATGCGAGTTCGCCGACTTCCGCGACATCCGCAAGATCGTGCGCAAGGAGTGGGGCCTGGCGCGCGACAGGCATCTGGTCACGGCCTATTGGCGCCGGGGCGCACAAGGCGAGAACGGGGGCGGCGAGGATGCCTAGCCGATCTCCTCCTGTCGATGTTGCGCTGCCGCGCGTATGGGCAGTCAGTCATGCCGCGCCAGAAACGCCTCGGTGACGGCCATGCAGTCCTGCCTTTCCTCGACATGCGGCATGTGGCTCGATAGCGCGAAGACATGGCCTTCGACGATAGGGATACGATCCAGGAAGGGCTGGACGCAGGCTGAAGTGGCTTCATCGAAGAGGCCGCGAAAAACCAGCGTCGGCGCTTCGATCAGCGGCAACCGGTCGATGATGGTCCAATCTCGCATGGTGCCGACGACGTGGAATTCATTGGGCCCGTTCATCGTGTGATAGACGGTGGGATCGGCGTCGATGGCGGCGAAGGTGCGCGCCACTTCCGCCGGCCAGGGCACGACGCGGCAGACGTGACGGTCGTAGAACGCGCGGGTCGCAGCGAGATAGTCGGGATGATCCGTCGTTCCGGCGGCTTCGTGGCTGTCGAGCGCTTGCCGCACCTCGGCCGGCAGTTGTGCGCGCAACTGCCCCGCGCCTTCGACCCACAGCTTCATCGAGGCGAGCGAATTGGCGAGCACCAGCGCCTTGAGACCCGGCGGCCGGAGCACCGCGTGTTCGGCGGCGAGCATGCCGCCCCAGGATTGCCCGAGCAGGGCGTAGCGCTGCTGGACGCCGAGATGGGCGAGCAGTGCATCGAGTTCACCAAGGAAGAATTCGACTGTCCAGAAGTCGCCGCCCTTGTCCGGCAAGTGGGTGGATCGGCCATTGCCGATCTGGTCGTAGTGGATCACCGCGCGGCCGTAGCCGGCAAGGTCCTTGAAGCTGTCGACATAGTCATGGGTGCAGCCGGGACCGCCATGGGCAACGACCAGCGGCAGCCGGCCAGAACCCAGATCTCCCGTCATGCGGTACCAGGTCCTGTATGGTCCGTAGGCGCTAAAGCCTTCCGAAACCGAAAGATCGTCCATCCGTGTTCCTCCGCCTGGCAGGGACCGCTGACCAGCGGCCCGCGACATTGTTCGCGGCAGAAGGTATAGAGGCGGACCGGCAGGCGACCAGCTAGCAATAACGTTAGTTTTGACTGATCCGGCGGGGCGGGTTCTGGCCCTGGCTGATCGGCCCGAGCAAGCGGTAATGGGCCGCCAAAGCGATCGCATGGAAACGGTTGCGGGCGCCAAGCTTGCGGCTTGCGGCATTGAGATGCAGCGTCGCTGTCGGCACGCTGCGGCAGATTTCATGAGCGATCTGCTTGGCCGTCAGCCCGCAGGCCGCCAGGCTCAGGCACTGGCGTTCCCGCGGTGTCAGATGGAAATACTGGCTTGTCCTGGTGCGCTGGTCGAAACCGGCATAGACGCAGTCATGGAAGAGATGGCCGAGGTCACCGATGCCCGGCAACATACTCTGCGCCTCGGCTTCAAAGCCCGGCTCCGGATCGAGGCGGATGGCGGTGAAGGTGGCGAGATCGCCGTCGTGGAAGCGGATGGGCACCGTCACGCCGCATGTCATCTTGGTGTCCAGGAGATAGCCCACCACGGGATCATGCTTGCGCTGCAGGACGCGCCGCATGACCGCGCCCTGGCTGCCCTTGTGCGACCAAAGAAACGGCCGCGACACCGCGAGGGCCGCCTCCTGCACCGGATCCAGTTGATAGTAGCCGCCCTTGCACCATAGGTCCTGCATGCCGGACGGGACATTGTCGAGCGCCATCAGCGAAGGCGTGATCAGTTCGCCGTCATGGCTGACCGGGACCGGCGTATAATCGTAGATCAGCGAGGTGAAACCGGCGGGCGCAAGCACGCGCATCGCTGCCGCCATCGCGGCGTCAACAGCCATCCCCGTGTGGAATTCACTTTCGCAATCGCCGGACAAACCTTGCATGAGCAAAAGCTTACTCGCCGGCCAATGTTTGTCAAACGGGCATATCGGCAAAATGCCCAACAAATAAGCAATTTGCGATCACGCTTGTTATCCGCGAAGCGCCTGGAGAGCCAAAACTATCTTAATTCACAGCTATCCCAGCGGGTTTCGTGCGCCATAGGCTATGTGTGATGGATAACGGCCCGGCATACGCCACCTGGCGTGCGTCGCGGCTGCTATCACCCACTTCCCCCAAGGAGCAAGGCGATGCGATCCCGGAAGGTTTTCAGTGCAATGTTGGCCGGTGCCGGCCTGGCCGGCCTCATGCTGGCGGCGCCCACGACAGGCGCTTTCGCCCAGGAGGGCAAGGCTGGCGGAACCCTCAAGCTTCTCGCCAACGCAGCCGCCGGCACGATCGATCCGCACATCAACTACACGCTGCAATATTTCCAGATCAACTACGTGCTCTATGACGGGCTGGTGACCTTCCGCAAAACCGGCGACAAGACCGGCTTCGACGTGGTGGCGGATTTGGCCGAGAGCCTGCCCAAGCCGGAAGACGGCGGCAAGAAATACGTCTTCAAGCTGCGCAAGGGCATCAAGTTCGCCGACGGATCGGACCTGACGACGGCCGATGTCGTGGCCTCGTTCCAGCGCATGTTCAAGATCAGCGGCCCGACCACGGGCACGCTCTACAACGGCATCGTCGGTGCCGACAAATGCCTCAAGGCACCGGCGGCCTGCACGCTCGATGGCGGCGTCATTGCCGATGAGGCGGCAAGCACCGTCACCTTCAACCTGATGGCGCCTGATCCCGACTTCCTCCAGAAGATCTCGATCCCGCACGCGGCGATCCTGCCGGCCGAGGCGCCGCTCAAGGATTCGGGCACCGTGCCCGTTCCCGGCACAGGGCCCTACATGATCGCCAGCTACGATCCCAACAGTCTGCTCAAAATGGTGCGCAATCCGCATTTCAAGGAATGGAGCAAGGAGGCGCAGCCGGCCGGATATCCTGACGAGATAGATTATGGCTTCGGGCTCACCGACGAGGCGGCGGTCACCGCCGTCGAGAACGGCCAGGCCGATTGGATGTTTGATCCGCCGCCGGCCGACCGGTTGGCGGAACTGGGTACGAAATACGCCAAGCAGGTGTCCGTGCATCCGCTGACGGCGATGTGGTATGCGCCGATGAACACAAATCTCGCGCCCTTCAACGACATCCGTGTGCGGCAAGCCGTCAACTACGCCATAGACCGGGCGGCCATAGTCAAGCTGTTCGGCGGCAGCAATCTGGCGCAGCCGTCGTGCCAAATCCTGCCGCCGGACTTCCCGTCCTACGCGCCCTATTGCCCGTTCACGGCTAACCCCGGCGAGAAGTGGTCGGCTCCCGACCTGGAGAAAGCCAAGGCGCTGGTCGCCGCCTCCGGCACGGCCGGCCAGGAGGTGACGATCATCACCGAGGACACCGAAGTATCGAAATCGATCGGCGTTTACCTGCAGGACGTGCTGAACGGGCTCGGCTACAAGACCTCGGTCAAGCCCATCTCGCAGAACATCCAGTTCACCTACATTCAGAACACCAACAACAAGGTGCAGATTTCCATCTCGCAGTGGTTCCAGGATTATCCCGCGCCATCGGATTTCCTGCAGGTGCTGTTCAGCTGCGCCTCGTTCACGCCGGGCTCGGATGCCTCGGTCAACATCTCCGGCTTCTGCGACAAATCGATCGACCAGAAGATGGGCGAGGCCCAGGCCGCGGCCGTCACGGACCCGGCCAAGGGTGCGCAATTGTGGACCGCCGTCGACAAGGCGGTGACCGACGCAGCGCCCGTGGCCGTCCTGTTCACGCCCAAGCGCGTCGACCTGATCTCGCCGCGGCTGAAGAATTTCGTCTTCAGCCCGCAATTCTACTGGATCATGAGCCAGTCGTGGGTTGAGTGATCCGGGGTTGAACAACCAGGCCCAATCCGATGCGCGGCGGAGCGATGCAATATCCTCCGCCGCGGTTGCTTTTCCCGCTGATCTGAAATTCATAGCCATCATGGACAAGTTGAGTGGCGTGCAAGCGCCGGTTCGAAGCCGCCGGGGCGCCGAGGGGCCGTGGCGCACGGCGTGGCGCAAACTCAGAGCCGATCGGGCAGCCATCACGGCGTTCGCCGTGCTGGTGCTGATCGCCGCCGCCTCGCTGGCCGCACCCCTCTACGCCCGCCATGTGGCGCGGACCGATGCGTTTGCCACCAATCTCAATGGCGAGATCATCGTCGACGGCCAGACCAGGCAGGTGCTGGAAGCGTCGACGGAAGGCCTCGGCCTGGGCTTCACGCCGCTCGGACCGACATGGGATTTCGGGCCTTATATGCTAGGCGCCGACAATCAGGGCCGCGACGTCGCCGCGCGCCTGCTTTATGGCGGGCGCAATTCGCTGCTGATCGCTGGCGCCGCGGCGCTGATATGTCTTGGCCTGGCGACATTGCTCGGCGTGATCTCCGGCTTTTTCGGTGGTCTGGTTGATACATTGCTGTCGCGCATTCTCGACGTGCTGTGGGCGTTTCCAATCTTCCTGCTGGCGATTTCACTGTCGATCGTGCTGATCACGCAAAGCATCGCCATCGGGCCGATCGAAATCCGTTCCGGCAGTCTGTGGCTGCCGATCTTCATCATCGGCATTGTCTACGTGCCCTATGTCGCCCGGCCGATCCGCGGCCATGTCCTGTCGCTGATGCAGGCCGAGTTCGTCACGGCCGCGATTGGCATCGGCGCGTCGCCCTGGCGCATTCTGATCCATGACATCCTGCCCAATGTGATCACCCGGGTCATCGTCTTCGTGCCGCTTATCCTGGCGCTCAACATGATGACCGAGTCTTCGCTGTCCTTCCTGTCCATCGGCGTGCAGCCGCCCGACGCGAGCTGGGGCACCATCATCCAGGACGGGCAAGGGCTTCTCTATTCGCGCCCGATCGTCGCGCTGGCGCCAGGGCTGGCGATCGTCATCTGCGTGCTGGCGCTGAACATATTGGGCGATGGGGTGCGCGACGCGCTCGACCCGAAATCCTCGATCAGGGTCGTCTGATGCTGGCGGCGCTCGTTTCCAGGCTCGGCCAAATGGCGCTGGTGATGTTCGGCATCAGCATCGTCGCCTTCCTGATCTTCTTCGCCACGCCGGGCGCCGACCCGTCGGCGCGCATTGCCGGGCGCAACGCATCGCAGGAGACGCTGGCCCAGGTGCGGCACGATTTCGGCCTCGACCAGCCGATGCCTGTCCAATACGCGCTGATGATGAAGCGGCTCTTTGTCAGCCGCGATCTTACCTCCTTCGTCAATCGCGGCCAGAAGGTCGTCCCGACGGTGCTCCAAGCTATCCCGGTCACCCTGTCGCTGGTGTTCGGTGCCGCGGTCTTTTGGGTCATCGGCGGATTGATTGTCGGCGTTGTCGCCGGGGCGACGCGCGGCACGTGGCTCGACCGGACGCTGATGATCCTCAGCCTGATCGGTGTGTCGATCCCGGTCTTCTGGCTGGGCGAAGTCGCCAACCTGGTCACCCAGAGCCGCTGGCATGACAGCTTTCTGTTCTCCTGGGTGCCGCCGCTCGGCTACATCGCCTTTACCGACGATCCGTGGGGCTGGTTCAAGGCGTTGATCATTCCCTGGTTCACGCTCGCCACGCTCTACATCGGGCTTTACGGCCGCGTGCTGCGGGCCTCGATCATAGAGACCATGCAGGAGGATTTCATCCGCACCGCGCGCGCCAAGGGCATCGGCGAGCGCCGTGTGCTGCTGCGTCATGGCTTGAGAACCTCGCTCGTCGCCTTCGTCACCATGTTCGGGCTCGATTTCGGCGCCCTGGTCGGCGGCGGCGCCTTGCTGACGGAAGTTGTCTTCGGCTTGCAAGGGGTCGGCAAGCTCACCTATGGGGCCTTGCAGACGCTCGATTTGCCGATGATCCTGGCGACGGTCATCTATGCCTCGTTTTTTGTGGTCATGGCCAATTTCATCGTCGATGTCGCCTTTGTCTTGATCGATCCGAGGGTTCGAGATGCTCACTGATGCGCCGCTTCTGGTCGTCGAAAACCTGTGCGTCTCGTTCCGCACGGAGGGCGGTGTGGTGCCTGCCGTCAGCGGCGTCTCGTTCTCGCTCAAGCAGCGCGAGATCCTCGGCGTCGTCGGCGAAAGCGGCTCGGGCAAGAGCCAGACCTTGCTCGCCATGCTGGGGCTGATCAGCAGTCCCAACGCGGTCGTCACCGGGTCGGTCCGTTTTCTCGGCCAGGAGTTACTGGGGCTCAAGCGCCGGGCGCTCGATGCCGTCCGCGGGCGGCAGATCGGGATGATCTTCCAGGATCCGATGACGGCGCTGACGCCGGTCCACACGATCGGCGACCAGATCATCGAGCAGATCCGCGCGCATGAGCGAGTGTCGCGCGCCGCCGCGCGCAAGCGGGCGGTGGATTTGCTCGATGCGGTCGGATTGCCGAGCCTCGGCAGTGCCGTCGACCGCTATCCGCACCAGCTATCCGGCGGCATGCGTCAGCGCGCCGTGATCGCCATGGCGCTGTCGTGCAATCCGGCGCTGCTGATCGCCGACGAGCCGACCACGGCGCTCGATGTGACGGTGCAGGCGCAGATCCTGGAGCTGATCGGCCGATTGCGCGATGAGTTCGGATCTGCCGTGGTCCTGGTCACACACGACCTTGGTGTGGTTGCCGACGTGGCCGACCGCGTGCTGGTTATGTATGCCGGACGCGTGGTCGAGGAAGGCGCCAAGGGCGAGCTTTTCCGCCAGCCGCTTCATCCCTATGCGTGGGGCCTGTTCGGCTCGATCCCGCCGATGCACGGTCCGCGCCCGGCGCGGCTGACGGCCATTCCCGGCAGCCCGCCGAAGCTGAGCCAGATGCCGCATGGCTGCGCCTTCGGGCCGCGATGCGTGTTCCGGCATGAAGCCTGCGTTGCGCAGCCGTCGCTTGGCGGAGCGAAGGGGCACCGGTCGGCCTGTTTTCTTCCCGAGGTCGGCCGCCAGGATCTGCGCCGGACGCTGGCTGCCAAGGCCGTGCCGGCATGACCGAATCCAGGCCGCAACCGCTGGTGCGAACAAGCGATCTGTCGAAACATTATCCGGTGGGGCGCTCGCCCTTTCAGCGGCGGATCGTCCATGCCGTCGAGCAGGTCTCGCTCGATATCTTCCCCGGCGAGACGCTGGGCATCGTCGGTGAATCGGGCTGCGGAAAATCGACCCTGGGACGCTGTCTCGTCCGGCTCACCGAAATCACCTCCGGGGCGCTGGAATTCGGAGGCCGCGACATCACCAAGGCCTCGCAACGGCAGCTGCGGCCAATACGCCGCCAGATGCAGATGGTGTTCCAGGATCCCGCTGCCTCGCTCAACCCTCGGCGCCGCGTCGGCGACCTTCTGGCGGACCCATTTCGCGTGCATGAGAAGCTGTCGCGCTCGGAAATGACGGACCGGGTCGAGGATCTTCTGGTCCGGGTCGAACTTCTTCCTGAGCATGCGGAGCGTTTCCCGCACGAATTCTCGGGTGGACAGCGCCAGCGCATCGGCATCGCGCGTGCCCTTGCGCTGCGGCCGCAGCTGATTGTTGCCGACGAACCAGTGTCGGCGCTGGACGTGTCGATCCAGGCGCAGATCATCAACCTGCTTTGCGATCTGCGCGACGAATTCAAGCTGACCTACGTGTTCATCGCCCACGACCTATCGGTGGTCAGGCAGTTCGCGTCGCGGGTGGCGGTGATGTATATGGGTTCGATCGTCGAGACGGGGCCGGTCGACGCCGTCTTCTCAGCGCCGCGGCATCATTACACGGCTGCACTTCGCTCGGCGGTGCCGGTTCCCGACGTCGACAACCGGCCGAGCCGGCGGATCGTGCTCAAGGGCGATCTGCCGAGCCCTCTCGATCCGCCGTCGGGCTGCCGTTTCCACACGCGCTGCGTGGCGGCGACGTCGGTCTGCCGCCACGAGCGCCCCGTGCTTTCGCTCGTCGACAAAGGCCATTTCGTTGCCTGCCATCAGCCAAGGGCGAGCTAGGGCGTGATCCCGAAAGTGGCACCGGTTTTTGGGATCATGCTCCAAGCTGTCCATTAGAAACGATAGCGCAGGCTGGCGAACAGCGAGCGGCCTTCGTCGCGATAGCAATAGCCGGCCGAGCAGATACTCTTCCGGTTGTTGAACAAGTTCTTGGCGTTGACCTGCAGCCTGACGCCTTCGAGCTTCGGATTGCGGTAGCCGAAATCATAGGAGAGCGAAGCGTCGACAAAGGCGCGCGCGCTGTTCTTGAAGGTATTGGCGTCGTCGCCATAGCTCGCGCCGGCAACGCGCACGCCGGTGCCCAGGCCCAGTCCTTCGAGCGTGCCGTTCTCGAACTGATAGTGGCCCCATAGCGACAGGATGTGGTTCGGCGTCGCCGACAGTTCCTTGCCCGCGGTTCCTTCGGCGCCGCGTTCGATCCGGACCCGCAAGTATGTATACGACCCGATGAAACTGAAGCCGTTGTCGAGCGATGCATTGGCTTCCAGTTCGACGCCGCGCGAATTCAGGTCGAGCTGACGCTGCTTGTTGATGCCGGTCGAGGCATCGAAGACGACGCCGTCCTTCTGGTCGATGTCGAACAGCGCGGCGCTGACGGTCGCATTGTAATTCGGGATCTCGTATTTGACGCCGATCTCCTTCTGTGTGGCGATGGTCGGGCGGGCGATGCGGCCGACACTGCTGCTGACATCATCGTAGACGAAGCCGATATTTGGCGAGAACGAGGTCGAATAGTTGACGTAGGGGGTGATCCCCCACTCGGTCTGGTAGGACAGGCCGAGCCGGCCGGAAAAGGCGCTGTCCTTCTGCTTCGAGGTGCTGAAATCGGCGGCGGTGGAGGTGGTGTCGACCCAGTCGTACCGGCCGCTGGTGAACAGGGTGAAGTCGTTCCACTCCATCTGGTCATGCAGATAGACGCCGAGCTGGTTCATCTCCTGTCCGCCGGAGTGAGGAACCGGCATTGCCTTGATGTCGTCGATGGAAACGTAGGACAGGCCGCTGCCGGCATCGTAGTCCGACCAGGCATAATCGATGCCGCCGACCGCGGTGTGCTTGACCGCGCCGGTGTCGAATTCGAACTGCGCCATGTTGTCGACGACGAAGTTCTTCATGTTTTCGGTGTAGTGGCCCCAGTAGCGCTCCAGCGGCTGGTCGGCACCGGTCGAGTAATGGCCGCTGTACTCGATGTCGCTATCGACAGCGTTGTAGCGCAGGTTCTGGCGAACCGTCAGCACATCGTTGAAACGGTGCTCGAACTCGTAGCCGATGCGGCCTTGGCTCTGGTCGAAATCATTCCAGGCCGGATCGCCCTCATAGACATTCGATAGCACGCCATAGCTCGAATTGTAGAAAGCCGCCGTGCCGCCGGCGACGGACTTGGAATATTCGCCGAGGATGGTGAGCTTGGTATCCTCGTCAGGCTTGAAGGTGACGGCCGGCGCCAGGTAAAGCTTGTCGTCGGGATAGCCGGGCAGATCGGTCTCGCTCAGGCGACCAAGGCTCGTGAATCGATATAGAATGCTGCCGTCCGCGTTGACAGGCCCGGAAGCGTCGAGCGCAGCCTGAAACCGGTTGTGGTCGCCGGCCAGCAGTTCGATCTCGCGGAACGGCTCATCCTTGGGGCGCTTGGTGACGACGTTGACGATGCCGCCAGGGCCGCTGACGCCGTAAAGCGAGGATGCCGGGCCTTTGAGGATGGTGACGCCCTCGATGCCGTAGGGCTCGGTCTTGAACCAGGCCGACGGTCCGTTGTACTGGCGCAGCCCATCGCGGAACAGGCCGTTGTAGAAAGCCTGGAAGCCGCGCAGGAAGAAGGCATCATAGCGCGTGTCGAAGCCGAAGCTGTTGGGATTGGCGCTTGCGGTATAGCCGAGCGTCTCATTCAGCGTGCGCGGTTTCTGGTCCTCGATCTGCTTTTGCGTCACCACCGAAATCGCCTGCGGGATCCTGACGATCGGCGTGTCCGTTTTGGTGCCGATGCGGTCCTTCTTGGCGACATAGCCATCCTGCACCAGGATCTCGTTGCTCTGCGCGGTCACCTCGACCGTGTCGAGCACCGTAGCGGTTCCGCTGTCCTGGGCATGAGCACTGAGTTGGCCGAGCATCGCCGTACCGCCCAGCAATGAAATTCCCAGGCACCATGTCGTCGGCCGCTTTCGCATCAACTCGTCTCCATTTTCTCATAAAGGATTGCGTCCCCGCGCTCTCAAATATGAGTATGTGAGTCAAGTATTTTTTGGCAATCAGTGCTCAAAGTGCCGAGTGCTGTCGCACTGCGGCAACGCCAGCAGGTTTCGGCCGGTCGATTGCCAACTCCGGGGCGGCGACTTTATCTATTCCTTGATCGATCTCGCCACCAGGCGTGCGACGCTCGGGCCAACCAGCAGCACGACGAGGAAGCGTGCCGATTGCAACGCCATGACGAAGGAGATGTCGACGTTCTGCGCGGCGGCGGCGATGATGGCGACGCTGTCCATGCCGCCTGGGCTGGTCGCCAGGTAGGCGGTCAGCGGATCGATACCCAGGAGATGGCTGATCGTGAAGGCCATGCCGCCGCAAAACGCGATCAGCGCCACGATCGAGGCGATGATCTGCGGCAGAGCGCGCGTCGCATGGCGCAGGATCGGCCGGGTGAAATTCAGCCCGATCGACCAGCCGACCAGGGCGTAGCTGGCTGCCAGCAGCCAGGGCGGCAATTGCATCTCCACGCCAAGGCCGAGATGGATGAGACCGCCAAAGATGAAGGTGCCGAGAAAGAAGGGCGACGGCAACCGGCAAAGCTTCCCCACGAGGCCGCCGGCGAGCGCGATGCCGATGGTGGCGGCGAAGGCTTGGCGGTCGATCGGCGGAAACCAGACGATGGGCGGAACTTCGATGCCTGACGTGTCGACCCACATCTTGGCGACGAGAGCTGCCGTCACCGAAACGAAAATGACGCGCAGGTACTGCATGAAGGCGACGAGCCGCTGGTCTGCGCCGAAAGCGCCGGCCATCAGCACCATGGCGGTGGCCGCTCCGGGCGAGGAGCCCCAGACGGCGGTGGTGCCGGGCAGGATGCGCCAGCGGCTGATCAGCCAGCCGAGCAGGCTGGAAGCGGCGACGGTGGCAATGACCACGCCAAGGAACAGCGGCCATTCCTGGTAGAAGACGGGAAAGATGTCGGCAGAGATCGAAGCGGCGACGAGGCAGCCGACAATCGCCTGGGCGGAGCCGAACAGAAGGCGCGGCACCCGCACCGTGGCGCCGTTGGCTCCGGCGATGATGGCCGCCAGCATCGGCCCGATCAGCAGCGCCGCCGGCAGTGCGGCGAATTCCAGCGCGCCGGCAAACAGCGCCGATATGACCAGCAGGACCAGCCATTGCCATAATTTGCGCACCCGCGCCATGCGTTCGACAACGGGCAGGTCCGGGGGTGGCAGCTCGGCCGAGGAATCCATTTTTTGCTCTTAGACACGAAACGGGGCGATGCGAACCCCGTTACGCCGAAAAGGAAGCTGTAACGCGCGGTTGCCGCAGTTTGCTGCTGGGTGTCCCGGTCAGAACTTTCGTATAGGACCAGGATAGCAGGCGACAAGATCGTCCATCGTCAGCAAGGTGATGCCCTCCACGATCGACTGGGCGACCAGGATTCGGTCGAAGGGATCCTTGTGGACCGTCGGAAGTCCGTCAACTGTGACTGCGTGTTCACTGGTGATCGGTAACTCGTGATAGCCATTGTCAAATAGTCCTCGCCGCAGCAAACGGGGATCGACCTGGAAATCGTCCCGCCCAAGTCCTCGCTTGATTGCGATCTCCCAAAGGCTGGCGGCACTGAAGAGCAATTCGTTGAGCGGATTTTCAATTTCGGCGAGAGCCGCAGGCGGCAGCCGATCCGGCTCGGCAGCCGCCCACAGCAACAAATGGGTGTCGAGTAACAGTTTCACCCGTTGGCACCGAACAATTGCCCGATTTCTTCACCGCCCATTCGGTCGAAGTCGTCGGGGACGGAAAACTGGCCGGCCATGAAGCCGATCCGTCGTGCCTGTTGGGCCGGCTGATCGATAGCTACGACTTTGACCAATGGTTTGCCGGCTTTGGCGATGATGAACGGCTCGCCCTTGGCGGCTCGGTCAACGAGACGTGAAAGGTTGGTCTTCGCATTGTGAATGTTCACGGTCTGCATCGCAGGTCGCTCCAAATGGACTTAGTTCACAGAACTTAGTCCATCTCTCGAGCATTGCAAGCACGTGCGCGATTTGGGAACGCGGTGAACTGGCGAAGCTTGTAATCGGATTGTGCGTGTCGAGTGAAGCCTACGAACTCCGCGTCGGCATCAAGCCGTCCGTCCGATCAGCCCGTCTTGTCGTCAGGCAAGCCAAAGCCGCCGACCGGGTGGGTCTCTACCTGGAACTCGAAGCCGGCGATGAAGGGGCGCGCCTTAGCGATGGCCGCCTGGACTTCGGGCAGTTGCAGCGAAGCCTTGTGGCTTGCCTGATCCGTCCACACTTCGGTCACCCAGATCGCATCGGCATCCGCAGGGTCGCGGGCGATGATATAGCTCAGACAACCTGGCAGGGCGCCGGTGCTTTCGCGAAGCAGGTCAATGACCGCGTCGCGCTGGCCGCGCGCCGCCCGCATCTTGCCGATCAGTCCGTACATTCCTTTGTCTCCCTTCTTCGACAAGAATATGCAGATCGCCAGTATGCAGATCGTCGCTCAAGGCATCAACTGGCCGCCATTCACCTCGATCACCTGGCCGGTGATGTAGCCGCTCAACAGATCGGAAGAGAGGAACAGATAGGCGCCGACGCAATCCTGTGCGGTGCCGGCGCGCCCCTGCGGAATGGTCGCGACCATTCCCTTCATCTGTTCGTCGGTCGAATAGCGTTCGTGGAACGGCGTGAGAATAGTGCCCGGCGCCACCGCGTTGACGCGGATGCCGAAGCCGATCAGTTCCTTGGCCATGCCGCGCGTCACGTTGGAAACGAAAGCCTTGGCCGAGCCGTAGAGGCCGGCGCCGCCGCCGGCACCATTGCGTGCGGCGATCGACGAGGTGTTGACGATGAAGCCGCCCTGTTTCTTCAGCCACGGTATCGCCTTGCGCGAGGCGGTCAGCACCGAACGGGCGTTGAGGTCCATCACCGCATCGTAATGCGCTTCGGTCTGCTCGGCATAGGGCACGCGACCGAGCATGCCGCCGGCATTGTTGACCAGCCCGTCGAGGCGACCGAAATACCGGGCGCTGTCCTCGACGACGCGTTCGACATCGGCGGCAACGGAAAAGTCACCTTGGACGAGGAAGACCTCGCCGCCATTGTCGGCAATGGTCTTGCCGAGCTTCTCGGCGGCTTCGCGGCTCGAATTATAGTGCAGCCCAACCCGGCATTTCTGCGCGGCATAGGCAATTGCAAGCGCCGCGCCTATGCCGGTCGAGGCGCCGGTGACGAGCACCGCCTTGCCGGCGAGATCGGGGATGGTAAGCGCGGTCGTGGCTGGCACTGCTGTTTCTCCGGAGATTTTTCAACACGATCAAGACTGTGCACTACGGCCGGAGATAGGCATAGCCCTGGCTTTGCAGTTCGGCGAGCTTGACGACGCCACCCTTGTCGGCGGCATGAAAGCCATCGAGCAGGTCGGCCAGGGAAATGTCCATGCCTTGCATGGTATTGGCACAGGCTTGCGGCTCGAGCCCTTGCTGCACGAGGCCGGCGAAGCGACCGGAGACCGCTGCCGATATGCCTTTCGACCTGAAAGCGGCAAGGGCCGGACCATGCACGACCAGCGCGATGTCGACATTGCCGCCGGTGCCTTCATAGTGGTTCTTGATGTTGCCGAGCACAAAATTGACCTTCTCGAGATCGCTCAGATGATAGGCGACCTTCAGCCTGGCGGGCTCGGCACTTGCGGTTTGCGCCGCCCGCAAACCAAAGACCGTCCCGGTTCCGGCAAGCACCGCCCGGAACATATCGCGCCGGCGCATTGGTATCTCCTCCGCTTTGCTGCTCCTCGCAAATTGCGTGGCAGCGGCCGCAATACTAGCATAAAACGACGTTGCGTCCTGTCGATGCGAGGAGGGGGTCACATGGCGTTCAGCAAGATATTGGTGCCCGGCGTGCTCGGCGTCGCCTTGCTCGGTCTGCTGGCCGATACAGCCGCTGCCGACGGTGCGCTCAAGCTCACAGAACTCAGCCCGAACGGGGCGGACGCCTGTTTCGGGCGTGTCTATGACGCGGCACACCTCAAAGCGCACCCGAAGCAGAAGGTGGCCCGGATCTTCTTCTATTACGGCCACGATCCGGTCAGTCGGCCAAACGAAGAACCAACGGCGAATTCCGACACGTCCTACAATGGCTTCGTCACCACCACGGTACGCGGGGCCAAGGCGCCGGAATGGGCCGGCGGCTGGTGCAATCGCGAGTCGGAAGACGACAAATCAGGCCCGATCCATTGCGGCATGGACTGCGACCGCACGCTCGCGTCGCTGAAGATCGACGACAAGGGCCGGCTGATCCTGTCGGATCTGCAGCCCGATATCTATCTCGACGCCGATTCGGAAGAGGAACTCGGCACGGCGGAATACGACAAGCAGGCGCTCGGCTCGCAGGACGACGATTTTCGCCTCGACCCAATGCCGGCCGCGACCTGCAAGGCGGAGTTCGCGCGCATCGATCCCCTTGATCCGGCGCTTGGCCCGCCTTTGCGTGAGCGGCTGAAACCCGACCAGGCGTTCTGCTACGGCCGCGACTATGATGCTTCGCATCTCGGCTCGCATCCCGACCAGCTAACGCAGTCGATCCGGGTTTTCCGCGGGCCGGTGGAACTCGCGTCCTTCGCCTCGGGCGGCGACGCCGCCAACTGGCCCGATGGCGCCGACATCGCCGTCTCGGTCACCACGCGGCAGAAGTCGGCCAAGGTCACGCAGACTTATTCCTGCCAGGGTGAGGCCGACCAATGGCGTTGCGCGGCAAGCGCGAAGATGAGCGATTTCTCCTGCGGAATCGCGCAGAAGGAGATTTTCCTGAAGCGCGGCGCCGACGGCACGATGATGCTGGCCAACCCCAACAGCGGCCTGGCGATCGTCGACCTATGTTCGAAAGCCGCCGACGGCAAGACGAAATCCGACGACAAGGTCTACCGGCTGCAGCCGATGCCGCAATCGGCCTGCGCGCCTTGACCTGACCTCACGCGAAGGGCACCGCCGTCGTGCCCTTCGGCAGCTTGGCCTCGTCGTCGGGCTCGACATGGATGGTGACGCGCACCGAGGGGATTTCGGCCTTCAGCGCATCCTCGATGCGGTCGCAGATGACATGGCTCGCTCCGACCGACATGTCGGCATCGACCACCAGGTGGAACTCGATGAAGGTGGCGCGGCCGGCAATGCGCGTCTTCAGGTCATGCACTTCCAGCGCACCCTTGCAATTTGCCGAGATGGTGTCGCGAATATGCATGTGCTCCTGGGTGTCGACGGCGCGGTCCATCAGGCCGTTCATCGACGAGCCGATGACGTGCCAACCCTGCCACAGGATGTTGAGCGCAACGATGACGGCAAGTGCCGGATCAAGGATCTGCCAACCGGTGAGGATAGCACCGACCAGACCGCCGAAGACGCCGATCGAAGTCACCACGTCGGTCATGATGTGGTTGCCGTCGGCGACCAGCGCGGGCGATTTCGAGGCCCGGCCGGTGCGGATCAGCATCCACGCCCAGAAGGCATTGATGACAGTGGCGACGCCGTTGACGGCAAGGCCTTCCCAAGGCTGTTCGAGAGGCGCCGGAGCCTGCCAGGAACGCCAGACCTCGTTGAGGATCAAAAGGGCGGCGACCACGATCAGCACGCCTTCGAGCACGGCCGAGAAGTATTCCGCCTTGTGATGGCCGAACGGGTGATCCTGGTCGGCCGGTTTATAGCTGACCTGGATTGCCCAGAACGCGGCCACCGAGGCAATGACGTTGACGATGGATTCCAGCGCGTCCGAATAGAGGGCGACGGAGCCGGTGACGTACCAGGCGGCGAGTTTCAGCGCGAGCACGACAAAGGCGACAACGATCGACCAGAAGGCAAGATTGGCGACCTTCTGCTTCGCGGCGGCCTTCGCCGCCATCGCCGCCGTGTTCTCGGGTTCGGCCATCTTCGTCAGGCAGCCTTTTCCTTGGTCTTGCGGGGCAGGTGCGCGACGATGTTTTCTATGATGCGCATGCCGGCGTTATGGCCGAGCGTCATGATCGATTCCGGGTGGAACTGCACCGCGGCGATCGGCTCCTTGCGGTGCTCGAAAGCCATGATGACGCCATCCTCGGTCTCGGCCGTGACCACGAAATCGTCGGGCAGCCGCACCGGGTCGGCGAAGATCGAGTGGTAGCGGCCGACGGTGACTTCCTTGGGCAGGCCGGAAAAGATGATGCCCGGCTTGGAGACCCGGATGCGCGACGGCTTGCCGTGCATGGGTACATGCAGCTGCCTGAGCTCGCCGCCATAGGCCTCGGCCAATGCCTGCAGGCCAAGGCAGACGCCGAAGATCGGCAGCTCGCGGGCACGGGCCTTCTTGATGGTCGCGGCGCAATCGAAGTCCTTCGGCGTGCCCGGCCCGGGCGACAGCACCACGAGATCCGGCTTCAGCCGCTCGAAGACTTCCTCCGGCACCGGCGTGCGGACGGTCGAGACGTTGGCGCCGGTCTGGCGGAAATAGTTGGCCAGCGTGTGGACGAAACTATCCTCGTGATCGACCAGAAGGATATTGACGCCATCGCCGACGCGCGCGGTGGTGCGTTCGGTGCTGGCGGAATTGCCCGTTTTCGCGTCGCGGATGGCGGAGAGCATGGCGGATGCCTTGAGTTCGGTTTCGGCTTCTTCTTCCTCGGGAATGCTGTCGAACAGCAATGTGGCGCCGGCACGCACTTCGGCAATGCCGTCCTTGATGCGGATGGTGCGCAGCGTCAGGCCGGTATTCATGTCACCGTTGAAATTGACCATGCCGATCGCGCCGCCATACCAGGCGCGCGGGCTCTTCTCGTTCTGCTCGATGAAGCGCATGGCCCACAGTTTCGGCGCACCGGTGACGGTGACAGCCCAGGCATGCGACAGGAAGGCGTCAAAAGCGTCCATGCCTTCGCGCAGGCGGCCCTCGATGTGATCCACGGTGTGGATCAGGCGCGAATACATCTCGATCTGGCGGCGGCCGATGACGCGCACCGAGCCGGGCTCGCAGACCCTGGACTTGTCGTTACGGTCGACATCCGAGCACATTGTGAGCTCGGATTCGTCCTTCTTCGAATTGAGCAGTTTCAGGATCTGCTCGCTGTCGGAAATGGCGTCGTCGCCGCGCTTGATGGTGCCCGAGATCGGACAGGTCTCGACACGGCGGCCGTTGACGCGGACGAACATTTCCGGCGAGGCGCCGATCAGGTACTCGCCTTCGCCGAGATTGATGAAGAAGGAATAGGGCGAGGGATTGATCGACTTCAGCTTGCGCGAAATCTCCGACGGTTGCGTCTCGCAACGCTCGTAGAACATCTGGCCAGGGACGACTTCGAACAGGTCGCCGCGCTTGAAGCTGTCCATGGCCTGGCGCACCAGATCGGCGTATTCGCCAGGCTCATGGTCGCCGCGCGGCGGGATGCGGTCCGCGGTCCTGAACGGCTCGGCGATCTCATCGCGCGGCAGACCCTCGGTCGAGAAACCCTCGCCGGCGTAGTCGTAGCGGTCGGTCCAGGCCTTGGCCGAATAGTGGTCGACGACCAGGATCTCGTCGGGCAGGAACAGCACAAGGTCGCGCTGGCTCTGCTTGCGCTCGAGCTTGTAGTCGACCGGGTCGAACTGGAAGGCGAGATCGTAGCCGAAGGCGCCGTAGAGGCCGAGATTGGCGTCTTCGCCGGTCTTGAACAAAGCCGTGATGGCGCGCAGCACGGTGAACACCGATGGAACGCGGCTACGCTCCTCCTCGGTGAAGATACGGCCGGGTTTGGCCACATCGAGGCGGATCAGCTTCTTCGAAGTCTCGGCAATGGTGACATCGGCCAAGCTGCCGAGAGCCTTGCCGATGACAGGCAACAGCACCTCGCCACGGCCGTTCAGCGCCTCGATGCGCATTGCCCGCCCATGCGCGGAGATCACCAGCGGCGGATCGATGATGGCGGTGTCCCAGCGCGTGTAGCGGCCGGGATATTCATAGTTGGAGGAAAACACCGCGCCCCGGCGCGAATTCAAGCCGTCGACATAGCTGTCGATCGCTCCCGCATAGGAGCGGTCGTGGCGCTCGCGGGTGATGGTGATGCCACCCGCGGTCACGAAACTTTCAGCGCCGTTGTCCAGAATCTTCATCGTCATTGCCGTCTCCATCAGCTCCTTGGGGCAACGGACCCGGGAATGGCTTTAAAAAACAAATGGCCGCCCGGACATTCCGCTGCGGCCACCCTCTCTTTTCACGCGCACGTGCTCGAACAGGCCGCTGTCAGCAGGCCCACCACCAAATGGTCTTGATCGAACGCATGTTCATGGCGATTCCCTTAGCGGCGATTGAGCGGCCACGCAACAGGATTCAATGGTGGCGTGAGCCCTCAATCCTCCAGCGTGCCCGATCTGGCATCAGCGCTCTTCCTTTCGCCGACCAGTTTCAACAGATCCTCGCCGGCGCGGATGATGCGGCGCGAGCGCCGGGTCAGGACGATGCCGTCCTGCGGTGCGAACACTTCCGTGCGGCCGTCGGCTTCGCCCGGTGCATGCACGATGGTGGCGAGACGCGTGCCCCTCGCGACGCGATCGCCGGGCTTTACGTCATAGAGGACCGCACCCGCCCGGGGCGCCGGCATCATGTCGATGTTCTCCAGTGGAGCCACGACGCCGCTGAAGGGGGCAAGCGCGGGCAGGGTGCTGTCGGCGACCACGCCGCGCGTCACCAGCAGCCGGTAGAGGCCTTCGGCATCGGCGGCGGCCAGGGCGCCGTCGACATCGAGGATGCCGCGATATTCGACCGTGGTGGCGACACGACGATCGAACTTGGCGATCTCGGCGGGAACGTTCTGGTAGGGCATGATCGAGGCGCCTTCGAAGGTGCCGTCCGTATCCTCGCTCCACAGCACCACCGCGTCGACGCCCATGGCGGCAGCGCAATCGGCCACGGCCGGCCAGAGACTTGTGTGGACGTAGAGATAGGCGAGGCCCTCATCGTCGCAATGCAGGTCGAGCACGATGTCGTGGCCGAGCGAAAGCTGCACCAGCCGGGTCTTCAGCCGTTGGTCGGCACTGCCAAGAACGGCGTTGGGTAAGAGCGCCGCGTCGGGCGCGGCGAGCAGCGGAAAGCCGCGGTTGAAGTTGGTGCGGGTGCCCAAATGAAAACGACCCTGATGCTCGCCGAAATGATATTGCGCGCGGCCGATCGGGTTGGCCCAGGGCACGATGGTGATCTCGCCTCTGATGCGGCCTTCGGCTTCAGCCTGGCCAAGCATCGGCATCAGCGCATCGATGGCGACGACGCCTGGCAGTTCGCCGGCATGGAGTGCCGCCTGCAGATAGGCCGATGGTGCCGCTTTGTCCGCACCGGCGAAGCGGAACAGCGGGAATTCGTAGGAAACGCCGTCGCTGTCGCCGGCGATGCGTTCGATCGATTTCTGCATGACGTCCTCCTTCGAGCGCGGAAGACATGCCCATTGAAGGCGCCGATGTCGATTGGTCCAGCGCGCCGCGCTATGGGCGCAACAGATTACTCCGCCGGAGCTTGAAGCGGGAGGGGCGCGCGTCGGTCCAGCGCCTGCGTCAGGACCGCGACGGTGACCGCCAGCAGGGCCAGTGCGGCGCCGACCAATGGCAGATTCGCGTAGGAAACGCCTAGGGAAAGGGCCATGCCGCCGATCCAGGCGCCGCCCGCATTGCCGACATTGAAGGCGCCCTGGTTGAGTGTGGCGGCGAGGTTCGGCCCCTCGGAGGCCGCCTCGACGACGCGGATTTGCAGCGGCGGCACGACGACGAAGACGAGCAGGCCCCACAGGAAGACGATGCCGATGGCGACGCTCGCTATCGCGCCGAACTGCATGAAGCAGACGAATAGGAGCGCCAGCAACAGCAGCGTGCCGATGACCGTCGGCATCAGTTTCCAGTCGGCCAGCCTGCCGCCGATAATGTTGCCGATGGTCATTCCGGCGCCGAACAAAAGCAGCACCCAGGTGACCGCCGCGGTGGACAGGCCGGAGACGTCGGTGAGGTAGGGTTTTATATAGGTGAAGACGGCAAACAGGCTGGCTGAGGCAAGGGCCGCGATCAGCATCGCCAGCCAGACCTGCAGCTTGCCCAAGACGCGCAGTTCGCCGCGCAGGCCGCCGCCGCTCGGCTCGGCGACATCGGAGGGCACCAGCCAGGCGATCGAAGCGACCGAGATCAGTCCGATGCCGACGACGGCCAGGAAGGTGGCGCGCCAGCCGAAGGCTTCGCCAAGCGCCGTGCCGGCCGGAACGCCCAGGATATTGGCCAGCGTCAGTCCGGCGAACATCAGCGCAATGGCGCTGGCGCGCTTGTTGCGCGGCACCAGGCTGGCGGCGACGACGGATCCGATGCCGAAGAAGGCGCCGTGGCCAAAGGCGGTGAAGACGCGCGCGGCCATCAGCAGCCAGTAGTTGGGGGCGATGGCGCAGAACAGATTGCCGACGACGAACAGCACGGCCAGTCCAACCAGCACCGGCTTGCGCGGCAAATGCGCGGTCGCCATCGCCACGATCGGCGCCCCGAAGACGACCCCCAGCGCATAGCCAGTGACCAACTGGCCGGCCGAGGGAATGGACACGCCGAGGTCGGCTGCTACCTCCGGCAGCAGGCCCATGATGACGAATTCGGTGGTGCCGATGCAGAAGGACGCAATGGCAAGCGCAAGGATCGGCAAAGGCATGGGGCGTCCAGAATGAATCGGTTCAATCGGGAGACTGCCCGAGGAGCCGTACGGGGCACAACCTCTATTGCCGCAAGGCAGCAATGCAGAAAGCGTGGAGCGGACGGAAGGGCGCGCCATCCGGGCTCGGCGTCTCAGTAAAACGTTGAACTGCCTTATCTCTCTTAGCCCTTACGCAACTCCGGACGGAAAACCGTTTCCCACTTTTGGAATTGCTCCAGATCTCAGGCCAGCGGCTTCAACTCCTGGGCGATGGTGGGCAGCAGTTCCGAGACATTGGGGTGGATGTGCATGGCGCGCGCCAGCGTGTCGACAGGCGCCTTGGCGTACATCAGGTCGAGCACGCAATGCACGGCCTCATCGCCGCCGGGGCCGAGCACGCAGCAGCCGAGGATTTCCCTGGTGTCGGCATCGACCAGGATCTTCATGAAGCCTTGCGTCTCGCCTTTTTCGACGGCACGGCCGACGCGGGTCATCGGGCGCTGGCCGACCAACGCGCGGCGGCCGGACTTTCTCACTGCGGCCTCGGTCATGCCGCAGCGGCCGAGCGGTGGGTCGATGTAGAGCGCGTACGCTTCGATGCGGTCGCTGACCTTGCGCGGATCATCGTCGAGCAGGTTGGCGGCGACGATCTCGTAGTCGTTGTAGGAGGTATGGGTGAAAGCGCCCTTGCCGTTGCAGTCGCCCATCGCCCAGATGCCGGGCACGCTGGTGCGCAATTGGTCGTCGACGATGATGAAGCCGCGCTTGTCGACCTCGACGCCGGCCCTGTCGAGGCCAAGGTCGTCGGTGTTGGGTGCTCGTCCCAGAGCCAACAGCACGTGCGAGCCGACGGCGGCTGGTTTGCCGGCCGAGAAGGTCACGGCGATGTCGTTGCCTTGCTTGGCAAATGCGATGTCGTCGGCGCCGAGATGGATCGCAATGCCTTCGTTTTCGAGGATCGACAGGATGGCTGCCGAAACGTCCTCGTCCTCGCGGCCGGCTAGGCGCGGGCCTTTTTCGATGACGGTGACTTGCGAGCCGAAGCGACGGAACATCTGCGCGAATTCAAGCGAGATGTAGCTGCCGCCTACGACGACGAGATGGCGCGGCAAAACGTCGAGATCCATCATTGAGGAATTGGTCAGATAGTCGATGTCGTGGATGCCGGGCAGGTCAGGCACGGAAGCGCGACCGCCGGTGTTGAGGAATATCTTTTCGGCGGTCAAAAGGTCGTCGCCGACGCGCACCGTGTTCGCCGATTCGAAACGCGCATGACCGCGATAGAGCGTGCATTTGTCCATGCTGCCGATCCAGGTCTCGAGCCCTGTGCGGGCGTCGATTGTCACCTTGTCCTTGCGCGCCTTGATCGTCTCGTAGTTGACGCCGACGGGGCCTTCGAGCGTGACGCCATAGTCGGCGGCTCGGCGGGCGAGATGCGCCGCATAGGCGCTGGCGACCATGGCTTTGGTCGGCATGCAGCCGGTGTTGACGCAGGTGCCGCCGACCAGCTTGCGCTCGATCAGCGCCACGCTCATGCCGGCGTCATTCAACCGGCCAGCCAGCGAAGGGCCGGCCTGTCCGGCGCCGATGACGATGGCGTCGAAGGTTTTGGCCGTCATGCCACCGCCGCCACGATGAGCAAGCCGCCGATGATCGCCACCGCGTCCTCGATAAAGGCGGCGGGTGGATCCTTGCCGAAGCTTGCTGCCAGCCGGCCGCGTACTTCCGCACCGCCGAGCGTGCCGATGACTGCGCCGATGGCGCCGGCGATCAGGCCGCCGATGGTGGAACCGGCGATGGCGCCGATCACCGCGCCGCTGAAGGCGCCAAGCAGGATACGGGCGCCAAATTGCTGCGGCACCTTGCGGCTTGGCGTCGACGGTAGCTGGTCGGTGACCAGTTCGACGATGGCCAGGATGGTGAAGATGCCGACAGCTGCCCAGTGGCTCATGAAGCTGGCCCAGGTGCCGGCAACCGGCAGCCAGCCGAGATACGCGCCCCAGGCGACGGTTGCCGGCGCGGTCATGGCGCGCAGACCGGCAATGACGCCGATCAGAAGTGCGAGAACATAAAGCATGATTGATCCCCTCGATCCCGGGCCAGGTAGCCCAGCAAGAACAGGCTAGCATAGGCCCGGCATTTGACCAGCGCATGACCCCTAAAAAGCGAATGAGGATTGCAAGTCGGTGTTGCAGGGTGCAGGGACTTTCCATTCACTGCAATTATGCTTTGGCAATGCCGTCCACCGGAGGTCCCGTCATGGCTGGAAGCGAGCGCGCAAAGATGGCGGCCGGCGAATGGTACGCATGCCTCGACGATGAACTGGAGGCCCTGCGCGTTACGGCGCGCGACGCCGTGTTCGAGCACAATTCGCTGCCGCCGCGGCAGCGCGGCGATCTCGGGCCAGGGTTGAAGGCGCTGCTCGGCAGCGTGGGCCGGGGCGCCCGCATCGAGGCGCCGTTTCACTGCGCCTATGGCTTCAACATCTTTCTCGGCGACGGCGTCTTTCTCAATGCCGGCTGCATCATTCTCGATACGGCAAGCGTTCGCATCGGCAAGGGAACGCTGCTCGGCCCCAATGTGCAGATCTATTGCGCTGAGCATCACAAGGAAGCTGCCGGACGGCAGGCCGGTCTGGAGATCGCCAGGCCGGTGGAGATCGGCGCCAACGCCTGGATCGGCGGCAGCGCCGTCATGCTCGCCGGCGTCAGCATCGGCGAGGGCGCCATCGTCGGCGCCGGCGCCGTGGTGACGCGCGATGTGCCTGACAACACGACGGTGGTCGGCAATCCCGCGCGGGCGGTCAAGCGCGGCTGACGCGCTTTCGCAGACGATCAATGCGACAAGGCATGGGCTGCGCGCACATCCGGATCGGCTCGCCTGGAGAATTCACGCCGGTACTGCGCCGGTGATGTCCTGAGCCTTGCAGCGAAATGTTGGCGCAGCGACGTGGCGCTGCCGAAGCCGGCCTCGTAGGCGACGATGTCCATCGATTTTTCGGTCGCTTCCAGCAACCGTTGCGCCAGTTCGATGCGCTGGCCGATCAGCCATTCGCCGAAACTGGTGCCGATCGATTTCTGGAAGCGGCGGGTGAAAGTGCGCCGGGTCAGACCGGCGGCTTCGGCGACGCTGTCCAGGTTGTGCGCTTCGCCGAGCGTCGCGCGAACCGCGTCGAGGGCCCTGGTGAAACGGTCGGCATCCGCGCTTTTCGCCAGGGAATGTTCTATGAATTGCGCCTGCCCGCCCTGCCGATGCGGCGAAAGGACGATCTGGCGGGCGAGCCGCAGCGCTGCTTCCGCGCCGTAGCGGGCACGCACGATGTGGAGGCAGCAATCGAGGCCGGCCGCAACGCCCGCCGATGTCACGACATCGCCATTGTCGACATAGAGCACCGAGGCATCGACCGCGACGTCGGGGTGCAGTCTTTGCAACTGCTCGGAATAGGCCCAGTGCGTCGCCGCGGCGCGACCGGAAAGCAGCCCGGCGGCGGCAATGGCAAAGGTCCCGAGGCACAGGCCGACGATCAACGCGCCGCGTCGATGTGCCTGGCGCAAGGCCTCCACCAGCTGCTGTTGTGGCGGCTCGTTGAGATGATGCCAACTCGGGATGATGACGATGTCGGCGTCGTCGAGGCCCTCCAACCCATGCGGCGCGGTAACAGTCAGCCCCGCCTCGGTATGGACAGGGCCGGCCATGCCCGCGCAGATGCGGAACTCGAAGCGGGGCAGGCCGAGCGCCGTCCTGTCCTCGCCGAACACCAGGCATGGCACGGAGAGATGGAACGGGCTGATGCCGTCGAAGGCGAGGACAGCAATGATCGGGTCGGCCATGGGCGTCTTCCAGCGAGAAGAACAGATTGTCCCAATTCTTTCGAACGATGTCAATTGGGCCACTTTTGGCGACCCGACTACCGGCTTATTTTTAGCGCATCGCATTCAAGCCCGAAAGGAAAACACCATGTCTGAGCCAGCCAACACCATGCCACGCCGGGCGCTGGTCGTCGTCGATGTCCAGAACGATTATGATGGCGGCAATCTCGCCATCCAGCATCCGCCGTTTCGCGATAGCGTCGTCAATGTGGCGCGCGCGATGGATGCCGCTGCCGCCGCCGGCATCAAGGTGGTTGTCATCAAGCAGATGGCACCCGAGACGTCGCCAATCTTCGCCAAAGGCAGCCATGGCGGCGAACTGCATCCCGAGATCGCCAGGCGTGGCCGCGACCACTATGTCGAGAAGGCGCTGCCCTCCGCCTTCACCGGCACCGATCTCGAGGACTGGCTGCGCGCAAATACCATAGATACGATCGCGGTCGTCGGCTACATGACGCATAATTGCGATCTGTCGACCATCATCCACGCCGTGCACATGGGGTTCTCGGTCGAGTTCCTGTCCGACGCCACCGGCTCGGTGCCTTACGCCAACAGCGCCGGCTATGCCTCGGCCGAGGAAATCCACCGCGTGGTGACGATCATTCTGCAGTCGCGCTTCGCCGCCGTGCTCAAGACCGCCGAATGGGTCGACTGCCTGAAGACCGGCGCGTTGCCGGAACGCGACACGATCTTCGGCTCCAATCAGTGGGCACTGGCTCGCAACGCTGCGTAATCGTCCGCGAAATAAAAGGGCGCCGCATCGCTGCGGCGCCCTTTTGCACTTTGGAGTTGAGGGTTTTTAGAACAAACCTTCGATCTGGCCCATCTCGTTGAGGAAGATCTTTTCTGAGGATGGCGCCTTGGGCAGGCCCGGCATGGTCATGACCTCGCCACAGATGATGACGACGAAGCCCGCACCCGCCGACAGCCTGACCTCGCGCACCGGCACGGTATGACCGGTTGGCGCGCCGCGCAGGTTCGGGTCGGTCGAGAACGAGTATTGCGTCTTGGCCATGCAGACCGGCAGGTGGCCGTAGCCGGCCTGTTCCCAGGCGTGCAACTGGTCGCGCACCGACTTGTCGGCGATCGCTTCCGATCCGCGATAGATGCGCTGGACGATGGTGTTGATCTTCTCGAACAGCGGCATGGCATCGGGATAGAGCGGCGCGAACTGCGAGGCGCCGGATTCGGCCAGCCTCACCACCTTGTTGGCGAGTTCCTCGATGCCGGCCGATCCCTGGGCCCAGTGCTTGCACAGGATCGCGTCTTCGCCCATCGAGGCGACATAGGCCTTCATCGCCTGGATCTCGGCCTCGGTGTCGGAATAGAAATGGTTGATGGCGACCACTGCCGGCACGCCGAACTGCCTGATGTTCTCGATGTGGCGGCCGAGATTGGCACAGCCCTTCTTGACCGCCTCGACGTTCTCCTTGCCGAGGTCTTCCTTCTTGACGCCGCCATTCATCTTCATGGCGCGCACGGTAGCGACGATGACGGCCGCCGCCGGCTTCAGGCCCGCCTTGCGGCACTTGATGTCGAAGAACTTTTCGGCACCGAGATCCGCGCCGAAGCCTGCTTCGGTGACGACATAATCGGCGAGCTTCAATGCCGTCGTGGTGGCGACGACCGAGTTGCAGCCATGCGCGATGTTGGCGAACGGGCCGCCATGCACGAAGGCCGGGTTGTTCTCCAGCGTCTGCACCAGATTGGGCTGCATGGCGTCCTTCAAAAGCACAGCCATGGCGCCGTCGGCCTTGAGGTCGCGGGCATAGACCGGCGACTTGTCGCGGCGGTAGGCGACGATGATGTCGCCGAGGCGTTTTTCAAGATCCTTCAGGTCGGTCGACAGGCACAGGATAGCCATGACTTCCGAGGCGACCGTGATGTCGAAGCCGGCTTCGCGCGGAAAGCCGTTGGCGACGCCGCCGAGTGAGCAGATGATCTCGCGCAGCGCGCGGTCGTTCATGTCCATGACGCGGCGCCAGACGACCCGGCGGGTGTCGATGCCGAGTTCATTGCCC
This sequence comes from Mesorhizobium sp. M0152, assembly GCF_040322415.1. Taxonomy (NCBI): domain Bacteria; kingdom Pseudomonadati; phylum Pseudomonadota; class Alphaproteobacteria; order Hyphomicrobiales; family Phyllobacteriaceae; genus Mesorhizobium; species Mesorhizobium sp. M0152. The sequence goes on from NZ_JAMYTH010000009.1 coordinate 151,800, forward strand.
CAGTAGATGTGGTTGTCGATCAGCGCCGACAAAAGGTTGTGCGCGGTGGTGATGGCGTGGAAGTCGCCGGTGAAATGGAGGTTCATGTCCTCCATCGGCACGACCTGCGCATAGCCGCCGCCGGCCGCACCGCCCTTGACGCCGAAATTCGGGCCGAGCGAAGCCTCGCGGATGCAGACGATCGCCTTCTTGCCGATGCGGTTTAGGCCGTCGCCGAGGCCGACCGTGGTGGTCGTCTTGCCTTCGCCGGCCGGCGTCGGGTTGATGGCGGTGACGAGGATCAGCTTGCCGTCCTTGTTGCCTTTCACCGACTTGATGAACTCGGCGGAGATCTTCGCCTTGTCGTGGCCATAGGGCAAAAGATGCTCGGTCGGGATGCCGATCTTCTGGCCGATCTCCTGGATCTGCTTCTTCCTGGCGCCGCGCGCGATCTCGATGTCGGACTTCACTTCGGCCATGACGGCTTTCCTCTGGATTGAACGGTGGAGGGGACGGGTTGATCTCACTCGCAGGCAGGCTGGAACGGCGCGAGGGCATGTTCTAACCCTGTCGCTGCCGCGGCGTCAACTTTCATGCAACTATGTTTCCTCTAGAGAAAATTCCTCTGCGGACCGGCCGACCTGTCAGCGGTTCTTTCTGGCTCCGTTTGCCGCGCCGTATAGAAGCCAGAGGACGCGCCGCTCCGCCGTCTCAAAACAGCCGCACAATGCACGGAATGCGACAGAGGCGACGGCGCAAATCCGCCATCGAAGAGGTTGCGGCGGAACAGCGTTACTGCATCAGCACGTTGCTGATTTCAACCATGTTGGAGCGCACCCTGAGCACGTAGAAGCCCATCGTCGTCAGGTGCGTCGGCAACAGCCAGCCGTCCTCGCGGCCATTGGCGATGATGAACGGTTGGATGCGTAGCGCCGAGACGAACTGGGCGTCCATCGTGTCCCACAGGCTTTGCAAATGCTTTTCCTTGATGACGTCATCGAAGTCGGCCTGGGCGCCCTTCATCAGGCCGTAATAGGCGTAGAGCTGGCCATAGGCGAACCAGTAACGGTCGTCGGCGCGGAAGTCGAACCAGCCATTGTTGTGGTTCTCGGCGCGCTCCTTGAGGATGGCCGAGGTCGAGCCGATGTCGCTGGCGATACGGTCGATGTACTGCTTCAGATTGTCGGCGCGGGCATCGAAGGTCGCCTGGCAGGTGGCCAGCCGGGCGTTGAACGAGCGCAGCTTGCGCACGGCGTCGCGATAGTAGCTGGGGGTCGGCGTCTTCGGGCCGAACGGACTCACGCCGAAATACCAGGTGTATTCGTCGAACTGCAGATTGCCGCGCGCATCCTGCAGGTCGGCATCGATCTGCGATGTCGTGCGCACCCGGCCGAGATTGTCGGCGAGTTCGGTCGCTGTGCGCCGTACCGCCTGGTTGATGCCGCGCTGGAACGAGGCCTTGTTGTCCATCCACGGCGTGTTGTCCCAGTTGATGCCGAACAGGCCGAGCTTGTAGAGGATCATCGACGAGATCCAGGCATTCTGGTTGACGTTGAAATCGGTCAGGTCGGCGGCGATCTGGGCGATGCCGGAGTTGCCGCAGGTCCGGGCGGTATCCGTGCCGGCGCCGGCGGCCAGCTGTTCGCCGGCGGACACGTTGCGCTTCTCGAACGTGTAGTTGTCGGGGTAGCTCGGGTTGAAATTGTTCCACCACTGGGTGGCGTAGAAGAAATTGGCGTAAAGGCCGATCAGCACCAGCAAGGCGAGGCCGACCACCGCCTTGAGGATCCAGCCGCGTTGCGCATACCAGCGCCCGGCCCATAGGAACGGCCACAGGATGACGCCGATCAGAAGGCCGATGCCGCGGCCGATCCATTGGAAAATCCGGGTGAAGAAGTTCACGATCGGATTGAGCATGGCTGTGTCACCCCTCATAGCATGATGCCAAAAAGTTGCAGACTTTTTGGATAACATTATTCGCCAAAACAACACGTTAGAACGAAATGACGGTTTATTTCGTTCTAGTCAGTCAGGCCGTAGAGGCGTGTGCGGAACGCCACCTTATCCTTCAAATATGTGGTTTTCAGAACGTCCACAACATGCGATCGCCAGGCGTCGCTGAAGCCGTCATAATCGTCGTAGAAGCCCTGCTTGTTGAAGATGTAGCGCGAGACGAAGTCCGACGCCACGAAATCCGAAATCAGCCGGTTGATCAGCCAGGCGTCGGGATGGTCGGGCTTTGCCCTGATCACCAGGAAACGTTGCTGCGGAAAGACATCCTCGATCTTGAGGTGGCCAAGCTGGGCGATCTCGCGTTTGGCGGCATTGAGGAAAGGAAAATTGCCGTCCTTGGTGATCAGGTCCGCATGGCTCTGGATCCAGGTCTGCAGCCAGACCTTGTCGACGTCGGTAAGGTTGCGGTTCGGCTCGGCATCGCGGATCAGTGCGCGCACCACCATCTCGGCCCGGTGCTCGAGATAGCCCGATGTCTCGATCCAGGAGGCGCGCGGCAGTTCGATGCGACCGGTGGCTGCAAGGAATTTGAATACCTTGTCGGCATCGTTGATCGAGAGATAGCTGACCTGCCACGGACGCGAGCGGCGGAAGCCGGGGGCGGCCGGATTGCTGATCACCGTCGTCATGTCGGGATCGACGAACACGTAGAGGCCGCCGAAATGGCTGGTCCAGTAGGCGTTGTGGCGGAAGATCACCTGGTCGGGCACCAGAGCGTTCTCTCTGATATCGCCGCAGATTTTCGCCAGTTCCACCATTCGGGTCAGCATGGCATTGTCGCGCCAGGCGTCGGGCTCCTGCCTCAGCCGGTCGACCAGCTTGCCGAGCTCGGCGGCCTTGCCCAGCACATCCTCGGCCGACAGCACCTTGAACTCGACCTGGTTGATCGACAGCAGGTCCTCGATGTCGTTGACCTTGGGAATGGAATCCTCGATCTCGCCGTAGATCACGTCCTTGATGGTCAGCGCGTCGATGGCGCGCTGGTTCTTCGACATGAACTCGAACATTAGCTGCGAGGTGTTGGAGAAGGCGGTGTGCACCACCGGCAGGTCGATCTGCGACGGCGTCAGGATAATGAAGCGGCGATTGACCTCATTGGGATCGAGATAGTCGTAGTCGCCGCACTCCTCGGCCACTTCGGGCGAGAAGCCGGTACGGTCGATCTGGAAGCTCTTCAGCTTGGTGGGTGTGAGGCCGAACGCCGCCAGCGCCTTGTTGTAACGCTGGATGAGATGCGTCTCGTCGACCGTCAGCAGCCGGCCATAGATGAGTTCATTGTCGCGCAGAAGGTCGGGTTTGCGGACCATTATTCCTTCTCCCCGTTTACGGGGAGAAGGTGCCCGAAGGGCGGATGAGGGGCGGCGCAAACGCTCATCATCTTTCCCCTGACGTTGAAGAGGGCAAAAACTTAACGTCGACAGCGATCATTCTCTGGTTGAGCCTACCATCCAGCGCCGCAACAATCGTATCCAGAACACTCTTGCGGCCCGTCAGGACATCAACGTGCCAAACTCTTAGCACCGACCAACCATTCCTATTCATAGTTTCGTCCCTGTATCGATCACGGGATCGGTTTGCGTGCTGGCTCCATCAACTTCCACGACCAGATTGGCTTCACGACAAGCGAAGTCAGCGAAATAGGGGCCAATCGGCAGTTGGCGAACAAACTTGCGGCCATTCAATCGCCGTCCGCGCAGTTCATGCCAAAGCCTTTCCTCGGCTTCGTTTTCCACCTTCCGTAGCTCACGGGCTCTCGCCACCTTCGGCTCGTTTCCACTACGCATGGCGCTGCCCCTCATCCGCCCTTCGGGCACCTTCTCCCCGTAAACGGGGAGAAGGAAAGGGCGCTCCACTCACACATTCCAACTGCCCTTCTTCTTCATCTCCTCCATCTCGCGCGCCGCCCTCTCGCGCAGACGGGCGTCGCGCAGCAGTTTTTCCACGGCGGAGTCGTCGGATTTGTCGGAATAGCGGAATTCGCTGTCGGCGTAACGGTTGATCTCTTGCATGACCATGTCCATCGAGAACGGCCCGCGCAGTTCCTCGATCATCGCCTTCTTCTCGTCGTAGCCCTTGTGCATGAAGGCTTCCGGCTTTTCGAACCAGTCGTCGGGAAGCTCGATGTCCATGGCGCGCATCTTGATGGCGTCGGTGACGTTCTTGATGGCGCGGCCGGTGAAGCGTGGCTCGGCATCCTTGATCAGGTGCAGATAGGTGCCGATGTCGGCCATCGACTTGGGCGCGCCATTTTCCTTCATGTAGCGCTCGTAGACCTTCATCAGCCCATCTTCCTGCGGCTTCTCATGCTCCTCATAGGCTTCCGTCACGGCGCGCTGGATCTCCTGGGCGGCGTAGAGCTTGTGGTCGCCGAGCGGGATCTTGTGGTTCTTGCCGGCAAGCAGCACGAAGATGTCGATGTAGTCGTCACGGGTCTGCGGCCCGTCGACCAGCCAGCGGGCGCCGGCGCGCTGGCGCAGCGCATCGTCGACGTTTTCGGGATAGTTGGAGAACATGCCGAAGGAGCAATTGCCGCGCACCACGGTAGCCGCACCGGCGAAGGCATCCATCAGCACACCGGTGATCTCCTGCTGGCCGGCCGAAGCGCGGTCGTCGGAGCGGCGCGCCGCCACCTGGTCGATATCGTCGATTGTGCCGAAACCGATGACGCGCGGGTTCAAGACATTGTTGACGAACTGGCGGCAGTTCTGGCCCGACTTGCCCTGGTAGGACGAGATCTGGTCGACGCCGAAATTCTCATAGGCAAAGGGATAGCCGGCGACCTGGCAGTAATTGTTGACGAGGCCGGCGATCATCTGGATCAGCGTCGTCTTGCCAGTGCCGGGCGCGCCGTCGCCGATGAAGGTGAACAGGAAGCCGCCAAGCTCGACGAACGGGTTCAACTCGCGTTCGAAGTCGTACGCCATCAGCATCTTTGCAAGCTTGACCGACTGGTATTTGGCGATGTGGTTGCCGACCACCTCTTCCGGCTTCTTGAAGGTCATCACCAGTGGCTTGGAACGCTTGCCGGGCGCGACGTCGAAGCCGTCGAGGGTGAAATCGTCGGCATCGATGCGGATATGGGCGTTCTCGAACGGACCGATGCCGTCGAAGCGGCCTTTTCGCGCCAAGAGCCCGTCGATGGCGACGCGAGCGAAGGCGCGCGCCCTGGTCATCAAATCGGCATCGTCGGATGCCCCCGATATCGCCTTGTCGAGGCCCGCCAGGATCGACTTCACCGCATCCTGCGGCGTGTCGAAGAGGAAATCCGGTTCGGGGATATCGTTGGGCGCTTCGCCGTCGCTGTCGATCAGCTGGAACAGATAGGAAGCAAGGCTGAAGGCCGATATGTAAGCCGAGGCCGACAGAAGTTTCTTGAAGGCCGCTGCCTCGTCGCCTTCGAGCGGCGCGCGGGTGTTCTTGGCCTGCAGGCTTTCGAGGTCGGAGCCTTCGGCGAACACCTCCGAAATTGCGAGCGCGAGCGCCGTGCCGCGTCGGGCGCGAAACAAAAGCGTGTGCTGCGGGATGGTCAGCAACTGGTCGTCGGGATGGACGGCGCCGACAGTCTTCGCCAGCTCGACCTCGCGCGTGCGGCGCACCGAGCCGACCGATACGGTCGAGACGAAGCGGCGGTTGGTGCCGGCAAGTGCCGTGCCGGAGGAGCTAGACGGGTCCTCGAGCACGACGATGCGGGTGATAAAGCTCTGCGCAGTGGCGCGGTGCTTTTCAATCGCCGCTTCCGGGATGGTGGTCAGGCCGGTATCCATGAAGGTTGCTCCGTGGTGTGACGGTCAGACGTCCGAGATGACCTGTCCATTGGACAGGATGTGGACCTTGTAGCCGGCGAAAATCTTCTGTGCCTCGCCCGCCGCGTAGAGCGCCTGGTACGCTTCGTGCGGGATCAGCGCGTGGTTCTCATAGCTCGACACGCCCTGGCGAGCGGCTTCGAGATCGTCGGTGTTGATGAAAAATTCCTGCGTCGTCTTCTCGCTCGAAAACAGCCCCTTGCGGCCGGGTTTCTCCGCTTTTGAGTAGACTTCCTGGATGGTCCAGGTCAGCAGCCACGCATTTTCCGGTTTGCGCACCTTGGCCAGAACCTCGGTCACCGTCGAATTGTTGTCGGTAATGCCAGCCGAATAGAAGGGGCCGAGCACGACGCGGCGCAGCTGCTTGGGATGCAGCGGCTCGAAATCCTTGTCGAGGTTGACGGCGATCGTCGCCGGCGACAGCGTGTAGGCGGAATTCTTCTCGGTGAAATCGTCGAAACGGTGGGCAAGCTCGGGGTTGAGCAGGCCGTCGACCGGCAGCGGAATGTCGACCTTGTCGTTGAGCTTGCCGCTTCTGTCGACGAGCTGGCGGATCATCGCTTCGGAGGAATCCTCCACCGTCACCATATAGACCAACGGCAGGTTGGCGCTACCGTCGAAGGTCGCCCAATGGACGAGATAGTAGGGCCGCGCCGTCTTCGGATTGACCGAGACCTTGGCCGTTTGCGCCAACGTGAACGGACCGAACGTATTCTCGCCTTTGACGTCCTCGAGATAGAGCCGCTCGGCCATCGACTTCTGCAAAGCCTCGGGGAATTCCTTGTGGCGCAGGATGAAGTCGGCCATCTCCTCGCGCAATTCGCCCGCTGCCGGGATGTTGGCGAGCCGGCTGTCCGCCTGGCGACGGTCGTTTTCCAGCTCGAGCAGGTTCTGGAACACCGGGAAGCCGCTTTCCGCGCGCGAAATTCGAAACGTGTCCATGAAGCCCAGCCGGTTGCGCCAGCAGGAAAAGGACTTGTCGAGCCGGGCGATATATTCGGCGACGATCTTGGCGACGATGCCGTGGCGATAAAGCGGCGAGCGGTCGTCGCGCATGAACACTTCGAGGCCGCTGAGTGCTGCCGTTATGGCCGAGAAGTACCGCGCCGCCGCGTCGTTTTCGGGGGTCATGCTATTGGCCCTGGATTGTCGCACCGATGAATGCGGCGATTACGATTGCACGTAATTGGCCGAATTGTGCTTCTTCAGCACTTCGTCGAAGCGGCGGGCGAAAGCATCGTCGGCCAACTTCTTGCGGCGCTGGATGTCGGCGGTCGCCACCATATTCTTCTCGTGCATTTCCAGGAGATCGCCAATGTGCTTCTGCGAGGCGGCGCCTATGCCGGCCATGGTTTCCTCGGCTGTGTTGTCGACCTGGCTGCCCAGCGTGTTGATCTTGTGGGCGACGTCCTGCTGGGCGGCGGTCTTCAGGGAATCCTCCAGCGCCTTGTAGAGCACGATGCGCTGCTCGGTATCGATGGTCAGCTTGTTGATCAGCGTCGACTGCGCGGCAATCTGGTTGTTGAGCGAATCGACGAAGGTCTGGAACATCGAGGTGTAGCGCTCGAGCGTCTGGCTCTCGGCCAGCAGTTCCTGCTCCTTGGCCTGTTTCTCGTTGTATTCGGTAGCGAGCTTGGAGCGTTCGCCTTCGAGCTGCGTGCGCTCCTTCTGGCTGGTCGACGCGGCGATCTTGTTTTCGATGTCGAGCAGCATCGGATTGAGCTCCTCGATGCGCTTTTGCACGGTCTCCAGGTTGGACATGGTGGTCTTGCGGCGCTCGATGACCTGCGACAGGCTGGTCTCTGAGGTTTTGTAGCGCTGGTCGAGGACCTCTTTCTGCGCCTTCAATATGCCGACAATGGTGTCGGACTTGGCCAGCAATTCCTGCAGATTGCCGGCCAGCGACATGTTGCGCACGCGGTCGGTGCGCAGACGCTGCTTGCGCTGGCTGGAGAAGACGCCGACGAAGTTTTCCCAGCCGGTGTAATTCTTCATGCTCTCGAATTCGGCGCCGAAGACGTTGGTGGCGTCCTCCAGGCCGATGATGAGATCGGCGATGTTGCCTTCCATCACCTTCTGCTGCTTCAGCACATCCTCGATGCGGGCGTTCTCGATGTCGAAATTGGCGTCGCCGATCTTCTTGTCGGCGGTGGCAAGCGTGTCGAGCACGGTCCCGGACTGCTCGATCTTGGTCCGCATGTCCTGGACGACCTGCTTTGTCTTGGCAATTTCAGCATCGAAATTCTGCAATGTCGCCATTGGGGCCTCCCGCTTCGGCATCACGTCGCTGGTTGCGAACAGCGGCGAATATATGTGGGGCCTCCAGGGATTGAAAGACGCAAGACAAGGCCCGCCCTGAAAACAAAAGAATTCGTCATGGTCTTGAAAGGCAGGTGAAGGTGATCGTGGCGTGACTACCGCAGCGGGTAAGCGTAGCTCAGCTGTCATTGAACTTTCAGGCCGGCAAAAGTGACGGCGATGCATTCAATTCCAGCCGGCACCGACGCCTCGAATTGACCAAAGCACTGAAGCAATCGCGACCTCGCCAGGCAAAGCGGAAGCCGACCCGGAACTCGCGGCTCAAGGTTTGGGATCGGCTTTCAGATAGGCGATGACGTTGGCGATGTCGTCGTCACTGGTCAGTCCGCCAAAGGCCATCCTGTTGCCGGGCACCTTCAGCCTGGGCGCCTTGAGATATTGAGCAAGGTTCGCCTCGTCCCAGACCAGGCCGGCGGCGCCGGCACCTTTCATCGCTTCCGAATAATGGCCAAGAAAGCTTTCGGCGCTGCCAGCGGGACGGCCGACGACACCCATCAAATGTGGGCCGACCTTGTCGCGGTCGGTGGTCGCCTCGTGGCAGGCCAGGCACCGGTTGAAAACATGCTTGCCCTGCACGGGGTCGCCACCGGCATGGGTGGCGACGGAGGTGGCAAGAAGAAGGAGGCTGGCTGACGAAACGGCTCGAAGCATGGCTGATTCCGGAGAACTCTGACTGACGGCCTTATAGAGCAAATCCAGGAAAAGAGTGAAACGGTCTCCCGTCCGGAGCAGCGCAAAAACTAACAGATAGAGTGGGTTCGACGCTTCCGTGAAACGCCGCAAAGACCGCCGCGCCGGTCAGGCCTTGGTAAAGCCGATGAAGTCGTCGGGCGCGGCGCGGCCCATCTCCTCTTCCCAGTGGCGGCGGCAGAGCGAGACATAGACGTCCTTGCCGATCGCCACCTGTTCGCCCTGCCGGGCGACCTTGCCGTCCGGACCGAGGCGCACCACCATCGTCGCCTTGCGGCCGCAGCGGCAGATGGTGCGCACCTCGCGCAAATCGTCGGCGATGGCGAGCAGCGCGCGCGAGCCGGAAAACAGCTTGCCCTGGAAATCGGTGCGCAGGCCGTAGCACATGACCGGGATGTTAAGCCGGTCGGCGATGCGGGCGAGCTGCCATACTTGTTCTTCCTCGAGGAACTGCGCCTCGTCGACGAAGACGCAATGCACGGCACTGCGTTGGTGATGCTCGGCGACGCGGGCGAACAGGTCGTCGCCGTCGCGGAACATCTCGGCTTCGGTCTCCAGGCCGATGCGCGACGAGATCAGGCCGGTGTCGCCCTTGCGGTAATGGCCGGCGACGAACAGCATCGTCGTCATGCCGCGCTCGCGATAATTGTACGACGCCTGCAGAAGCATCGTCGTCTTGCCGGCGTTCATCGTCGCGTAGTGGAAATAGAGCTTGGCCATGCCGTTCTTTTAAGCCGACTTGTCGCCCCGCGGGGAGGGGCCGCCGCCGCATTCCCCTGAAAAAGCCGCCACGGCCGGCCTGGACCAGGTCAGGGCTCGGCCCGGAAAGCGTCGGATGTGTCGCTGATTGGCCAGCCCGCGCCGTTGATCGTGATTGCCTTAATGCTTGAAACCACACCAGAATGGTGTTTGGCTGACGAAACAAGGCGGGCAGAGAAACCGTAACTTCGCCCCGTCAAGAATCGAAATGGGAGAATATCTATGTCGCGCATGAATTCCTTCGTCGCCGGCCTCGGCCTGGCGGCTTTTTTGTCCACCAGTGCCGCCTTTGCCGGCGATCCGGCGAGCTGTAAGGCGGTGCGTCTCTCCGATGTCGGCTGGACCGACATCCAGGCCACGACAGGGCTTGCCTCCGTGCTGCTCACCGCGCTCGGCTACGAGCCGCAGGTGATCCAGCTTTCGGTTCCGGTGACCTATGCGTCGCTGAAGAACAAGGATCTCGACGTGTTTCTCGGCAACTGGATGCCGTCGATGACCAACGACATCAAGGACTACACCGCCGACGGCTCGGTCGAGACCGTCAGCGAGAACCTCTCCGGGGCGGGCTACGGCATCGTCGTGCCGACCTATGTGGCGGACGCCGGCGTCAAGTCGCTGACCGATCTCGGCAAGTTCAAGGACAAGTTCGACGGCAAGATCTACGGCATCGAGGCCGGCAATGACGGCAACCGCATCATCCTCGACATGATCAAGAACCCGAAGGACAACCTCGAGGGTTTCGAGCTGGTCGAGTCTTCTGAGGCCGGCATGCTGACCCAGGCCGAGCAGTCGATGAAGAACAACGAGTGGATCGCCTTCCTCGGCTGGACGCCGCACCCGGTTATGGGCGCCATGAAGATCACCTATCTCGACGGCATGGGCGATAGCGGCTTCGGCGCCGCCACCGTTTCGACCAATGTGCGCAAAGGCTACATGACCGAATGCCCGAATGCCGGCAAGTTCATCGCCAATTTAAAGTTCAATCTCGACATGGAAGGCGAGATGATGGACGCCATCCTGAAGGGCAGCGACGCCAATACGGTGGCGACCGACTGGCTGAAGAAGCATCCGGACGCGGTGACGCCGTGGATTGCCGGCGTGACCACCTTCGACGGCGGCGACGCGGCGGCGGCGATCAAGACGGCGCTTGGAAGCTAAGCCGGCTTTGATTTCGGCATGGGCGTATGATCCCGAAAATCGGTTTCGAGTTTCGGAAAGGGATCATGCGCACATGAAATGCCGCAGCGTTCTTTGCGCGTCTGAAAAAGACGCGCGGCGCCGTGGGAACAAAAAGGGCAGCCATTTAGGAAAGGGCTGCCCTTTTTCATATGCTGTGAGAAGATGACGTTGCGACAGTAGAGGCCGAGGGCAGGGCGGCCTCCTGCATGAGAGGGGCGATATGGATCCGATTTCGAAATTCATGGCCGATCACAAGATTCCGATCGGCGCCTGGGGAAAGGCGTTCTTCGGCTTTCTCATCGATAATTTCGACACTGTGTTCAGGGCCTTTTCGAACGGCCTGAATTTCCTGCTCGACGGAGTGGTCGACATCCTGCTGATGGTGCCGCCGGTGCTGCTGGCGCTGGTCATCGCCGTCGTCGCCTGGCTGCTGCAGCGGTCGCGACCGCTCGCCATCGGCGTCTTTGTTGGTCTGATCTTCATCATCAACCAGAACCTCTGGAAACAGACGGTGCAGACGCTGGTGCTGGTCGTCGCGGCCGCGGCCATGGCAATGGCCATCGGCGTGCCGCTCGGCATCTGGGCGGCGCACAAGCCGAAGGTCTACCGCTTCATGCTGCCGGTGCTCGACCTGATGCAGACGCTGCCGACCTTCGTCTACCTGATCCCGGTGCTGACCCTGTTTGGCCTCGGCAACGCGCCCGGCCTCATCGTCACCATCATCTTCGTCATCCCGACCGCGGTCAGGCTCACCCATCTCGGGGTCGTCTCGGTGCCGAAATCGATCATCGAGGCCGGCGAGGCGTTCGGCGCCACAAAAAGCCAGCTGCTGTGGAAGGTCGAACTACCCTCGGCCCTGCCCACCATCATGGCGGGCCTGACGCAATCGATCATGCTGTCGCTGTCGATGGTGGTGTTCGCGGCGCTGATCGGCGCCGGCGGCCTCGGCACCGAAATCAACCGGGCGCTTGGCTCACGCCGGATCGACCTCGGGCTTGAGGCAGGGCTTGCCATCGTCGTGCTCGCCATCGTGCTCGACCGCATGACCCGCATTGGCGTTGGAGGCAAGAAATGACCGTCGCCGTCGATTTCAGGAACGTCGACATCGTCTTCGGCGCCGACCAGGCGGGTTCGTTGGCGATGATCGACAAAGGGGCCACCCGCGCCGAAATCCTCGAGAAGACCGGCAATGTGCTCGGCTGCGCCGGCGCCAGCCTCACCGTGCACGAGGGCGAGATCTCGGTGCTGATGGGCCTGTCGGGTTCCGGCAAATCGACGCTGCTCAGGGCCGTCAACCGGCTCAATGTGGTGTCGCGCGGCCAGGTGCTGGTCAAGGACGGCGACCGCACCGTCGATGTCGTCACTTGCGACGAAGCGACCTTGCGGCGCCTGCGCCAGAAGCAGGTGGCGATGGTGTTCCAGCAGTTCGGCCTGCTGCCATGGCGCACGGTGGAGGAAAATGTCGGTCTCGGCCTCGAGCTCGCCGGCGTGCCGGAAGCCGAGCGCAAGGAACGCGTCAGTCGCCAGCTCAAGCTGGTCAATCTCGACCAGTGGTCGAAGAAATACGCCCATGAGCTGTCGGGCGGCATGCAGCAGCGCGTCGGCCTGGCCCGCGCCTTTGCAACCGAGGCGCCGATCCTGTTGATGGACGAGCCGTTCTCGGCGCTAGATCCGCTGATCCGCACCAAACTGCAGGACGAGTTGCTGCAGCTGCAGGCCGAACTGAAGAAGACCATCATCTTCGTCAGCCACGACCTCGAGGAGGCGCTGAAGATCGGCAGCCACATCACGATCATGGAGGGCGGCCGCATCGTCCAGACCGGCGCGCCGGAAGACATCGTGCTGCGCCCCGCCAATGACTACGTCCGCGACTTCATCGCCAATGTGAATCCGCTGTCGGTGCTCACCGCCTGGAACGTGATGCGCGACCGCCGTGACCTGGAACACGGCGACAATGGCTGGGTCTGGCTCGACCGGCGCAAGACGACGCGCTTCAAGATCGACGATCATGGGCTGGTGGCGGCGGCCGAGCGCGACGGCAAGCCGGCGGTGTGGGTATCCTGCGCGGACGTCGAGAGCCAGTCGGAGGAGGCCGCGCAAGTGTTCTGGGCCAATCCCGGCACCTCGCTGAAAACCGTGATGCTGGCCATGCATCGCTCGCAGACCGCACCCGTGGCGCTGTTCGACGACCAGTCGCGCTTCGTCGGCGCCATCGGCATCCGCGACGTGCTAAGCGCGGTGCTGCGGCGGTAGTCGCCTTTTGCTCAGCTAGCCCGAAACGGTGCGGCGATTGAACCGGCGGTTCGTGATACGCGTTGGCTCAAAACTCCCGTCCAAGCCGGGAAACGCATCTCCAGACGCTGCACGCGGGCGACTTGGCCTGGCTGGATGAGCGGTTCACTGTTTCATGGAAGTGCCGAACCGCTCCATCCGTTTCACACTTTTCGTGGACTTGCTCCAGTAGGTGGTTCCTCAATTCGCCTCCGGGCATGCGGCGCCGGAATTTACCCAGAGTTCGGCGGCCCTCAGGAACTCGTCGTAGGGGACTGGTGGCGGCGTTCGCGGGCGCTTGCGAGCATCACCGCCTGCCTGCCAGGCCCACGCAACGAGCGCGGTCTTGAGATGATCGATGATTGCGGCACCGTCCCGCCCACCATTGCGGCTCGCGTCCTTGAGATGGGCGCATCGCAATGCTGGCGCTAGCCCTTCCCAGCCCATGCCTCGCGGGGCCAAATGCCAGTCATCAGCGCCGGGTACTCCGCTCGCCGCGTTGTTGGCCCGGCCATGGCAGGTGGCACAAGCCAAGCCGCTCGCGCCATGACCGTCCGGGCCGCGCATGACATTGAAAAGGTGTGGATGCCGGTCATCGCCCTGACGGGGAAAATCGCTCAGCGTATGGCAGTTCTGGCAGCGCGGGCTGGTCAGCACCTCGTCAATGCGCGCGAAGGCCGCCAGAGAGACGCTGCGACCGTCGCTTGCGACTGCTTCGGGCACGGCCCGCAATACAAGCGAGGCGCACAACCCTATCGCCACCAAACACACGATCATCGGGCCGAGCAGTTCAAGACGGTTCATCCCTGCTCTCCCGCCGCCCGATGGATCGCTTGCCGCACCCTCTGGTATGTGCCGCACCGGCAAATGTTGGTGATGGCAGCGTCGATGTCTGCGTCGGATGGCTTAGCTTTTTCTTTCAGCAGCGCTGCAGCAGCCATGATCATGCCGGACTGGCAATAACCGCATTGCGGCACCTGTTGGTCGATCCACGATTTCTGGAGGGGATGCGAGCTATCCGGTGACAGGCCCTCAATGGTCGTGACGGCGCTGTCCGCGGCCGCGGACAGCGGGTAGGAGCAGGAGCGCACGGCTTCGCCCTCGACATGGACGGTGCAGGCGCCGCAGGCAGCGATACCACAGCCATATTTGGTGCCGGTGAGACCGAGATCGTCGCGCAGCACCCACAACAGCGGCGTATCCGGGTCGGCGGCAGTTTCGACCGATTTGCCGTTAACGGTGAGCTTGATCATCGCGATCTCCTCCTCAAACCAGCCGATAGCCATGCCGCGACAGCGGCAGCGCGCGAATGCGCTCGCCGGTCGCGGCGAACACTGCATTGCAGAATGCGGCATGCGTCGGGACCGGGCCGAGTTCTCCCGTGCCGCCGATCTTGGCGCCGCTTTCGACGAACCGGGTCTCGGTCTTCGGGGTTTCCCAAAGATGTACAGGATCGAATGCGTCGAAATTGGTCTGTTGCACCGCACCCTTCTCGAAGGTCACTTCGGTGCGCAACCCCGAAAGACCCCAGACCAAGCCGCCTTCGACGTTGGCGGCGGCGATGCCGGGGTCTAGTGTCTTGCCGCAGTCGAGCGCGGTCCAGACATGAAGTGGGTGAATGTCCTTTCCATCGACGGAAACGTCGACGACCTGAGCGGCATAACCGCCAAACGCCTTGGCCAATGCCAGACCCCGGCCTTGGCCCTTCGGAGTTGGTCGCCCCCAAGCCGACATCGCGGCCACGGTCTTCAACACCGCGACGGCGCGCGAATCGTTGCGGGCGAGAGCCAGCCGATAGTCCAGCGCATCCTTGCCTGCGGCGTGTGCTAGTTCGTCCAGAAAGGTTTCCAGAACGAAATTGTTCGGCCCATGGCCTGTGGTGCGCCACACCGATACCGGCAGCGGCGTCTCGACGTAATTCTGTTCGACATGATAGTCGGCGATTGCGTAAGGCGGATCGAGCACTCCCTCGACGGCCATTGCATCGTATTCGGATGGCGGGGCTATCGGGCGATCCCACGGCTGCTGCGCCTTGATCATTGACCGCGGGAACACATAGAGCATGTGCGATGGCGAGACGATGCGGTGTACCATGGCCGACGGCAAGCCATCCGCGCCAAGAGCGGCGCTTACCGCATGGGTCATCGGTGGCCGATAGGCGTCGTAGGCGAAGTCCTCTTCGCGACTCCAGATCACCTTCACCGGCCGATTTACGACCTTGGCCACCTGGACGGCGATCCGTACGAAGTCTGCCAGCAGCCGCCGTCCGAAGCCGCCGCCGAGAAAGGTGCGGTTGATGACGATCTGGCTGTCGCTGAAGCCTGTCATCTCCTTGACGATTGCCTGAGTGATTTCCACGCCCTGAGTTGGCGCCCACAACTCGCAGCTATCTGCCGTAACGTGGGCGGTGCAGTTCATCGGCTCCATGGTGGCATGCGCCTGGGTGGGAATCTCGTAGGTCGCCTCGAATACGCGGGGCGCAACCGCCAGCCTGGCCCTGGCGTCACCGTCGCTGCGTTTCACCGTGAAGTCCCCTGTCTTCAGGCGCGCCATGTGGTCGGCCCTCTGGCTCCCGGTCGCGTAGCCTGCCAGCGGCCCCTCTGCGAAGACAGGTCCGCCTTCGTCCAGCGCGCGCTTAGCCGTCCAGTAGCGGTCGGCGACAACCGCGAGACCGGAGGCGATCTCGACGGCGGCGATCACACCTGGCCGTGCCAGAATCCCTGCCCTGTCGTAGCTTTCGAGTTTGCCGCCCTGCGCAGGGGCTCGCCGAATCGCGGCCACCGCCATGCCTGGCACTTTGACGTCGATGCCGAAGATGGCGCTGCCGTTGACTTTGGGTGGAATATCGCGCCGCGGCTGCGGCTTGCCGATCATCGTCAGGTCCGAATCGGGTTTCAACGCAGGTTTGTCAGGTACCGGCAGCCTGGCAGCATTTTCTGCCATCTCACCGAAGCCCACTGACCGGCCCGAGGTCGGGTCGATAATTCTGCTGTCTCGCACTTGCAGCGAGGTCGCGTCGACCTTGAGTTTCACGGCGGTCGCCTGAACCAGCATCTCGCGGGCGGCAGCGCCCATGGTGCGCATGATGGGATAGAAGGTCGAAGTCGATTCAGAATTGCCGGTGAACATCCAGCCATATTGTGGGTGGCGATAGGCGGGGTCGAATTGGGACCATTCGGTCTTGACCTTCGACCAGTCCGCGCCGAGTTCGTCCGCCAAGGCAACAGGAAGCGTCGTGGAAATGCCTTGCCCCATCTCCGACTGCGAAATCATGATGAGGATCGTGTCGTCCGGCGCCACCCGCAGCCACGCGCTTAGCGATACCGGATGGCCTCGCTGGTCCTGCCCAAACGTGCCTGCCGACAACAGCAGGCCGCCCGCTGCCGTCGCAAAAAAGCTACGGCGCGACATCACGCCTACCCTGCGCATCTTATCGGATACGTCTTCGATCTCGCCCGCTGCCACTTGCGTTTCGCCTCACTGTCGCTCTTGATTGCGTGGCAATGTAGTTCTCAAACGAAAGCGTGATCTATGGCCCAGGCGCTCGATTTCTTTGCTCAGCGTCCACGCAAGATGACGGAAAGGTGACAGATGCCGAAGATCGGCGGCGCCCCGGATGCAATGTCCGACGTTCTTTCCCTCGTGCGCATGCGCGCAGAATTCGTCTGTGCCAACGATTTTTCGGCGCCATGGAGTCTGAGCTTTCGCCGTCCAGTGTCGCATTTCCACATCGTGGAGCGCGGCTCGGCATGGCTAAAGCCAGATGCTGGCAACGCAATCCGGATCGAGGCCGGTGATCTGGTCATCCTGCCGTTGGGCGCAGGCCATGTGCTGTGCAGCGATCCGGCATTGAATCCTGTTCCGGCGGATCAAGCGTTGACGAATGCGACCACCCGGCGTGGTTCGGCGTACGTCTTCGGCGGCGGTGGCGAGCAGACTCACGTGGTCTGCGGCCAGTTCTCCTTCGCTGGGGTGCTGGCTCCCAAGCTCCTGAAGGTCCTGCCAGCGCTTGTCCATATCGAGGCGCAATCCGGTAAGCCTCTGGAATGGATGAAACTGACCAGCCATTTCCTCGTCGAGGAAACCCGGTATCCGAAACTCGGTTCCGCCATCGCCATCGCCAGACTGCTGGATCTGCTGTTCGTCGAGGCCGTGCGCGAATGGGGTGCCAGGAACCCGCAAAATCTCGGCTGGCTGAGCGGCCTGGCCGACCCGGCGATCGGGCGGGCGCTGTCGGCAATGCACGAGGAGCCGGCCCGGCGCTGGACAGTGGAAGCGTTGGCCGACATTGCCGGGTTATCGCGCTCGGCCTTCGCCGCCCGGTTTTCGGAAGTCGTCGGCCAGACGCCGTTACGCTACCTGGCGGCGTGGCGGCTCGATCTTGCCGCAGACCAACTGCGCGCCGGAATTGCCAGGATCGGTGAAATCGCGGCGACCGTAGGATATGGCTCGGAGGCGGCACTGACCCGTGCATTCAAAGCGCAATTCAACACCACGCCGGCAGCTTTTCGGCGGGCCGGACCGGCGAGCGATGAAAGGAGCGCCTTCTAGATGCGGTTCGCCGTTTCGAACCGCTCTGTGTCTTTAGTTTTTACGCAATTCCGGACGGAAAACCGTTTCACGCTTTTGCTGGAATTGCTCTGGGTGGAGCCACGCGGGCAAGACCTATGCCGCCAGCGGCAGGCGCAGTTCCGTCAGCAGTCCGCCATCGGGGTGATTGGACAGGCGGACCTCGCCACCGGCGGCGCGCGCGATGTTACGGGCGATGGTGAGGCCAAGGCCGAGGCCGCCGGTCTGGCGGTTGCGTGACTGTTCCAGGCGCACGAAGGAGCCGAACACGGCGTCGATCTGGGCCTGCGGTATGCCCGGACCTTCGTCGCGGATGGTCAGCGTGATCATGGTGTCCAGGCGTTGCAGGCTGAGATGCGCCTTCTTGCCGTAGATGACGGCGTTCTGCACCAGATTGGTGACGCAGCGCTTGAGCGCGACCGGTCGCGCCATGCAGATCAGGCCGCGCGAGCGGGTATCGTTCTCGTCGAGCGAGACGTCCGGATAGCCGTCGGCGATCGATTCCACGAGCGACCAGAAGTCGATGCGTTCGCTCTTCTCCTCGTTCACCTCGAACGTGGCGAAGTCGATCACTGAACTCGCGATGCTCTCGACATCGGCGAGATCGTGCGCCAGCGCCTCGCGAACCGCCGATTTGCGCAACAGCTCCAGCCGCAGCCGCATCCGGGTCATCGGCGTGCGCAGATCGTGCGCCAGCGCCGCGGCAAGATGTTCGCGGTCCTCGACATACTCTCGCAAGCGGGCCTGCATGGCGTTGATCGCCTTGGCGGCGGCGCGCACCTCGCGGCTGCCGGTCTCGGCGATCGGCGGGCTCTTCAGGTCCTTGCCGATCCTGTTGACGGCGGTTTCCATCATCCGGTAGGGCGCCGTCAGCCGGCGCAGCGACCAGATCGACATGATCACCACCAGTCCGGCGATCAGCGAATAAAGCGGCAGGCTGTCGACGCTCAGGATCGGGCCCGCGGGGGTGATCGGCTCGGTGAAGTTCAGCCACTGGCCGTCGGCGAAGCGCAGCGAGGCCGTCAGCTTGTCGCTCTGGGCGAAGTTGGCGGCCAGCACCAGGAGGTCTCGTTCCACCTGGCCGATATCGGGTCCCGGGGCCGCGCCGCTGGCATCGTCGGCCTCGCGCGTCGCCGGATCGCGCCTGACGCGTGCGTCGGTGACGCCGAATTTCGACAGTCGGCCGACGAGGATGTCTTCGAGCTCGGCCAGCTCGTCGTCGCTGGCGATCGATGAGGTGACCGCGGGCGTATCCGAGACGGTGAGCGCGTAAGTCGAGTTGAACAGGCCGGCCGCGGTCGCCTTGCGCTCCTCGGGCGTGGCGCTGCTCATCAACTGCACCAGCGAGAAGGCGCGGTCGTTGAGACGGTAGAGGTCGACCACACCATTGGCCGCGGCGCGGTCGCGCGCCACGATATAGAGGGTCGCCACCTGGCTGATCAAAAGGCCGGCAATGACGATCAGCAGTACCCAGACAGGCAATGTCTGCGGCAGGAAACGTCTCATTCCGAGGTCGTTTCGGGCAGGAACTGGTAGCCGCCACTGCGCACCGTCAGGATCAGTTTGGGCGTTTTGGGGTCGTCTTCCATCTTGCGCCGCAGCCGGCTGACCAGGATGTCGATGCTGCGGTCGAAGGAATAGTCGCTGTCGCCGCCGGAGAGTTCGATGAGCTGGTCGCGGGTCAGCACGCGCTGGGCGCTCTTGACGAAAGTCTGAAGCAGGTTGAACTCCGCCATCGTCAGCTCGACCCTGACATCGTCGGGCGCGGTCAGCCGGCGCCGCGAACTGTCCATCGTCCAGCCGGCGAAACGGTAGATCTGCTTGGTGGTGGCGCGCTTCGGCTCGGCGGCGCCGTTGCGGCGCAGCACGGCGCGGATGCGGGCCAGGAGCTCGCGCGGGTCGAAAGGTTTGGGCACATAATCGTCCGCACCCATCTCGAGACCGACCACGCGGTCAGTCGTCTCGGTGACGGCGGTCAGCATGATGATCGGCGTCGAATACTGGGCACGCAGGTCGCGGCACAGTTCCAGCCCGCTCTTGCCGGGCAGCATCACGTCGAGTACGATGAGGTCCACCTGCGCGCGGCGCAGTATGGTCTCCATCTCCGTGCCGTCGGCGGCAACCGATGTGTGCAGCCCCCGCTTCTGGAAGAATTCCTGGAGCAGGTCGCGGATGCCCTTGTCGTCGTCGACGATCAGTATGTGTGCGTCGGATTTCACAGGTGTCTGTCTCGGCTGCCGGCCAAACTATTCTTGGCTGGTCAGCCACACGATAGAATTCGGGCCATATGTTGGCCAGTGCCCGGTATTTCGAGGGAGAACGAATTCCGCATTCTCCACATCGAAAGCATTCGTGGCCTTCGCGTCGGGCCGGCCAGAAACAATCCAGAAACAAATTTCTATAATCCGGAAAAACTCCTGAAAAAGTAGGGCGGCATAACGGTGCCGTGGCGGTCAGGTCATTGGCCGCGACGCAAGTCTCCGGGTTCACGGATAAACCGATGCCAAGGTTGTCGATCAGTTTGTTGGGTGCGTTGCTGGGCATAGGCCTGGTCTCTGCCGCTGTCGGACAGTCGGACGCAAAGGTGACGCCAACCACCCGGAGCGAGCGGTGTGCCAATCTCAGCCACCAATTCGATGAAGCCCTCGAAACCCACGCCACGGCAACGCAGGTCACCGCGGCAAAGGCACTTCAGAAAAAGGGTGACCGGTACTGCGCCGCCAAGAAACAGGCGCAGGGCATCCGGATGCTCGCCAACGCTTTGAAGCTGCTTGGAGTGACACCGAACGACCCAGTTCAGTGAAACTCGAGAAACTCGACCCGCATAAAAGGAAATGAAGCCATGAAGAAGTCCATCCTCTCCGCCACTGGTCTCGCCGTCGCTCTCGCCTTCTCCATGCCGGCCCTCGGCAATGCAGCCGCCACCACGACGACCACCACCGCTCCGGCTGCTTCCACGACGACCACCGCTCCGGCCGAGACGACCCCCGCCAAGCCCCCGGTGAAGAAGGTCACCGTCAAGAAGCACAAGAAGGCCGACACGAAGAAGACCGTCAAGAAGGCCGTCAAGAAGGACGTGCCGAAGGCCTGATCCAGGCCCGGCATACCTGCCAGTCTTGCGAAAGGCCGCTCCAGTTGCTTCGGGCTGGAGCGGCCTTCTTCCTGTCCGAGCACTTGAAGAGCCGTCATCGGCGACGAAGCGGACCGACAGGCCCGACCGATGCGTGGGCGAAGCCGGTGCCGGCGCTTCACCCGACCTTAACCCGATCGCAACGCCGGCCCTGTAGGGCAATCCGCATGAAGAAGCGGCTTTCGTCCATTTTGCGTTCGATGGTGCTCGGTGGCCTGATCGCCACCGCTGCGGCCCGGGGGCTGATCCTGTTCACCGCCAGCCCGGTGCCGGATCCCGCCAGCGGGCGCACCGAGCCCTCGCTGTTCGCTCCGGTGATTTCCACCAATTGGGACTACATCACGCCGGTGCAGGCCTGGCTGTTGGTCATGCTCACCGGCTTGACGCTCAGCTGCGTCGTCGCGTGGCCCATCGCGGCCTGGCTGGAGCGCCGAGGAGACGCCGAGGGCAACCGCCTTCGCTCCGATGTGCCATCCGCCGCGGCCATGCGGCCGGGTTCGGGCCGCCACATCTTCGGTCGTCAGGACCGTTGAACCCCAGGCATAATGCCCCACATGATCGTGAATGGTCGCGCCTGGCCGCAGCCGGGCCGCGCGCCAATCAAAATGGACGATCGCTGTTGCCCATGGCAAAATGAGACAGCGAAGTTATCGATCGCCAAACTGTCGGTTCCGATGCCTGAAATCACCACCAAACCGCGCACCAAGGTCAAGCCGCAGATCGAGCGGCCGAAGCTCTACAAGGTCATCCTCGTCAATGACGACTTCACGCCGCGTGAATTCGTGGTGACGGTGCTCAAGGGCGAGTTCAAGCTCAGCGAAGACCAGGCGCACAGGATCATGATCACCGCGCACCGGCGCGGCGTTTGCGTGGTTGCCGTCTTCACCAAGGATGTCGCCGAGACCAAGGCGACGCGCGCCACCGATGCCGGCAAGGCCAAGGGCTACCCGCTGCTGTTCACGACAGAACCGGAGGAGTGAGGAGGAGGGCTCATCGACGGTTGGCGAAACCATCCGCGACAGCCTCTTTCTCCCTGTCACTATACGGGGAGAAATGTCCGGCAGGACATTGAGGGGCGGCGCCAGGGCTGACGATAATTCACTTACGCAGGTCGTGGAGATTGCCAATCACTTCAAGTTGGCGCTGCCCCTCATCCGCCTGCCCGTCCTCCCCAGCAGCTGCGCTGCAGAGGGTGGACCGGCACCTTCTCCCCGTATAGTGACGGGGAGAAGGGAGCTACCGTCCCTCGCGGTACCACATCGAACCCATTGCCAGGAGCAGCAGGCCGAGGCCGAGAAAGCCGCCGAACAGCGGCACGCGGGAAACGGCTTTTAAGACGCTGTCGTCGGTGGTGCGCAGGCCGATCCAGTCGCTGCCGGATGCCGCGCCGGCCGAGCGCACCGGCACGATGGAGGGCAGCGTCACGCCACTGCCAAGGGCAGAGGACGACGCCAGCCGCCGCACGCTGCCGCCTGTGGCTTCCGCAGGCGCTTTCAGCCGGTTTTCGGTGGAGACGACATCGGCGAATTCCGGTGCGTTGACCGGTCCGACATGGGCGAGCGCGGTCAGGTCGCCATTGGCGACCTGGTAGAGGCCGATCTCGTTGGTTTCGACGCTGCCGAGGAAGACGCCGGGCTCGGATTTCTCCAGCCTGACGCTCAACGTCTTGCCGGAGGGGGTAATGATCTGGGCGGGGCCTGGATCGTCGGCCATGGTCTGGCGGCGGATCTCCAGCACCATGCCGCGGCCGTCGGCGGTCAGACGCTCTTCCTCGAGCTCGGGCTCCTTCATCAGCCAGTGGGCGATGCGCCGGTAGAGCTGGACGTGCGGGCCGCCCCCCTCGAAGCCGCGCGCCCACAGCCAGCCCTGGTCGGACAGGAGCATGCCGACGCGGCCTTCGCCCTTGTGGTCGAGCAGCAGCAGCGGCCGGTTGTCGGCGCCCTTCATCACCACCTCGCCTTCGGGGTTCTGCACGCCGATGGTGCGGAACCAGCGGCTCCAGTGCGGCGGCTCGGCGGCCGAACCGTCGAGCCCGCGTGTAACCGGGTGGCGCTGGCCGAGATCGGTGAGGCGCGGATAGAAGGCCTTGTCGACCACCTCGCCGGTCGGCATCGCCGGCAGGGCCGACATCAGCGGCGTGCGCGCGATCGAACTTTCGCCGGCATATTCGGGACCGGCGGCGATCAGCAACGCGCCGCCCTTTTCGACATATTCGGAGATGTAGTCGTAATAGAGGATCGGCAGCACGTCGCGGTGCTGGTAGCGGTCGAAAATGATGAGGTCGAAATCCTTGATCTTCTCGACGAACAGTTCGCGGGTCGGGAAGGCGATCAGCGACAATTCGTTGATCGGCGTACCGTCCTGTTTTTCCGGCGGCCGCAGAATGGTGAAATGGACGAGATCGACCGAGGCGTCGGATTTCAACAGGTTGCGCCAGGTGCGTTCGCCCGCATGCGGCTCGCCGGAGACGAGCAGCACACGCAAATTCTCACGGATACCGTCGATGAGCGCGATGGCGCGGTTGTTGGCATCGGTCAGTTCGCCCGGTTCGCGGTCGATGGCGAGTTCGACGATGTTTCGTCCGGCGCTGGGAATGGTCACCTGCAGCGGCATGGCCTGACCGACGGTGGCATGCTCGACGGCGACCTGCTCACCATTTACCGAGACGCGCACGTCGACCGGGCCGGTCTCGTTCTCGGTCGAGATGACGCGATAGGTCATGTCGAGCGGCTTGCCGACGAGGCCAAAGCGCGGCGCGTGCTCGAAGCGGATGCGGCGGTCCTTTTCATGCTCGTTGCCGGTGATCAGCGCATGCATCGGGGCATTGAAGTCGGGCTTGCCGGCGGGCGCGTCATGCACCTCGCCATCGGTGATCATGATGGCGCCGCCGATGCGCGAGGGCGGCACGTCGCGAAGCGCCCCCTCAAGCGCGCCGAACAGCCGGGTTTCGGTACGCTCCTCGGCGGCTTGGGCCTTGCCGGCCTCGACGACGCGCACGTCGAATTGCTTGAAGCGGCCGAGACGCTGCTGCAGCCCGGCCAGCGCTTCGTCGGTCTGCTTGGTGCGCTCGCCGATGTCCTGGCTCTGGCTGCGGTCGACGACGAGGGCGACGACGCTTTTCAGCGGCTCGCGTTCTTCGTTGAGAAACACTGGATTGAACAGGGCGGCGGCGAGCGCCAGCAGGGCCACCAGACGCAGGACGCCGCCACGCTGGCGAAACCACAGGCCGACAAGCGCAAGCAGCGCCAGCGGCACCAGCACCAAAGCCAGCAATGGCCAGGAAATCAGCGGCTCGAAGGAGATCGACCAGTTCATGCCTTAGCCTCTCCTTGCAGGGAGGGGTTGATCCGCGGAGCGCGCAAGAAAGAGCGTCATCCTATTGCCCCAGCCGTTCGAGCAATATGGGGACGTGGACCTGATCGGATTTGTAGTTGCCGGTCAGCATGTACATCATGATGTTGACGCCGGCGCGCAATGCGTAGATCCGCTGCATCGGGTCGGCCGGCACCGTCGGCAGCAGCGCGTCGCCGTTCTCGTCGACCGCCCAGGCGCCGGCGAAATCATTGGCGGTGATCATGATCGGCGAGACGCCGTCGCCGGTGCGCACCGGGCGGTTGTCGGCGTTGCTGGCATCGAGCGACGCCTCGACCCAGAGCGGGCTGCCGGCGAAGCGGCCGGGGAATTCGGGCAGGATGAAGAAGGACTTGGTCAGCACGTGGTCTGACGGCACCGGCTCCAGCGGCGGCACGTTGAGATCGCCGAGGATGTCGCGCAGCCGCTCGGTCGCTGGACTGGTCGAATCGGCGCCGATGCCGTTGGCGAACTGGTCGCGCGTGTCGAACAGCACCGTGCCGCCTTGCTGCATATAGGCATCGATGCGGGCGATCGCGGCCTGGCTCGGCATTGCCGCAGCCGGATCGATCGGCCAATAGATCAGCGGATAGAACGACAGTTCGTCCTTCGAGATGTCGACGCCGGCGGGCGCGCCCGGCTCCAGGGCGGTCTTTTCGATCAGGAAGCGGGTCAGGCCCTCGAGGCCGGCGCGGCTGATCGAATCGTCCCCCGGCACGCCGGTCAGCACATAGGCGATGCGGGTCTTCGAAATCGCCTCTATTGCCACTTCGTCGCCCGGCTTGGCATCGTCGGCACGAGCCGGATCGGCATGGCCGAACAGTGCACCGAGCGCAATCAGGATCGCGGCGGTGGTGGCCACCGCGCCGGCACGGCGCGGCCGGCGCGAAAACAGGCCGCCCATCCACAAAACCGCCAGCGTGTCGAGCAGCATCAGCACAAGGGCGGCCGCGACCAGCGCGCCTTTCAGGTTGCGCGATTCATCGAAGGCATACTGGATCGTGGTGACCGGAACGGCAATCTGTGGGCGCGCCAGCGGTGCAAGCGTGCTGGCGGCATCGAGCAGATTGTGGGCGAAGACGCCGGTTTCGGAGCCGTAGAGGCCGGGCGGGTTCTCGAAAGTCACCGGCTGCGGCGCGCCCGCGCCCGGCACAAGCGGCCGCGCATCCGGCGTCGGCGGCACCAGCGAGCCGTCCGCCGCGATCATGCGATAGGGCGCCAGCGAGGTGGCGGCGGCTTCGGCGCCGGCGATCGCCGCGCCCTGGTTGCGCGACAACTGCACGACGCGGCGCAGCATCTCGACGAAGCTACCCGAAATCGGCAGGTTCGACCAAGTTGCCTCGGGGGTGACGTGGAACAGCACCAGCGTACCCTTGCCCTTTTTCAAGCCGGTGACCAGCGGCGTGCCATCGGCGAGGGCCGCCCATGTGCGTTCGACGATGTCGGGCGTCGGTTCGGCCAGAACCTGCCTGCTCACCGTGACTTCGCTGGGCGGAGCTAGGTCGGCGAAGGGTCCGGCCTTGGGGAATTCGGTGACCGGCTGCGGCGAAGTCCATGACAACGCGCCGCCGAGCGAACGCTCGCCGGTGCGCAGGCGGACCGGCAGCAGGTCGTCGTCGTTGCTGGCGGCGGCCAACCGCGATCCGGCGAAACGCACCAGCGTGCCGCCATTGTCGACCCAGTCGACCAGCCTCTGCCGGACCTGTGCGGGAATGGTGCCGATGTCGGCCATGACGATCATCGCCGGCTTCTGGTCAAGAATTTGCGGGATGGAGTCGGCGAGATCGGCGCTCGATGGTTCGACAAGATCGGCGAAGGGCTGCAAAGCGCGCCTGATGTAGTAGAGCGGCGACAGAAGCGGCTGCGCCTGGTCGGCCTCGGCCTGCGACAGCAGCCCGACGCGGCGGCGCTTGGAGCTTTCGTCCAGCACGCGCACGGCGCCGGCCTGGCGCTCGCCATCGAGCGCGATCGAGGAGAAGTCGTTGCGCAGTTCGAACGGCACCGCCATGGTGCCGGTGGCGGTGGTTTCGCCAGGCGCGAAGGTCAGCGTCGCATCGGCGATGCGGCGACCCTTGTCGTCGAAGGCGCCGGCGGTGACCTGCGCCGGGGCTGGATCGCCCGGTGCGCGGATGGCAGTCAGCGCAAAGCCATCGACCTGGTTGTCGGCGGCCATCAGCCCGGTCAGCGACAGCCGGTCGGCCACCGCCCAGACGACGCGGGCGGCATTTTTTGACAAAAGCGTGTTGAAGGCGGCCTCGTCGCCCTTCGCCGCCAGGCCATCGGCCAGCACGGCGACGCTAGCGCCAGGCAGGGTTTCAAGCGCACCGGCGACGCGCGCATAGACCGCGGGCCGATCGGTCGGGATCGGCCGCGGTTTGGCGGCGCGCAGCCGATTGAGTGCCGCGGCGGCATCGAAGGGGCCGATCTCCGCATTGGGCTTTTCGGCGGTGAAGGCGATGATGACCGGCACGCCGTTCGAGCCGGCGTCGTTGATCAGCCGCTCGGCGGTGGCGACGCGCTTGTCCCAGTCGGCGGCACTTGCCCAGTCATTGTCGACGACCAGCGCCAGGGCCGCGCCCTCGGCCGGCAGTTTTTCGCGCGGGTTGAAGACCGGTTCGGCAAGCGCGGCGACGATAAGGGCCGCCATCAGCAACCTCAGCAGCGTCAGCCACCACGGGCTCTGCTGCGGCGTCTCCTCGCGCTTCAGCACGCGCGCCAGGATCCTCAGCGGCGGGAAGATCTCGGTCTGCGGCCTGGGCGGCGTCAGCCGCAACAGCCACCAGATCACCGGCAGCGCCAACAGGCCCCACAGCACCATGGGAGCGCCAAAGGAGAGCGGCAGCCAGCTCATGCGACGGCCTTCCCGGCAGAACCGACACCAGCGGTCAGCCCGGCATGACCTCCGGTCAGCCCGGCATGACCTCCGGTCAGCCCGGCATAGCCGCCATCGGCGGTCATCGCCATGTGCAGGCGCACCAGCGCCTCGGAAGCCAGCCTATCGGTGTGGTTGACGGTAAAGCTCCAGCCGAGCCGCTTGCACCAGCCGGCCAGTTCCTGGCGGCGGGCGGCGTAGAGCAGGCGATACTCATCGCCCAGCATTTCGGCACGGCCGGCGGTAAGCTTGTCGCCGGTTTCGGGATCGGTGAACTCGGTACGGCCGGCATAGGGAAAGGTTTCCTCGGCCGGGTCGGCGACCTCGATCAAATGCGCGCGCGCGCCGTGGCGGGCGAGCACGTCGAGCCAGGCCATGGTTTCGTCCACGGGGTCGAGGAAATCGCTGACGACGACGATGTCGCAGAAGCGCCTGATATCGGACAAATCGGGTTTCGCCGGTAAGTCGCCGGCATGCATGAGCTGGGCGGCGATACGCTCGGCGCCGTTGCGGGCGGTGAACGGATCGGTCAGCCCCGGCCAGGCGATGCGCTCGCCGCTGCGCGACAGAAGCTCGGCCATGGCCAATGCCAGCACCAGTGCGCGCGATTGCTTGGAAACGCTGGCGCCTGTCGACTTGTAGAGCATGGACGGCGAGGGATCGGCCCACAGCCAGACCGTATGGGCGGCTTCCCATTCGCGGTCGCGCACATAGGTATGGTCGTCGCGGGCCGAGCGGCGCCAGTCGATGCGCGAGGAATCACCTTCGACATAGGGCCGGAACTGCCAGAAATTCTCGCCGATGCCGCGCTTGCGGCGGCCATGCCAGCCGGCGATCACCGTGTTGACGATGCGGCGCGCCTCGACCAGCAGGTCGGGTACAAGCGAGGCCCGCAACCGGCCGCGGGCGAGCGCGTCACGCGTCGCCGCCGGTGCCTGAACCTCGCCGATGCGCGCCATCAAATCCCTTTCACGAGCTTCGCCACCACATCGCGCACGCTGGTACCCTCGGCGCGGGCGGCGAAGGTCAGCGCCATGCGGTGTTGCAGCACCGGCTCGGCCAGCGCACGCACGTCGTCGACCGAGGGCGCAAGCCGCCCGTCGTAGAGCGCACGCGCCCTGGTGCACAGCATCAGCGCCTGGCTGGCGCGGGGGCCTGGCCCCCAGGCGACATGCTTGTCGGTCTCGGCGTTGCCCTGGCCGGGACGCGCCGAGCGCACAAGCGCCAGGATCGCCCCGACGACGCTTTCGGGCACCGGCATGCGGCGGATCAAGGTCTGGATCTCCTTCAGCCGAACCGGCAACAGCGCGTTCTGGGCCTTCGCATCCTCGACGCCGGTGGTTTCCAGGAGAATACGGCGCTCGGCCTCGATCTCGGGGTAGAGAATGTCGACCTGCATCAGGAAGCGGTCGAGCTGGGCCTCGGGCAGCGGGTAGGTACCTTCCTGCTCCAGCGGATTCTGCGTTGCCAGCACATGGAAGGGCGCCGGCAAATCATGGCGCACACCGGCGATCGTGACATGGTACTCCTGCATCGCCTGCAGCAGCGCCGACTGGGTGCGCGGCGAGGCACGGTTGATTTCGTCGGCCATCAGAAGCTGGGCGAAGATCGGCCCGGAAATGAAGCGGAAGGAGCGCTTGCCAGCCTCGTCCTGCTCCATCACCTCGGAGCCAAGGATGTCGGACGGCATCAGGTCCGGCGTGAACTGGATGCGGCGCGAGTCGAGGCCGAGCACGACGCCCAGCGTCTCGACCAGCTTGGTCTTGGCGAGACCCGGCACGCCCACCAGAAGCGCATGGCCGCCCGCCAGTAGCGCCACCAGCGTGCGTTCGACGACACTCTCCTGGCCGAAGATGACCCGGCCGACGCCGTCGCGGATCCTGGAAATGTCGGCCAGCGCCTTCTCGGCCTCGGCGATCATGTCCTTTTCGCTGATCGGGCTTTCCTTGACCATCACGCTCATGCCGCATCGATCCCTTTGGTTGGAAATACCATGGTTGGAATACCGGCCGGCACCATACCATGGGTTGCCGCGATTCGGCCTCGCATGGCGCCTATGTTGGAATTTAAATCACAGACTTAGGCTGACAAGCGGAACAACAGTGACTATTTCGTGACCATGGCGGGACCCTTCGAACATCGCGAACAAAGCCTTACGGGCGCCACCGAGGCGCGCGGGCTCGAGGCGTTGATCTCGCGCGCGGCGCGAGCCGGCAAGGGCGCGGCGCCGGTCGAGCGCTGGAATCCGGACTTCTGCGGCGATCTCGACATGGAAATCAAGGCTGACGGCACCTGGTTCTACCTGGGAACGCCGATCGGCCGCATGCCCCTGGTGCAGCTTTTCTCCTCCGTGCTGCGCAAGGACGCGGACGGCAGGACCTATCTGGTGACGCCGGTGGAAAAGGTCGGTATCCGCGTCGCCGATGCGCCCTTCATCGCCGTCGAAATGGACGTTTCGGGCCGCGGCGACGGGCAGATCGTCACTTTCCGCACCAATGTCGGCGATGTGGTCGAGGCCGGACCGGAGCGGCCGCTGCGCTTCGTCGACGAGAACGAGACCGGCGGGTTGAAGCCCTATGTCCTGGTGCGTGGCCGGCTGGAGGCGTTGGTGGCGCGGCCGGTGATGTACGAACTGGTCGGGCATGGCGAGGAAATCGCGATCGGCGGCAAGACGATGTTTGCCGTACGCTCCAGGGGCGCGGTTTTCCCGATCATGCCGGCGGACCAATTGAAGCGGCTGAGTGCGTGATGGACCAGGTGTCGCCGGCGCCGTTTTCGTCAGCGGATTTTCGCGCGCGCTTCGCGGCGCAGCCGGATGCGCATGCCGGCGACGATTATGGCGACCATCGTTTCAATCCCGGCCACCCGCGCCTCAACCAGACAAAGGCGCTGCGCAATGCCGCGGTGCTGATCCCGGTGGTCGATCACGAAGGCGATGCGACGGTTCTATTGACCAAGCGGGCCGAAAGGCTGCGCAGCCATTCGGGGCAGGTGGCTTTTCCCGGCGGCACCATCGATCCGACCGATGCCAGCCCGGAAGCGGCGGCACTGCGCGAGACCTTCGAGGAGATCGGCCTTGGCGGCGATCGTATCGAGATCATCGGCCGCATGCCCGACTATGTCGCCGGCAGCGGTTACCGCATCGCGCCGGTGCTTGCCATCGTGCGGCCCGGTTTTGAGCTGACGATCAACGCCGACGAGGTCGACGCCGCCTTCGAAGTGCCGCTGCGCTTCCTGATGGATCCGGCCAATCACAAGCGCGACAGCCGCATGTGGAACGATCTCGAATGGTTCTTCTACGACATGCCTTACGGCGACCGGCGCATCTGGGGCGTCACCGCCGGCATCATCCGCACGCTCTATGAAAGGCTTTATGCGTGAGTGTCTCGATCGCGGGCAGGGCCGACTGGCTCACCGACAAGCACCTGCAGCGCCTGCTCGCCGCACTCAGCGAGGGCGGCGAAGAGGCGCGCGTCGCGGGCGGCGCCGTGCGCAACACGCTGATGGACCAACCGGTCGCCGATATCGACGTCGCCACCACGTGCCTGCCTGAGCAAACCATCCGCCGTGCCGAGGCAGCGGGGTTCAAGGCGGTGCCGACCGGCATCGAGCATGGCACGATAACCGTGGTCGCCGGCGGCAAGCCGCACGAGGTCACCACCTTGCGCGCCGATATCGAGACCGATGGCCGCCGCGCCAAGGTGTCGTTCGGGCGCGACTGGAAGCTCGACGCCGAGCGGCGCGATTTCACCATCAATGCCCTCTATGCCGAAGCCGACGGCGGGGTTGTCGACCTGGTCGGCGGCGTCGCCGACATCGAGGCGCGCCGGCTGCGCTTCATCGGCGATCCGGAAGCGCGCATCCGCGAGGATTATCTGCGCATCCTGCGTTTCTTCCGTTTCTTCGCCTGGTATGGCGAGGGCCGGCCGGACGCCGAGGGGCTGAAGGCCTGCGCCCGTCTGAAAGACGGCATGGTCCAGCTCTCGGCCGAGCGTGTCTGGTCTGAATTGAGGAAGCTTTTCTCGGCCCCTGATCCATCGCGGGCGCTGCTGTGGATGCGCCAGGCCGGCGTTTTGACCAGCGCGCTGCCGGAAAGCGAAAAGTGGGGCATCGATGCGATCCATGGGCTGACCAAGGCCGAGAAAGATCTGGGCTGGACGCCGGATCCGCTGCTCAGGCTGGAAGCGATCGTGCCGCCGGACGTGGCGCGCATGAAGACACTCGCCGACAGGCTGAGGCTGTCGACGGGGAACGCCGACCGCCTGCGCCACTGGGCGCTTACCGTCGCTGTCGGGCCGAAGACGACCGAGGGCGAACTTGCGAAAAGGCTCTATCGCGGCGACCGCCAAGGGTTTGTCGACCGTCTGCGGCTGTCGCTCGCCGCAGCGCGGGTGCGCGCCGTCGAGGACAATGAGGCGCTGCTTGAAGCCGGCGGTTTTTCGCGGCTGCTCGCCTTTGCGCTCAAATGGAAAAAACCATTGTTTCCGCTGAAAGGTGCCGATCTGACCGCGCTCGGCGCGAAGCCAGGGCCGAAGCTTGGCGAGATTCTCAAAAACCTCGAGGCGGAATGGGTCGAGGCGGGGTTTGCGCCTGATCGCGGCGCGTTGCTCGAACGCGCCGCGAAGGCACTTGAAACCTAGAGCGGTTCACCGTTTCACGAACGCCGAACCGTTCCAAACATCATCGGGCGAGACGCTGCCCGCCTATCTGATCGCTACGGGCGCCAGGGCGCGTGAAAGGCTTGCTTCGCCTTTGCCGTAGACGGAGGCGCTGTAGTTGACGAGCGTATCGGTGCGAGCCGTGTTGAGCAGATCGTTGGTGATCTGGGTCGGCGTAGCTTTGGTGAATTTGCTGCCTATTATCGCTGCATATCCTGAAATGATCGGTGCGGCGAAGGAGGTGCCATAAAGGCCTGTCTTGCTTCCATCCACGCCAACCACGAGGAAGTGGCTTTGCACGAGCGGGTTGGAGCCAGCATAGTTGGAGTACCAGGCAAGCTGGGCCGGGATTGCCGTTGTGCCATTCGTTGCCAGCGCGCCGACGAAGATCGCCGACGCTTTGCCGACCAGGGCCATGTCGAGATAGTCCTGCTGGCCG
Organism: Mesorhizobium sp. M0152; assembly: GCF_040322415.1. Lineage (NCBI taxonomy): Bacteria > Pseudomonadati > Pseudomonadota > Alphaproteobacteria > Hyphomicrobiales > Phyllobacteriaceae > Mesorhizobium > Mesorhizobium sp. M0152. Next base: position 183,832 of record NZ_JAMYTH010000009.1, read on the forward strand.
TTCGTGATACCGCCGACGGCAATCGAATCGTTACCGGCTGCCTTGGAAACAACGGCTGATCCTTTGGTGGCATAGGAGATGATCGAAGCTTCCTCCGCGCTCCATCCGATCTGGTTTACGCTATAGCCCTGGGCTGCATACATGCCGTAGCTGAGGTTGAGCACGTTCAGACCGTTCGCCAGGTTGACGGCTGTGCCGCTTGTGAAGTCCTTCGACCTGATCGTCGCCGAAGGTGCGATCATGCCGGCTTCCTCACGGGTCCATTCGCCGTGCCGTTGGTATTGCACCCCAATGCCGAAATTGCCGGAGAAGCGCGACGAACTGCTGAAGTCGTCGATGACGGTAATCGTGACGCCCTTGCCCTTGTATCCCGCGGCCCATGCAGCGCCAACGTCGGGGCTCATCCATCCTTGCACGGCTTGCGTGCGTGCGGCCGGGATCGTTGCGCTCATACATATGGAGCGGCCGCCATGGCACAGTGCGGCCATCTCGTCCGCATTGGGTGCCTCCTGTGCCGACGCGATCGGCGCCGACAGGATGGCGAAAGCCATGGCGATACCGAATTTCAAGTGACTAGCTGACATGTTCTTACTCCGGTCAAACAAGAACTGGGACAGACGATCGCGAACTTCGGGGCGACATGATTTTTTCATCTGCGGATCCCGGCGATCAGAACGTAACACGGTAGTTCAGCCAGAGGTGCTGGCTCTCCGGTTTAGCGTTAACCAGATATTTCAAGGTTTCCTCAGGCGCCATCTCGCTGGCGGCGAGCCGGCAGTTGACGCTGTAGCTGCCCAAATCTCCGTAATCGGCCTGGCAGGATTTTTCGGTGAGATTGCCCCCGATGGTGGTGGTGAGCGCCACGGAAAGAGTGCTGTTCGGGCTCGGATGCACCTGAGTGAGGAAACCAAGCTTCAGGCTGGGCTCGATCCGATACTTCTCGCCTTCTTCTCCGGTCCCAAATCCCCAGAGGACACCGGTATTCTCCGTGATCTGGGTCAGCAACTCCACGTGCATATCGACCCAGTTTGCATGATACCATTGGTCGAAAGATACCTGGCTTCCGTTCTGCAATTCATAACCGCCGGCGCCTAGGCCTCTCGCGCGGTCGCTGAGCGGCGAGCCCTGATGGATGTCGACCAGCGATGTCGTCATTTCCTGGGCATTCGCCGGAGATGCCCCAAGGTGCGCGCAAAGCAGCAGCACCGTCGTGCGCAAACTCACTCGACTACTGGACTTTTCGCGCATGCGCGAAACACCTCGCCCCACCGATCCCGGATCAGTGCCTGGTGGCGACGGGCTGCTTGGCAGCCCACTGTAGTCCGGAGTTATCCGTCCGACAGTCGCAGGGTTCGGTTACCGCCGCGTTTATTTTAGCTGAGATGAATACATTTTTCGATCGAGAACGGCGCGACGCGGCAAAGTCTATGCC
>NZ_JAMYTH010000010.1:0-184697 GCF_040322415.1 Mesorhizobium sp. M0152
CCGCTGACAACCAGGGTCTTGATGAGGCCGAGGCCGGCTGAAACAACAACGGGCGAGGCCGGTCGACCCCCACTCCGGCCCTTCGGGCCACCTCTCCCCCGATCGACGGGGGAGAGGAAGGGCATCAATGTCCTCGCAAACCTTTCAACACCACCCGGCCAAAGGGCGAGCCCGCGACTGCGGGCCGCCGGTCGTCCCCGCGCAGGGCCAGCCGCGTCAGCGGCGGTGCGGCCCGTGAGCGAGAATCAAGCCGCCTTCTTCTTCGGCTGGATCAGGCCGCGCTCGACCAGCAGCTCGGCGATCTGCACCGCGTTGAGCGCCGCGCCCTTGCGCAGATTGTCGGAGACGATCCACATCGACAGGCCGTTGTCGATGGTCGAATCCTCGCGGATGCGCGAAATGAAGGTGGCGTCCTCGCCGGCCGATTCCAGCGGCGTGATGTAGCCGCCGTCCTCGCGCTTGTCCAAGACCTGGCAACCCGGCGCATCGCGCAGGATGTCGCGCGCCTCGTCGGCGGTGATCGGCTTTTCGAACTCGATGTTGACCGCTTCCGAATGGCCGATGAACACCGGCACCCGCACGCAGGTCGCCGTCAGCTTGATCTTGGGATCGAGCATCTTCTTGGTCTCGGCGACCATCTTCCACTCTTCCTTGGTAAAACCGTCGTCGAGGAAAACGTCGATATGCGGAATGACGTTGAAAGCGATGCGCTTGGTGAACTTCTTGACGTCGACCGAGTCGGCGACGAACACGGCGCGCGTCTGCGTGAACAGCTCGTCCATGCCTTCCTTGCCGGCGCCCGAGACCGACTGGTAGGTGGCGACGACGACGCGCTTGATGGTGGCCGCGTCATGCAGCGGCTTCAGCGCCACGACGAGCTGCGCCGTCGAGCAGTTCGGGTTGGCGATGATGTTCTTGCGCGTGAATAGCGAGATCGCGTCCGGGTTCACTTCCGGCACGATCAACGGCACGTCCTGGTCGTAACGAAAGGCCGACGAATTATCGATGACGACGCAGCCCTGCTTGCCGATCTTCGGCGACCATTCCTTGGAGACGTTGCCGCCGGCCGACATGATGCAGATGTCGGTGTCGGAAAAATCATATTGGTCGAGCGTCCTGACCTTCAGCGTGCGGTCGCCGAACGACACTTCGGTGCCCTGGCTGCGCCGCGAGGCGAGCGCCACGACTTCGCTTACCGGAAAGCCGCGCTCTTCCAGTATGTTGAGCATTTCCCGGCCCACATTGCCCGTGGCGCCGACTACCGCAACCTTGAAACTCATAAGATCTCCTGTCCCTCTCCGCTTGGTTGTTGGAGAAAACCCGCCGGCCAATGCGGGTTCCGTCCCCCGGGCCGAACCCGGGAGAGGGTGGTTAGGCCAAGGGAATCACACCGTTTTGGTGGTCGTTTTGGCCGTAGTTTTGGTTGAACGCAGGAACGCGTGCGTCGACGGTCCACGAACCACATTGCCATGGCCGGCGAAGTCGAGTGCATAAAGCGCCATCAAAAGGCCGCGCATCGAAACTATCCTGTTCGGTGCCGGCTTTTACGCGCTTTGCGTCGAGAGTCAATCGTGATGCGCGCGCGGTTTCGCGCCGTGCCCTGTACAATGGCTGCCGCACGAAGTACGAACGTCCAAGATTGTTTGGCTGGCGCAGCGCCAGCCCTGGTATGTGCTCCACGATGAGCCCAGAACCCTCCAAATCCGAAAGAGTGAGATGTCCAACTTCGAAGCTATCGTTCCAGCGCTTGCCAGGGCGCTGGAAAAACGCGGCTATTCCGAACTGACGCCAGTACAGAAGGCGGTCCTGGCCCCCGAGCTCGGCCAGGCGGATGCGCTGGTGTCGGCGCAGACCGGCTCCGGCAAGACCGTCGCTTTCGGCCTGGCTTTGGCGCCTACCCTTCTGGACGGCGCCGAGCGCTTTGCCCATGCCGCCGCGCCGCTGGCGCTGGCGGTGGCGCCGACGCGGGAGCTGGCGCTGCAGGTGACGCGCGAACTGGAGTGGCTCTACGAGCTGACCGGCGCCACGGTGGCGTCCTGCGTCGGCGGCATGGACATGCGCACCGAGCGGCGCGCGCTGGAGCGCGGTGCCCATATCGTCGTCGGCACGCCCGGCCGATTGCGCGACCACATCACCCGGCACTCGCTCGACATGTCGGCGCTCAAGGCGGTGGTGCTCGACGAAGCCGACGAGATGCTCGATCTCGGCTTTCGCGAGGACCTCGAATTCATCCTCGACGCAGCTCCGGCCGAGCGCCGCACGCTGATGTTCTCGGCCACCGTGCCGCGCTCGATCGCCACCCTGGCCCAGGGTTACCAGCGCGATGCCGTGCGCATTTCGGCCGCCGGCGAGGAAAAGCAGCATCTCGACATCGAATACCGGGCGCTGAGCGTTGCCCAGGCCGACCGCGAGAACGCCATCATCAACGTGCTGCGTTTTTATGAGGCGAAGAACGCGCTGGTATTCTGCAACACCCGCGCCGCCGTCAACCATCTCACCGCGCGCTTCAACAACCGCAATTTTTCAGTCGTGGCGCTTTCGGGCGAACTCAGCCAGAACGAGCGCAGCCACGCGCTGCAGGCGATGCGTGACGGCCGCGCCAAGGTGTGCATCGCCACCGATGTCGCGGCGCGCGGCATCGACCTGCCCAACCTCGAACTGGTCATCCATGCCGACCTGCCGACCAATCCGGAAACGCTGCTGCACCGCAGCGGCCGCACCGGCCGCGCCGGGCGCAAGGGCGTCAGCGCGCTGATCGTGCCCAACAGCGCCCGCAGGCGCACCGAACGGCTGTTGCAGAACGCCAAATTGACAGCGACATGGGCCAGCCCGCCCTCGGCCGACGACGTGATCCGGCGCGACGACGAGCGCATCCTTGCCGATCCGGCTTTCGAAGCGCCGGTGAAGGATGACGAGCGCGGTTTCATCGACGCGCTTCTCAGCCGGCATGGCGCCGAGCAGGTGGCGGCCGCTTTCGTGCGTCAATGCCGCGCCAGCCGCTCGGCGCCGGAGGATCTCATGGAGATCGCGCCGTTCACGCCTTCGCGTGAAAAACCGGGAGGCGAAAAGTTCGCGCACCGCGACGAGGCGCCCGGCCGTCGCGACGATTTCGGCGCCAGCGTCTGGTTCTCGCTGTCGGTCGGACGCCGGCAGAATGCCGAGCCGCGGTGGCTGATCCCGATGCTGTGCCGCACGGGCGGCATCAGCAAGCGCGAGATCGGCGCCATCAAGATGCAGCCGGAAGAGACTTACGTGCAGATCGCCGCCGACTGGGCCGACCGCTTCCTCACGGCGATCGGTCCCGACCGCAAATTGCAGGGCAACATCGCGGTCAAGCGGCTCGACGGCACGCCCGATTTGTCGCGAGCCGGCTATCAGCCCCCAAGCCCTGACAAGAAACCGCATCGCGGCAAGGCGCCGTTCGACCCCAACGCGCCGAAGCGCAAATTCGAGAAGCGTGCACCGGCATCGGCCGATCAGCGCCCCGCCGGCGCATTCGAGGCAAAGCCATGGTCTAAAAAGCCGGGCAAGCCGAAATTCGAAAACACCGGCGCGCCGAAGCACAAGAAGGCGAAGAAGCGGCCGGACTGAACCTTTCGCCGCATTCTGGTTCGTCGGAACGGCGGCTTCAGACAAACAACAGGCCCCGGCTGATGTTGGCCATTAATCGCGAGTGTCGGCGCCGCCCCTCATCGCCCTGCCGGGCACTTCTCCCCGTATAGTGACGGGGAGAAGAGGCTGACCGCAACCTCGGCGCCTATTCTGCAGTGCTGGTGATTGGCGAAACCATTGATGAGAGCAGGCAAGGGGCGGCGCCACCCGCCCCGTAAGGAATGACGGGCGAATTCAACCTGAAGCGCTTGCCCCTTGCCATTCGCCGGAACTTTGAACAGTCTGGAACGGGGGGCGGCTCATGCGCGGCGAAGTGCTTCACTATGACGAGGACCAGGGCTTCGGCTTCATCACCGGAGCCGATGGCAACCGCTACACCTTCACCCGCGAGAACCTGCGCCGGGAAACCGCCATGACCAACGGCACGGCCGTCGAGTTCCAGCCGGGCGGCGGCCAGGCGCGGGATGTCTTTTCGATCGCCGGCCTCGCAGCCAGCCCACCTGTCGGTGCTCTCCCGCCGGCCGCGGCACTGACCCGAGCCGGCAATGCACCGGCAGCAGGCGCACCCCGGCCGCAGCATTTCGGCCGGTTCTCGGAGCCCGCTGAATCCACCGGGCTGTGGAGCTATTTCCGGCGCGGCGTGACGCAGAACTACTTCAATTTCGCCGGGCGCGCCCGCCGTAAGGAGTATTGGAGCTATTGCCTGTTCTGGACCATTGCGTTGCTGGCGGTCATCGGCATTGGCGTTTTTGCCGATGTCGAGACGGGCAATCTCGACAGCGCCGAGATGCCGGCGGTGACGATCGGGCTTTTCGTCGTCTTCCTGCTGGCCACGGTCCTGCCCAGCCTCGGCATGACCGTGCGCCGGCTGCACGACATCGGCCTGTCGGGCTGGCTCTATCTGCTGATTCTCGTCCCGACCATCGGCAGCCTGATCATCCTGGTCTTCGCGCTGATCCCGACACAGGCCAGGGAAAACCAGTGGGGACCGGTGCCGGCGGGCGTCAGAACGTAGCGTAGGCGTGCATGTTGCAATTGTAAGCAACCCTGAGTAGTATTTGCACGACGCTATGTGAAACGGGGGCAGAGCATGCGCGGCACGGTGTTCCACTATGACGAGGGTCAGGACTACGGTTACATCAACGGAATCGACAGCAAGCGCTATATCTTTTCCCGTATCGATCTGAGCCAGGAACTGCCCCTCGTCAGGGGTGCTCTTGTCGAGTTCCAGCCGGACGACGGCACTGCGCACAACATCGTCGCCGTGGCCTTGGCCGCACCGCCGTCAAGCACTGGTCAGCCACGGCAGACCGGCCGTTCCGCCCGAAGCCGGCCCACCTACTCCACAGGGCTATGGGCTTACTTCTGGCGTGCGGTGATTGCGGATTACAGCAATTTCAACGGACGCTCCCGACGCAAGGAATTCTGGGCCTTCTGGCTATTATACACCCTGGGGATCTTCGCGTTTTTCGCCTTCGGAATACTTGTTGACCTGGCGATCAACGGCTTCGAAACCAACGCGGACAGGACGCCGATTGGGTTCATAGGGTTCATACCCGCCCTGGTTTTCTTTTCGGGATTGATCCTTCCCTGGATTGCGCTCCTCGTGCGGCGTGTGCATGACGCCGGCCTGAGCGGCTGGTTTGCCACGCTCTGCTTCATCCCGGTCATTGGGGGCATCGCCCTGCTAATCTTCGGGCTTATGCCGCCTCAGCTGGGCGAGAATCCTTGGGGACCGGTGCCGGCGGGCGTCAGGGTTTGACCGCCGCCAGCGCCTCGCCCGAAAGCCTGAGAAAGATCTTCTGGCCGTGGCGTTCGGCGCCAAGCCGGTCGTAGAAACGCAGCGCGCCCTCGTTCCAGTCTTCGGTGGTCAGGTCGATCCGGCCGATACCGTTGTGCCGGCAGTGGTCGGCGAGGAAACCGATCAGCGCCCTGCCGACGCCGACGTTGCGGGCACTCTTGCGCACGAACAGATCCTTCAGGAACAGCAGCCGTTCGAGATCGATGCCGGGATGCGCGATCGCCACCGAGGCGAGGCCGCCGACCTCTCCCTCGACGAAGGCAAGCGCGAAATGCGGATAGGCCGGACTTTCCTCGCCAAGCCATTTCCGTGCGGCCGACAGAGCCCGATCGGCAGCAAGAGGCGGCTGCCGGTAGTGCACCGCCATCTCGCACAAGACATCGGCGAGCGCCGGCGCGTCCTCGATCGTCGCCCAGCGGACGTCGATCGCCATGGGATCAGCCCAGGAATTTGGCGATGATCGCGTCGCCCATCTGAACGGTGCCGACCTCGGTCATGCCCGGAGAGAGAATGTCCTTGGTACGAAGGCCTTCGTCGAGCACGGCGGCGATCGCGCTTTCCACGCGGTCGGCTTCATCGACCATGCCGAAGGAATAGCGCAGGCACATGGCGAAGGAGGCGATCATGGCGATCGGGTTGGCGATGCCCTTGCCGGCAATATCCGGCGCCGAGCCGTGCACCGGCTCGTAGAGCGCCTTGCGCTTCTTGGTCTTCACGTCGGGTGCGCCGAGCGAGGCCGAGGGCAGCATACCGATCGAGCCGGTCAGCATGGCGGCGATGTCGGACAGCATGTCGCCGAACAGGTTGTCGGTGACGATGACGTCGAACTGTTTTGGCCAGCGCACCAGCTGCATGCCGCCGGCGTCGGCCAGCATGTGGTCGAGCTTGACATCGGCATAGCGTGCCTTGTGGGTCTGGGTGACGACCTCGTTCCACAGCACGCCCGACTTCATGACGTTGCGCTTCTCCATCGAGGTGACGCGGTTCTTGCGGGTCCGCGCCAATTCGAAGGCGACGCCCGAAATGCGCTCGATCTCGAACGTGTCGTAGACCTGCGTGTCGATGCCGCGCTTCTGGCCGTTGCCGAGATCGATGATCTGCTTGGGCTCGCCGAAATAGACGCCCCCGGTCAATTCTCGCACGATCAAGATGTCGAGCCCCTCGACCACTTCCTGCTTGAGCGAGGAGGACGCCGCCAGTGCTGGATAGCAGATGGCCGGGCGCAGATTGGCGAACAGCTCCATGTCCTTGCGCAGGCGCAGCAGGCCGGCTTCGGGGCGCACCTCATAGGGCACGGCATCCCATTTCGGGCCACCGACGGCGCCGAACAGCACCGCGTCGGCCGCCATCGCCTTTTCCATGTCGGCATCGGAGATCGCCGCGCCATGCGCATCGTAGGCGCAGCCGCCGACCAGGCCGTCCTCGGTGGTAAAGCCGCTGCCGAGCCTGTCGTTCATGGCTGATATCAGTTTCTTGACCTCGGCCATGGCCTCCGGACCGATGCCGTCGCCGGCGAGCAGGAAAAGATGCTTCGTTGCCATGGAGAAACCGTCCCAGAAAGAATTGAACCGCGGCCTTGCTAAACGCCAAGCGGTTGCGACGCAAGGGGACGAAGAACGCTGCGATGAAGGACAACCCCATTCGTTGGCGTTCCTTCGCTGTCCCGCCAACATCTCCAGATCTGCAGTCGTCTCGGTGTTTTGCAGATATTCACCGATGCGAGAGAATGTTGACCAGCCGGCCGAATGGGTCGCGGACATAGAAGCGCCGCACGCCCCAGGGTTCGTCGGCCGGTCCGTATTCGATGGCGAAGCCGGCCGCCTTCATGGCTTCGAGCGCCGCATCGACATCGTCGACCTCGATCGACAGGTCCGGCACCGGCGTGCCCGAGCCTCCTTGCGCCATGAAGCTGATCTGCACGTTCATTTTTTCTTGCGAGCCGTAGGTGGCGATCCAGCCAAGGTCCATCAGCAGATCGAGGCCGAGCACGTCCTGGTAGAAGCGCTTCGCCGCCGCGATGTCCTGTGTGCCTATGTTTGCAACGATGCGTCGGACTTTCATGGCACGGAACCTCAGATTGTGCGCCGCAGCGCGGTCACCTCGATCTCGATCTTCATTTCCGGTTTGTTGAGCTGGCAGACGATCATCGTCGCCGCCGGCCTGATCTCGCCGAACGCCTCGCCGAGAATGGGGAAGACCATATCGACGAAGGCCTGGTCGGTGACATAGTAGTGCGCGCGCACCACGTCGGCCATGGCGAAGCCGCCGTCCTGCAACGCCTTGGCGATGGTCGCCAGGCAATTGCGCGTCTGCGCCTCGACCGTGTCCGGCATGGTCATCGTCGCGTAATCGTAGCCGGTCGTCCCGGACACGAAACACCAGTCGCCCTGCACCACGGCGCGCGAATAGCCGGCGGTCTTTTCGAATGGCGACCCGGTGGAGATAAGTTTTCGCATGGGTCCTCGCAGGATTATTGGCGACCATTTTGCAGGGAAAATGTGCGCCAGCCATGGGCCAACGTGGACAGATCGGCGGTGCAAACCTTGTCGATGTCGGCGGGACAGTGTCCAGCCGATAGATAGGTAACAGCAGCGCCCCCCTCTGCCCTGCCGGGCATCTCCCCCACAAGGGGGAGATCGGCTCCTCCGGGTTAGCCAATCTCGAACCCTGCAAGGCGAGCGGGACGGCGAAAAGGCAAATCTCCCCCCTCGTGGGGGAGATGTCCGGCAGGACAGAGGGGGGCGCGACGGATCGCGGCCTATGTTCCTAATTCGGCGACTCCAGCGCCTTGTCCAGCGCTTCCTTCACGTCGGCCGGCCATGTTGCCACTGGCGGCCAGGCGTCCGGTTCGGGCTTGTCGCCGCGGCGGGCGAAATAGAGCTTGTGCTGGGCCGGGTCGACCGCCATGAAGCCGTCATTGCCGCCGCAGTCATGCGGCACGCAGCCGCTGGCGTAGAAGGCGCCCGACGCCGTCTTTTCGGTGCCGCCGCCGACCAGCAGGCTGGTCGCCATATCGGGTATGTCCTTACCGAGTAGTTTTTCGGCTTCCCTGTAGACAGCTTCGTTGTGGAAAGCGTCGATGATGTTCTGGAACTTTTCCGGATCGATGTCTTTCCAATCGGTGCCGGGCTCCGGCATATAGGTCAGATTGCCCGAGATCGTCAGCCCGTCGGTTGGCGACCATTGCAAGGCCGGCTTTGCATCGCCCGGCAACAGATAGGGTACGAAATAGATAGCGCTATCGGAAACCGCCGATGGCGGTGCGCCGCACTCGTCCTGCTCGACTGTCGTGCTCTGGATGGTACCGCCTTCCGGCTTCCAGACGATCACCGTGGCCGGCCCGCACTGATTGCCGCCGTCGCCGACATCGAACAGCGCCACCTTCATGCCGCCGACCTCCACGATCTTGTCGAAGAAGACGTCGTAATTGCTGGCCAGCTGCTGGCCGTCATAGGCGAGCACCTTCTCGCCATCCTGCTCCGGCTGAGTGATGGTCAGCTGGCCGCCCTCGAACGGCACGGGCGCTTGGCGATCGTCATCGGATGCATCGGCGGCGTCCGCTGCCTGATCCGCCGCGGGCTTTTCGGCCGCCGGCGTCTGCTGCGTGGCCGGCGTCTGCGTCTGCGCGTGAGCGCCCGCGACAGACAGAAGGGCAAGAGCCAGCCCGCAAGCGCCGGCAACAAGCGAACGTGTCATGATGATCCTCCGTTTCGTCGGATCATAGCCGGTCGCCGCGGAAACGGAACACCGGTTGCACTTGGCAACGGTCCGGGTGTGTTGAGCCTATCAGGCCCAGGGGCGCTGTTCGGCGTTCTTCTTCTCGAACGAAGCGATGGCGCCGGCCTTTTCCATGGTCAGGCCGATGTCGTCGAGACCGTTGAGCAGGCAGTGGCGCTTGAAGTCGTCGAGATCGAATTTGACCACGCCGCCGTCAGGGCCGCGGATCTCCTTGGCTTCGAGGTCGACCGACACCGTCGCGTTCGAGCCGCGCGAGGCGTCGTCCATCAGCTTTTCGAGGTCTTCGGGGCTGACGGTGATCGGCAGCACGCCGTTCTTGAAGCAGTTGTTGTAAAAAATGTCGGCGAACGAGGTCGAGATGACGCAGCGGATGCCGAAGTCGAGCAGCGCCCATGGCGCGTGTTCGCGCGAGGAGCCGCAGCCGAAATTGTCGCCGGCGACCAGGATCTGCGCCTTGCGGTAGGCCGGCTTGTTGAGCACGAAATCCGGATTTTCCGAACCGTCGTCATTGTAGCGCATTTCGGCGAACAGGCCGGTGCCGAGCCCGGTGCGCTTGATCGTCTTGAGATAATCCTTCGGGATGATCATGTCGGTGTCGACATTGACGATCGGCATCGGGGCGGCGACGCCGGTGAGCTTGGTGAATTTTTCCATGGCTTTTGCCCGTGTTTTCGTTGCGGGGAATTTGCTGAGGCCGGTTTACACAAAGCCGCGGGCAAATAAAAGGCAATCGTTTGTGCGTGCCGGCACAAGCCCCGCCACGCGAAACGGCTTCGAATTCGCCTCCCGGTGGTGCAGCGGCGCGGCGCCGAAGCTGGCCGCCTCAAATCACGTTCAATTCCCGGAACGCCCGCCCCTCGGCCACGCGCCCATAGCCAAACGCGGAGCAATCGACAGTTCGGTAGCCGCCATGGACGATCAGCTCGGCCAGCGCCTTGCCCACCGCCGGTGCCTGCTGCAGGCCGTGGCCGGAAAAGCCGTTGGCGAACAGGAAGTTGCCGACTTCGGGATGCGGGCCGATCACCGCGTTCTGGTCGAGCGTGTTGTAGTCGTAATGGCCGGCCCAGGCACGTGTCGGCTTGATCGCCTCGAAGGCTGGAATGCGGGTCGCCAGCACCGGCCAAATCACCTCTTCGAACAACGGCCAGTCGACCTCGAAATCCTGGGGATCGGCGGGGCCGTCGCTCTCTTCCGGCTCGGCGCCGCCGGTGATGTAGACCGAGCCTTCCGGCCTGACATAGATGCCCGAGGGGTCGACGAGCAGCGGCATATCGGCGTATTTCTCGCGCGCCTCGAAGACGAAGACGTTGCGCTTGCGCGGCTCGACCGGCAGCGCCAGCCCGGCAAGAGCAGCCACCTTGCCGGCATTCGGCCCGGCGGCGTTGATGATGGTTCCAGCCTGTAAAGTCTCGCCATTGTCGAGACTGACGCCAGTGACGCGGTCGCCCTGCCGCTCGATGCCGGTGACATCGGCGGTAATGAAATCGATCTTCTTCTGCCGCAATGCCTTGCGGAACAGCATCAGCATCGCATGCGCGTCGAACCAGCCCTCGCCACTGCGGCCATAGGCGCCGGCGGTGATGCCCTCGGCCGACAGCCACGGGAAGCGGCGCACCAGCTCGTCGGCGTCCTCGAGCACGATATCGGCGCCCTCGGCCATCTGCGCGTCGTGGTTTGCCTTGAGGATCGGCAAACCGTTCTCGCCGGCCAGGATGAGATAGCCGCCCTCGCGAAAGCCGATATCGGCATCAGTGCCGAACTCTTCGGTCAGCCGCCGGAACAGTTTCAGCGTGAACTGCGACAGGCGGATGTTTTCGGGGATCGAAAACTGCTGGCGGATGGAGGCGCAGGACAATGTCGTTGCCGCATGAGCGAATTGCGGATCGCGCTCGACCAGCGCGATCGAGCCGGAATAACCTTCCTCGCGCAGATAGTAGGCGATCGAGGAACCGACGATGGCCCCGCCGATGATGACAATGTCGTAGCGCACTCTTTGCTTCTCCAAGCCTGGTTTCACACAACCGGCAAAATGATCTCGAAGCGCGTGCCGCGTTCGGAGTCAACCAGCCTGATCGTACCATCATGCGCTTTCAGGAGGGCCAGTACGATGCCGAGGCCCATGCCGGTGCCACCGGAATCACGCCGTGTGGTGAAAAATGGCTCGAAGATGCGCGTCCGGTTGCTCGGTGAGATGCCGGCGCCGTCGTCGCCGACCAGGATGGTCGCTCTGCCTTCGGCGCTGGCCGCTGTGACCGAAACCAGGGTCGAACCGTGGCGGGCCGAATTATCGATGAGATTGGCAAGCACGATCACCGCGTTCTCGGCCGATATGCGCAAGCCGATATCGCCGCCGGCCTCGACGCGAGCCGCCAGCCTGTTATCGACGGGCAGCAGCGCCAGTGCCGCACTGATCGAAGTGCTTTCGCCGCTCGGCGCAAGGTTTTCGGCACGCGCCAGGTCGAGCAGCCGACGGACCAGCAGATTGAGCCGTCCGGCATCGGTGACGATATTGTTGGAAAAACGCCGCCGCTCGGTTTCGTCCATCGCCGCGCCGGAATCGCGCATCAATTCGGCCGCGCCCTGGATCGCCGTCAGCGGCGATTTGAGCTCGTGCGAGACATGGGTGGCAAAAGTCTGGATGCTGTCCGAGCGCGCCTGCAATTTTTCCGCCATGTCGAGGAAGGCGGCGGAAAGCTCGGCCATTTCATATGTGCCGTGGTGGTCGAGCGGCCTGATCGCACCGCGATCGCCGGCGCCGATCCGCCGCGTGCGGTCGATCAGCGCATAGATCGGCCGGCTGACGGTGCGCAGGAAGACAAGGCCGATGAGCAGCGTGCCGCCGAGGATGGCGATCGCCGCCAAGGTCACCTTGCCGCGCTCGCCATAGAGATGTTTCATGATGTTGTTGGGTGTTCGCGACACATAGACCACGCCAGCGACCTGGCCAGCGACGGCCACCGGGAGGGCGACGAAGACCCGCACCTTGGTGCCGCGGCTGACCGAATAGAGCGGTGGCGCCGGCTGGTCGGGGATGCGCAGCCTGAGCGCACTGGCATAGTGGCCGGCAAGTGCGGCCCGCACCTCCTCGACCTCGCCGAGCGACTGCCCGACCTCGCCACGTCCGGCAATGACGACGCCCGTGGGGTCGAGCAGCCGGAAGCCGGCCAGCGTGGTTTTCTGCGTGGCGTCGAGTATGCCGGACAGGCGCGCGCCGATCGCCGCGAAGGGCGGATCGGGAATCGCGGCCATCGCCGCGGGCCGGGTCGGAAGCACGGTATCCGAGGCGAGATCGAGACGCGGCTCGATCGGCCGGTAGTCGGGAGTGGCGCTCCGGCTCGGGTTCGCCTGCGGCATCGGCACGCCGAGCTTCTCCGGCGGGATGCCGGCATCGCGCACATCCCGCGCATAGATGGCGGCGATGGCAGCCCCTTGCGCGATCAGCTCCGCCTCGGTCTGCCGGATCAGCTGGTTTTCGTAGAGCCGGAAGAAGAACAGCCCGACCAGCGGCAGGGCCATGACCATGACCAGGATGGCGACGACGACCGTGGCCAGGCGAGGCCGCCATTTGCGGCCGATCCATTTGTGCGAGGCCGTCAGCCGCATCGGCCTAGCCGGAAGCCGACGCCGTGCACCGTCTCGATGGCATCCAGGCAGCCCACCGCCGCCAGCTTGGCGCGGATGTTGCGGATATGGCTGTCGACCGTGCGGCCGGCGACATGGATGTTGGCGGCATAGGCGCTGGCCATCACCGCGTCGCGGTCGAGCACATGGGTCGGGCGCGCCAGAAACCCCTTCAGGATCGAGAATTCTATCCCCGTCAGCGCAAGTGGCCTGCCGTCGAAACTGGCGGCATGGCTGGCCGGCGCCAAGGCGAGTTTTCCCTGCGCGAACTGCTTGTCGGCGGCCTGTTCCGGCCGCATTGGGCGGGCGCGCCGCAGGATGACATTGACGCGGGCGACCAGCTCGCGCGGGCTGAACGGTTTCGTCACATAGTCATCGCCGCCCATTTCGAGCCCGAGGATGCGGTCGATTTCTTCATCTCGCGCGGACAGGAACAGCACCGGCACGTCGGATGTGTGGCGCAACCGCCGGCAGACCTCCAGCCCGTCCATCTCCGGCATGCCGATGTCGAGCACGACAAGGTCGGGCGTGCGCCGTTCGATCGCCCGCAGAGCGGCAGCGCCATCGGGAACGGCAGCCGTGCTCATGCCGGCCTTTTCCAGCGCAAAGCAGATCACTTCGCGGATATGCGGATCATCGTCGGCGACAAGGATGTGATGCGGCATGGATCAGCGGCCCGGCCCGTAAGGTTCGATATGCTGAGGAACCACGAGCGGCCCCTTGGTGTCGAGAGTGCGCTTGAGCCGCCGGTCGCGAAAGCTCCAGGCGCGCCAGTTTTCCTGGATGGCGCGATACCGGCCTTCGTCGCTGCTACGCAGGCCTGCGAGTTGACGGAAGGCCGGATCGTCGGCGGCAGCCGTCCTCCCCTGATGACCGAGGAAGCGATCGAGAGCCGGAAACGCGCCCGGGCCAAGCGAGCGCAGATACCAGGCGTCGAGGGGAATGCCCTGGCCGGTCATTTCGAGGGAATGGTCGACATTGTAATTGGCGATCAGCGCGGCGAAGTTCATGAAGCAGCAGGCATAAAGCGTCACCGAAAACGTCAGAAGATTGGCGGACAACAGCCACTCATTGGATTTGCGAAGTGCGATGCGGGCGATGATCAGGGCAAGCCCGGCCGCCACCAGCCCCATCCAGACGAAAGCGGCGACGCGCAGATAGGTCAGGGAATAGATGCCGATATAGAGATCGAGCCGCAGGATCGACGAGATGACGAGCATGATGTTCTGCGCGACCCAGGCATAGACCAGCCGGCGGATGAGCGGATCGGCTGATGCCGCACTTTCGGGCCGCAGCGCCGACAGCACGAAGCCGGCGGCAAGCAGGGCGGTGACGATCAAGGGATAGGCGCCGCGATGCGCATAGGCGGCATAGGTCAGCCCGTTGGGAAGAGTGACTCCGCCCCAGAGGTAGGTGGCATCGAGCGCGGTCTGCAGCGCAAACAACGTATTGAAGATAACAAGCGCGCGAAGGATGGCGGGTTTGCCGAACAGGATGTCCTCGATCGTGGTGACGGTCGCCTTTGATCGAGCGCTGATAGCGATCGCCGTCGGCGCACGCGGGATACGGCGGAACAGGCGCGGCAAGCGTGGCCGCAGAAACGCCCAGACGCCGACGAGCACGAAAAGCCAGAAGGCAAGCCGCGCGAGCTGGATGAGATCGAGCAGCTTCAGCAGGTCGATCAGCGACAACCAATAATCGATGACCGGATTGGCGGCGCCGAACAGCGCCAGGAAGACGGCGCCCAATGTCAACGGCATCGCCCAGACGGCGATCGCCGCCAGCCGGACGCGGCGCCGGCTGAACCGGCGCGCCGTCTTGCGCCAGCGGATGAAATCGGCGGCGAACCGGAACGGCATCGCCAGCAGGAAAAGCGCGATCTGGCCGGCAATGCCGGCAGTGCGGTGTCGCAACCGCCCGCCGAGCGAAAGCGCGAAGACGATCATGGCAACAAGCGCTGTTGACACCGACAAGGCGCTTACAGTCTCGGCAAGCGGCAGCAATGCAACAAGCAGCGCAAGGGGCTTGGTCCAGAGCCTGCCGTCGCTGAAGGCTGCTGGATGCACAGCCACGACCGCGGCGGCAATCAGCATGGCGAACAGGAAAACCGTGATGCCGACGGGCTGGCCGTAGAACAGAAAATCCGCAAGTGCTGCCAGCAGCACGGCGGAACCGAGGCGGCTGCAATAGCTCGGCGGGGCGGTGAACAAGGATGTCATGACCTGGTCTTCCCCGTGGCTTGCAACCGGATGATCGGCGGGCGCTTGCCGGCAATGGCTGAGATCGCGGGTTTCGCTGGCGGCGGATCGATCAGCCACCAGCTTTCGCCGCGCAGCCGGCAAGGCAGGGACGGTGTTTTGCTCGCTTTTGCATGCCGCCTGTCTCGCAGGCGGGCAGGGAAGCGATGCGGCGGATCCGAGGAGGTTTTCCGCAAGCCTGTGCAGTTTTCGTGCAAAGACCAAAGCTGCCGATCTCCCCACTTGTGGGGGAAGGATCGAGGCTTCATTCCAGTTCAGGTTCCTCTCCCCCGTCGATCGGGGGAGAGGTGGCTCGGCGAAGCCGAGACGGAGTGGGGGTCGACCGTTCATCGACTGATTGCCGCTTGCCTGGAGTTTTCTTGCTCGCCGGGTTTGTGTCTGTCTTGCGGCGGCTGCGCGTTGGGCGAATGGCTTCCCCCACTCCGTCGCTGCTTTGCAGCGCCACCTCTCCCCCCTCCGGAGGGAGAGGAAGGGCACCAACGTTGGCGAGCCCGCGCTTTTCCTCTCCCCTCCCGCACGCTTGCCTCCACCCGCCACAGGCGGCATAGATCCGATATGACCGATACCTACCGCCCGCGCCGCTCGGTGCTCTATATCCCAGCCTCCAGCGACAAGGCGCTGGCCAAGATCGCGCAGCTTTCCTGCGACGTGATCGTCATCGACCTCGAGGATGCCGTCACCCCGGCCGACAAGATCGCCGCCCGCGAAAAGCTGGCGGGGATTTTCGCCGCCCGTCCAGTTGCCAGCCACATTAGCCGCGGTTGCGAGATGATCGTGCGTGTCAACGCGATGGCCAGCGAATGGGGCGCCGCCGACTTGCTGGCCGCCGCCAACTGCGAGCCGGACGGCATTCTTTTGCCCAAGGTCGACACGCCGCGCGACCTGCTCGAGGCCGGCGATGTGCTCGATGATAATTTTGCTCCGGACAGCGTGAAATTGTGGGCGATGATCGAGACGCCCAAGGCGCTGCTCAACATCGGCGCCATTGCCGAACTTGGTCGCGACCCAGCATCCAGATTGGCTTGTTTCGTTGCCGGAACGAACGATCTGGTCAAGGACACCGGCGTGCTGGCGACGCCCGACCGCCGCTATATCGTGCCGTGGCTGATGCAGATGGTGCTGGCCGCGCGGGCCGGCGGTATCGACATGCTCGACGGCGTCTCCAACGATTTCCGCGACCTCGATGCTTTCGCCCGCGAATGCACGGAAGCCGCCGCCATGGGCTTCGACGGCAAGACCCTTATCCATCCGGCCCAGATCGAAGCCGCCAACCGCGCCTTCGCGCCATCGGCGGAGGCGGTGGCCGAGGCGCGCCTGGTGAAAGACGCCTTTGCGCTTCCGGAGAACAGCGGCAAAGCTGTGCTTGCGCTGAATGGCAGGATGGTCGAGCGGCTGCATCTGGTGCAGGCCGAAAAACTGCTGGCGAAGGCGGCCGCCATCGGCCAATGATTGAGCATGAAAACGGCAATCGGTTTTCGGAACAGATCATGCTCGACCCAAGGCCGCTCGTTCTTCACGACAGGGACTGAAAAATGAAACTCTACCGCTTTCTGACCGCCCAGGACGATGCCAGCTTCTGCCACAAGGTGACGGCGGCGCTGAACAAGGGCTGGCACCTGTTCGGCTCGCCGACCTATGCCTATGACAAGAAAGCCAAGTCCATGCGCTGCGGCCAGGCGGTGGTCAAGGATGTCGAGGGTCAGGAATACGGGCCGGATACCAAGCTTAGCGATTGGTAGCTTTCGCTGAAGCTTAGGACCTTATTCCACCGCCTCTTCGATCTTCTCCATATCATCGTCCGACAGGCCGAAATGATGCCCGATCTCGTGGATCAGCACATGGGTAACGATGTCGCCCAGCGTCTCTTCGTTTTCGGCCCAGTAGTCGAGCATGGCGCGGCGATAGAGCGTGATGCGGTTCGGGCCTTCGCCGGTCTGCGGGTTCCAGCGCTCGGCAATGCCGCGCCCCTCGAATAGGCCGAGCAGGTCAAACGGCGTTTCCAGCGACAGATCGTCCATGATTTCGTCGGTCGGGAATTCGGCGATCTGAATGACGATCTCGCCGGTCAGCTTGCGAAAATCCTCCGGCAGATGGGCGTAGGCCTCCAGCGCCAGGAACTCCATTTCCTCCATCGAAGGCGAAAGCTCGTCGTGCCAGGTGCGTGTTTTGTAGATGCGGGCCATGCGGTGTCCTTTGATCCGGCATATAGGCTTTCAGGCCGGACTCGGCAAATGACGCGGCTGATGCACCCGCAGCCTGCACGCCAACAGGAATAAATTCTTCAGGACTCTGCTTGACTCTTCCGGCGCCCTCTGGAATCTATAGGGAACATAACAGGAACAATTGAGTGGAAGCTGACCGTCATGGCGATGACCGCCGTGGCGCGGGAGACTGTTTTTGCCCTGCGCCGCCAGATCGCGAAAATCGAGGGAACGCTGCCCGAGCGCCTGCAGGTGCCGGCCGGCGCGAACCCTGATGCCGATGCCAACAGCGATGTCACAATCGTCCGGCGCGGCGTGGCGGCGGCCTTGCCGGATGCGTTCCTGCCCAGCGGCGTCGAGCGGCTCGATGCCGCCCTGAGCGGTGGTTTGCCGAAAGCCGCCTTGAGCGAAATCCATGGCACGCAAACCCGCGACGCCGGAGCCGTCGCCGGTTTCGCGCTGTCGCTCACCAGCCTGATCCTCAGGCAGGCACAAGGACTGCCGGTGCTGTGGATCGGCACCACGGAGATTTTCCGGGAGGCGGGCTTTCCCTACGCAAAAGGGCTTCATGCCTCGTTCGGCATCCAGCCGGAGCAATTGCTGTTCTCCGAAGCGCCAAAACTTGTCGATGCCCTGTGGATCGCCGAGGAGGCCGCCCGCATGACGGCGCTTGCCGCCGTCATCCTTGAAATCCGCGGCAATCCGCAGCGGCTGGACCTGACCGCGACGCGCCGGCTGCATGCCCGTGCGCAGGCGGCCGGCCGGCCGGTGTTCCTGTTGCGGCAGGCATCCGAGCCCGAACCGACGGCGGCGCCCGTCCGCCTCATCGTCGCGTCGGCGCCGGCAGTGCCGCGCGACACGGTCGCCGGGCCGCTTGCCGGCTCGATCGGCCGCCCGGCCTTTACCATCACCATCGGCAAGAGCCGCACGGCCCTGCCCGGACAATTCACACTGGAGTGGAACCCCGATGAACGCGCATTCGACGAAAGAAGGGACGAGGAAGGACGGAGGGAACGCGCCCAGAAAGAATGGGCAGAGAATCCTGTCCCTGTGGTTTCCCTATCTGGCAGTGGAAAGGCTCCTGCGGCAGCGTCTGGGGCGATCCTGGCGTTCCCGGCCGTCGGATCATCTTCCGCTGGTGATCAGCCACCGCCAAGGGAACGCGCAGCGCATTTCAGCCCTCGACGAGCGGGCTGAGGCGCTGCACCTGAAGCGCGACATGGGCATTGCCGATGCGCGCGCCATGCATCCGTCGATCGACGTCGCCGAAGCCGATCCGGAGGCCGACCGCCGCCTTCTCGAAGGCCTTGCCGACTGGTGCGACCGCTACACGCCGCTGGTGGCGCTGGACGCAACCGACGGCCTGTTTCTCGACGTCACCGGCTGCACCCATCTTTTCGGTGGTGAGCGCGCCATGCTGGACGACATCCTGTCGCGCTTCTTCCATCAGGGTTTCGATGTCCGCGCCGGGCTTGCCGCGACACCGGGCGCGGCCTGGGCGGCGGCACGCTTCTCCGGTGACCGCATCGTCGATAGCGGCGAGGAGGAAGCGCTGCTCGCACCCTTGCCGCTGGCCGCGTTGCGCATCGAACCAGCGATCCGCACCAGCCTGGAAAGCGTCGGCCTGCGTACGGCGGGCGCCGTTATGGCGGCGCCGCGCGCGCCACTCGCCCGCCGCTTCGGCGCCTCGCTGCTTTTGCGCCTCGACCAGGCGCTTGGCCATCTCGACGAAGCGGTGTCGCCGCGCCTTCCCGTCGCGCCGCTTTCGGTCGAACGCCATTTGGCCGAGCCCGTCACCCTGACCGAGGATATCGAGCGGCTGGTGGGCATGCTAGCGGCGACATTGAAGACCGACCTCGAGCGTCGCGGCGAAGGTGCCAGGACGCTGGCGCTGCTGCTCTTCCGCGTCGACGGCGCCGTCAGCCGCATCGCGCTTGGCACCTCGCGGCCGATGCGCGAACCCATGCTGATCCAGAAGCTGTTTCATGAACGGCTGGCCGCGCTCGAACAGGATATCGATGCCGGCTACGGCTTCGACCTGGTACGGCTTTCGGTGCTGTCGGCCGCCGCCTTCGACATGCAGCAGGCCGACCTTGCCGGCGAGGTGACCGACGACGGCGCCGATATCGCGCTGTTCGCCGACCGCATCCGCGCCCGGCTCGGCGAGGGCGCGGTTCTCAGGCCGGTCGTCGTCGAAAGCCATCTGCCGGAACGCGCCGTCGTCACGATCCCCTTCACCGAAGCCCCGCGCCGCACCACGCCGCCGAAAAAGCCGGACAGGATACAGGCACCCACGACTATCTTCCCGCCGGAGCGGCCGATCCGGCTTTTCCGCTCGCCCGAACCCATCGAGGTGCCGGTCACCGAAATGCCTGAGGGGCCGCCGCTGAACTTCCGTTGGCGGCGCGCGCTCTACCGGGTGACGCGTGCCGAAGGGCCGGAGCGCATCGCCGCCGAATGGTGGCGCGAGGCGCCAAGCGACGAAGCGGCATCGACGCGCGATTATTTCCGCATCGAGGATGCCGACGGCCGCCGCTACTGGCTTTACCGGCAAGGCCTTTACGGCGGTTCGCAGCTGCCGCCGCGCTGGTTCCTGCATGGGGTTTTCGCATGAACGCGCTGGCCGTCATTCCCTATGCCGAATTCGGCATCCAGTCGAATTTCTCCTTCCTGCGCGGCGCCTCCAAGCCGGAGGAGCTGGTGGTCGCGGCCAAGCTTCTGGGCTTTTCAGCGATCGGGCTCGCCGACCGCAACACGGTGGCGGGCGTGGTACGCGCCTGGCAGCAGGCCAAGGTCGAAAAACTCTCCTATCATCCCGGGTGCCGGCTGGTTTTCTGCGACGGCACACCCGACATCCTCGCCTATCCCCAGGACCGCAAGGGTTGGGGACATCTGTGCCGCATGCTCACCCAAGCCAATCTGCGCGTTGAAACCGAGAAGGGCGCCACGCTTCTTCAGCGCGGCGACCTCTTCGAATGGGGAGACCTGATGTCGTTGGCGGTCCTGCCCAACCTGACGGCGGGCGCGGAAGATGTCCTCGACCTGCTTCGCGATCTCAAGGACCGCTTCGGCAGGAGCCTGCGCCTTGGCATCTCGCCCGATTATGCCGGCAATGACCGTTTCCGGGTCGAGCAGGCGGCGGCGATGGCCGAGAGTGCCGGCATCCCGCTGATGGCGACCAACGACGTCCTCTACCACACGGCCGAACGGCGTCCGTTGCAGGACGTGCTGACCGCGATCCGCCTCAACACGCCCGTCGCCGAGGTCGGGTTGCAGCTGGCCGCCAATGCCGAACGCCACCTGAAGCCGCCCCTGGAAATGGCGCGCCTGTTCCGCCGGCATCCGCAGGCGTTGGCCGAGACGCTGCGTTTCGGGGAAGAGTTGACCTTCTCGCTCAGCGATCTCCAGTACAATTATCCCGATGAGCCGACGGAATCCGGCCTCGGGCCGCAGGCCGAACTGGCAAGATTGGCAAGGGAAGGAGCGGTCAACCGCTATCCGGCCGGTGTCCCCGAATCCGTGACGAAGCGCATCGAGGAAGAGCTCGCTCTGATCGAGCGCCTCAACTACGCCCGCTATTTCCTGACCGTCTACGACATCGTCAAGTTCGCCCGCAGCCAGGACATTCTCTGCCAAGGCCGTGGGTCGGCCGCCAATTCGGTCGTTTGCTTCTGCATCGGCATCACCGAAGTGGGACCGGAGAAAATCAATTCGCTTTTTGAGCGCTTCATTTCCGAGGAGAGAAACGAGCCGCCTGACATCGACGTCGATTTCGAGCACGAAAAACGCGAAACCGTCATCCAGTACATCTACGAGAAATACAGCGGCAAGCGCACGGCCCTTGCGGCAGCCGTCATCAGCTATCGCGGCCGCTCGGCGCTACGCGAAGTGTCCAAAGCGATGGGCTTGTCCGAGGATGTCAGGGCGTCACTGTCCGGCTCGATCTGGGGTTGGTCGACCTCGGAGCTTGGCGAGAAGGAAGCCCGGGCCGGAGGGCTCGATCGGAGCGATCCCATATCGCGGCATGTGATGGAACGGGCCAACGAGATCATGGGCTTTCCCCGTCACCTCTCCCAGCATGTCGGCGGCTTCGTCATCACCAGGGACCGGCTCGACGAGATCGTGCCCATCGTCAAGACGGCGATGGACGAGCGCAAGATGGTCGAATGGGACAAGGATGATCTCGACGCGGTCAAGATCCTGAAAGTGGACGTGCTGGCGCTCGGCATGCTGACCTGCCTGAAGCGCGCCTTCACTTTGCTCACGAACCACTATCCGAAGGCAAGGGACCCGTATGGACAACCCTATGTGCTCGCCACCTTGCCGGACGAGGATTCTCGCGTCTATGACATGATCTGCCGCGCCGACACGCTCGGCGTCTTCCAGATCGAATCCCGCGCCCAGATGTCGATGCTGCCACGGCTCAGGCCGCGCGAGTTCTACGACCTCGTCATCGAAGTCGCGATCGTGCGCCCGGGCCCGATTCAGGGTGACATGGTCCACCCTTATCTGCGCCGCCGGCAAGGCAAGGAAGAGGCCGAGTATCAAAAGCCGGAGCTGGAAGCGATCCTCGGCAAGACGCTTGGCGTGCCGCTGTTTCAGGAACAGGCGATGAATATCGCCATCGTCGCTGGCGGTTTCAAACCTGGCGAGGCTGATGAATTGCGCCGCGCCATGGCCACCTTCAAGCGCACCGGCACGATCGGCAATTACCGGCGGCGCATGATCGACGGCATGGTCGGCAAGGGCTACACCAAGGACTTCGCCGAGCGCTGCTTCAAGCAGATCGAGGGCTTTGGCGAATATGGCTTTCCCGAAAGCCATGCCGCCTCCTTCGCGCTGCTCGTCTATGCCTCCTGCTGGTTCAAGACCTTCTATCCCGACGTGTTCTGCGCCGCGATCCTGAATTCGCAGCCCATGGGTTTCTACCAGCCGGCCCAGCTCGTGCGCGATGCGCGCGATCATGGCGTCGATATCCGCGACGTCGACGTCAACTTCTCCGCCTGGGACTGCACCTTGGAAAAAGCGCCTTTCGAGCCGGCCAGGATCCTTCCGCGCCATGCCGAAATGCGCGGTGTCATCGCAACGGATCACGCGCTGCGGCTCGGCTTCCGCCAGGTCAAGGGCCTGTCCGAGGAACGCATGGGGCTGTTCGTCGAACGGCGCGGCTCAGGCTACGAATCCGTCAGGGACGTCTGGCTGCGCTCCGGCCTCGATGTGGGCGAGATCGAGAGGCTGGCGCAGGCCGACGCCTTTCGCTCGCTTGGCCTCGACCGCCGCGAGGCCTTGTGGGCGGTGCGCGCGCTCGATGGCAAGAGTGCCGCCGAAAAGCTGCCGCTGTTCGACCAGCCGGCGCTACGCCTGCGCGAGCTGGAGCCAGAGACGAGGCTGCCGAAAATGCCTCTAGGCGAGCATGTCATCCACGACTACCGTTCGCTCGGCCTGTCCTTGAAGGCGCATCCGGTGGCCTTCCTGCGCGAGCGGCTCGACCGGGCCGGCGTCACGCCCAATGCCAACCTTCATTCGGTGCGCGACGGCAGGCGGGTCTCCGTCGCCGGGCTCGTGCTGGTGCGGCAGCGCCCCGGCAAGGGCAATGCGATCTTCCTGACGCTGGAGGACGACAAGGCCGTTGCCAATGTTATTTTCTGGCAAAGAACCTTCGACCGCTACCGGCCCATCGTCATGGGCGCGCGGTTCGTCCGCGTCACCGGCAAGCTGCAGTCGGAATCGGGTGTCGTCCACATCGTCGCCGAGAAGATAGAGGATCTGACGCCCTGGCTGACCGTGCTTCTGGAGAAGGTCGGCGCGGCCGGGCTGCCGGTCGCCGGTGCTCCTGGACACCTGGAGAGGCAAGAGGGACCGGATCGCTCCGCTCCATCCGCGACACGGAGCGCACCGATCCGGCAGGATCTGGCGACGCTGTCGGAAGAAGCGGAAATGGTGATGCCCAAGGGCCGCAATTTTCAGTAGGTCTGCGTTCCGCGCCGAGGAATCCAGGGATGACGAAGTGGTGGGTGGGCTCTCCTGCTCAAGACGACCCACTCAAACGTGGCGGCGACAACACGTCCTCGGCCGAAATAGCCCGTGCCTCCGATGGCAGCATGATCGGGATGCCGTCGCGCACCGGATAGGCGAGCTTGGCGAGCCTCGAGACCAACTCACCGCGTTCCGGATCCCAGGCCAGCGGCCCCTTGGTCAGCGGGCAGGCCAGGAGCTCCAGCAGCTTGGGGTCGACATTGGTCTTCTTTCCGTCACGTCCGTCCGCCGCCATCGTGTCCTCTTCTCAGTGCCCAAGATGTGTTGAGGTTCAGGTCAGGCCGGCTTCACCTGAATAGCGGCACATCTTACTGCAAACTCGAACCGAAATCCTCATTCTCGCGCGCCAGCGCCATTTCGGTGATGGCGATCAGCGTCTCGGCCCGGGTCTTCAGATCGGCCGCCTCGAGCAGCGCCTGTTTCTCGGCGGGGCCGTAGGGCGCCATCATCGACAGGGCGTTGACCAGCATGGCGTTCTCGGCCCTGCTGACGCTTTCCCAGTCGGCTTCCAGGTCATTGGCCTGCAGATAGGCGCGAAACGCCCTGAGCAGCGCCGGGCGGTCGATTTCGTTCGCGGCCTGGTCCTCGTCGAGATCGGCGAGGAACGGCGCCAGTTTGCCCTGGCGAAACGGCGTCTTGACGGTCAGCTCATGGGTGATGCGGAACCGGCATACGCCTTGCAGCGAAATCAGGTAGCGGCCGTCGCCGGTCTCGGACAGGGCGATAATGCGCCCGGCGCAGCCGACATTGCAGAGTTCCGGCTCGCCGTCGTGGCGCAACGCGCCATCGAGGCTGGGCTGGATAACGCCGATCAGACGTGGCCCTGCGACCGCCTCGTCCACCATCTGCAGATAGCGCGGCTCGAAGATGTTGAGCGGCATGCGGCCGCCCGGCAGCAAAAGCGCACCCTCCAGCGGAAAGATCGGAATCGTCGACGGCAAGTCCTTGGCGAGCCGGTAATGCGCGTTTCCCGCTTGCACCTCATTCCTCCCGATCGCTTCGTTCAAGAAGCGCGTCCATGCCGTGATCCGGCTTCTGCCCCAGCGGCAAACACAATCGGACCTGCCAGGCCGGCCCTCCTAATCTGGTGCAGTCACGGCCCGCCGCAAGCCCGTGCGACGAAACAGCAACCGGCTCAGGAAAACAGCAGCGACGACAATTTGCGCCGCGCTGCCAGCGTCGCCTCGTCGGTCATGCCCCATGCCTCGAAGAATTGCAGCAATTGCGCCTTGGCGTCGTCGTCGTTCCAAGTGCGATCGGCCTTGATGATGGCCAGCAGATTGTCCGCCGCCGCCGTGCGCTCGCCCCTATCGTTCTGGATCATGGCCAGATCGAAGCGCGCCTGGTGATCTCCGGGGTTCTCGGCCAGGCGCCGCTCGAACTCGGCCGGGTTGCCGAGTTCGGCCGCTTGCGCGGCCAGCGCCATCTTGGCGCGGAGCGCCGCGAGCGCCGGCGCATCCTTCTTGGCCTCCGGCGCCGTGGCCAGGAGCGCTTCGGCGCCTTCGGTGTCGCCGGCCTCGAACAAGATCTCGCCCAGCCCGGCGATCGCCTCGACCGTCTCCGGCGCCTGCGCCAGGACGGCGTCATAGATGTCGGCGGCGGTCTGCATGTCGCCGGCGCCGCGCGCCTCGGTCGCCGCCGTCAGCGCCTCGGCCACGGCCGGGGCACCGTTGCCCTTGCCGCCGACCTTGGTGATGAATTCAGCGATCTGGCTCTCCGGTATGGCGCCCATGAAACCATCGACAGGTTGGCCGTCCTTGAAGGCGATAACCGCCGGAATGGACTGGATGCCAAGCTGGCCGGCGATCGAGGGATGGTCGTCGATGTTCATCTTGACCAGCTTGACCTTGCCGCCGGCAGCCTTGACCGCCTTCTCCAGCTGTGGGGTCAGTTGCTTGCAAGGACCGCACCATGGGGCCCAGAAGTCCACCAGCACCGGCTGCTGGCGCGATTCCTGGATCACGTCGGCGGCGAAGCCGGCGGTCGTCGTGTCCTTGATGACGTCGGCAGGCGCTTCGCCGAGAGCGCCTTTCGCCCGCGCTGGTTCGGTTCCACCATACTGCACGGTAGCGGCATATTGGCCGCCACTGCCGCCGAATGACCCGCCAAACGGATTGTTGTCGCTCATCTCGTCATCCTTTCGGTCGCCGCCGGCCGGCGGGTCGGCGCAACGTCTCTCATTGGAAGTCGGTTCGCCATCCATGTGGCGATCATGCCGAGACTTTCAAGATAGCAGCATCGTGCCCCGTTGCCTCGACGAATCTGATCAGGTCGTCCGCGGCGATCGACGTCGTTGCCTCGTTGGTCAGCGGATGCGCATTGATGACCGCATGCTCCATCAGCGCCGCGTCGAGCACGACCTTGACCCTTCCCGCCGCATCGTTGATGACGCCAAGCACGGTGACCGCGCCCGGCGCGACGCCCAGAAGCTCCATCAGCATCTCCGGCTTGCCGAAGGAAACGCGGCTGGCGGCGCCGATCACCTGGTGGATCTGCTTGAGATCGACGACCGCGTCCTCACCGACGGTGACCAGGAAGAAATTGTCCTTCTTGTCCTTCAGGAACAGGTTTTTCGTGTGTCCGCCGGCGATTTCGCCGCGCAGCGCCTGCGAATCGGCAACGGTGTAGAGAGGCGGATGCCGTTTCGTCGAAACGGCGATGCCGAGTTCGGCAAGAAAGGTCATCAATTCGGCTTCTGTCTTCGGCATGGATATTCTTCTTCGTCGGTTTCCTGCCATGCCCGTTTACGGCCAATCGTGCGGCCGACACAAGACTATCGCACGACGAGGCGCAAATCCGGGCTGGCGTCGGGCTGGCCTGCCGACAGCCTAGCGTCGTGTCAAAAAAAGGCTGCGATTTCCCTGTTGCAATCGCCGCGCTCTTCAGCCATATAGGCCCGGCTTGCGGCCAAGGGCCGTGTGAGCGGGTGTAGCTCAGGGGTAGAGCACAACCTTGCCAAGGTTGGGGTCGAGCGTTCGAATCGCTTCACCCGCTCCAGTTTCCTCAGGGAATCAAGCGGTTACGGAAAAGGCCGGGTCAAAGGATCCGGCCTTTCGTGTTTCGGGCAGCACCGGGGCAGCACGGTCGGCAGGCCGGGTGGGTGTTTGGCTTTGGGGAAAGCCGGTTTTCTCCTTGCTCCAGCCAAGTAACTTCGCTCATCTAATAAGATGTTGGTCTTCATCGATGAGTCGGGTGACCCTGGCTTCAAGGTCTCAAAAGGATCGTCCCCTGCTTTCGTGTTGGCACTTGTGGCGTTCAGCGACAGAGCCGTCTCGCTGGAGGTGCAGGCCGCAATTGACGCTGTTTCAAAACAGTTGAGGGTCTTCCCGGAGTTTAAGTTTAGCAAGAGCCGACCAGAAATCAGAGATGCATTTTTCGATGCAGTTCTGCCCTTCGACTTTTGTATCCGGGCGATAGCTGTTCAGAAGGAACGCATACAGAGTGGCTATCTCCGGTCCAACAAAGAGGCGTTCTACAGCTTTTTTGTTAAGTCCATGCTCAAGTTCGACAATGGCCTGCTGAAGGACGCAAGGATTGTTATCGACGGCTCGGGAGAGCGCGTTTTCAAACAGGAACTCTCCAGCTATCTACGTCGGCATACCGAAAAGGGCGCTATCCGTTCGGTTCGGTTTTCTGATTCAAGGAACGATCGCCTAGTCCAGTTGGCCGACATGTGCACCGGCGCTATCGCCCGGTCGTATAGGGACAATCGCGACGACGCAGATCGATGGCGGCAAATGATAAAGGCCAAAATCGAGGACGTCTGGGATTTTCGGTGAGGGTTGCGCCCTGCCTGCCTATCTTGACGAGCGTCAAGCACGCACACCATCCGGTGACAATTCGGCAAGGCAGGGCGACTTTTCGTCTCTTAATGTCGGTTAGTTCGCGTTAATGTCAAGCTAACATTTGCTCGATTCCACTTCCGCGGACTCACTTTTTGTATCGTGTCAAGCACCAAAATCCATATGTTGTGGCTTGGGCTTTCAGCCATAGCAGCGTTAGCGTGATTGTGTATTGGTCCCGATGGCTTTCCAACTTAGCGATGCATAATCGGTCGATCCCGTCGAATAGCTTTCCGTAGCCCAGCATGCGGCATAGGTCTCACCTACCGCTAGTATCTTGTCACTATAGAGATACGAGTTACGGACAACTGCGTCACTGTGGCCGCTCCGGTACCCTTCTAAGGCGAACCATATTTTCGTGATCACAGTTTTCGATCCATTTTGAAATGTCACGAGCATCGGGGTAGCCGGCGGGCATCGAGTCGAGTGTTCCGCACTAATCCCAACGTCACTGAGAATTCGCTGTTGATCGCGTTGTTGGCTCCAGTAGTACCCGGCTACGATAGCGGCGCCGATCGCGATCAGCCCAATCAAGCCCAACATGTGGCGTGGAAAGGCGAAAAGAAGGACTAGACCAAAACCAATCCCAACGACCCACGTCATTTCGGTCTCCCCTACACCGGCTCAGCACAGCGTCTCGCACGCTACGCCGTCCTTGTCGCGGTCGAGCTTCCCGCCCCACGGGCAGTTCTGTAGATACCAGTTGGCTTCCTCGCACGACCCGATCTGCTTGCACGTCCGCCGCGGCTCGCATGAATAGCCGCTCTGCGCGACCCGCGGGCGGCTGACGATGCCGAGCGGCTGGCTCGACGCGCCGTCGGCGTGCGCCGCGCGCCAGTCCCAAGGTGCCTGAAACACCCCAACCCACAACCCGACCTTTGCCGCTTCCGCCTTGGCCTGCTGCGCCGCATAGGCTCCGTGGCTGTAATGCGGCCAATCCAGTGCCTCGCCGTGCTCGACCATCCACGCGGCCACGCTGGCGCCGTCTGCGCGCCGGCAGTCGCCGACAAAGCGGCCATAGCGATCCCAATCGACAAAGGCGCATGTGACCGGCCTGGAGGCGGCCAGGAACCCGTCGAGCGCTGCCGCGGCCTTCGCGCCGCACTGATATCGAAAGCCCTTGGCGTTGTCGCACTGCTGCGCTGACTCGGGAGCGTCGATGCCGTTGAAGCGGATGCGCTGCCCGTGGATTTCGATCGTGTCGCCGTCGAGGACCGAAGCGAGGCCGGCGATCGGCTCCGGCGATCGACCAATCCAATGGGATATGTTGAGGTCGGGCGCGCCTTCACTATGCTGCACGACGAACTGCGCAATGAAGACAGCCACCGCCGCCACCGTCACGAAGATCAGCCGCTTCGGGATGCCTGCCACCAGGCGCGCACGCCGAACCTTGGCGCCGGTCCGTTTGCGCCACTGATCAGACCGATTGTCGTAGCGAGATTTGTCCAAGCCCTCTTCCCCACGGGGAGAATGCGATCATTCCCGACTTGAGTCCAGAGGCGGAACACTCAGGAAGTGGCGGCTGTCTGTCGGAACTCGCGTTTTGGAACAACAGGACGACGATCCGGTTCTTCTTCTTCCAAGGGGGCGCGCCGGTCCGCGGGCGGTCGGCAGGCGAAATGGATCGGCGGCATGCCATCGACCTCGATACGCAAAACGGAATACGACCCCGAACGCAAACTGCTCTCGGTGTGGTTCGTGGCCAGCGGCAAACGATACCAGTTCGAGGAAGTGCCGCCCGAGACATTTGCCGCGTTTCGGGTCGCTTTCGCCAAGGGCCGCTATTTCAACGAGCATATCCGCAATCACTTCCGGTACCGCTTGGTTGAGGATGAGCCTAGTTGACGGCTGCCGCCCCTTGCCGCCTGGGTCGGCTTGGACCCAGGACGTTGGACGACCTAAGAATCGAGCTCCAACGGCTCATGGCCGGGCAGCTCATGCCAGGTGACCTGACGCAGATCGCGCATGTCGACTCTCTGGCCGCAGACAGCACACGTGTAGAAGTGATCCACGCCGTCGTTAGCGGGCTCCCCGCCATGCAGCTTGCCGTGGATCGGCGGGCCGAGGTCTGACAGCTTCGTCCATTCCGCGGGGTCTGGACGTTCGTCGGGCCCGGCCAAGCTATACTCGTAAACGGCGGCTTGCTCTTCATCGACAACCCGGAACCAATGGTCCTGTAATGCCCTCGGCGAGACTCTTTGGCCCGCCGTCACTTCGGCGGCCTTCATCGGATCGTTCTCCACGACGATGCCAGACGACACCACCGTGTCGCCTTCGATCTCTTCCACCTGGTACTTAGTCATCGCTGCCTCATTCCGATAGGTGGCAACGCGGCTATCCCAGCTTTGTTGCACCGCGCCTGCCATTTGCAGTTTCGGAACCATTTTAGCTAAAACTAATTGAATCGCGGGTTCGCGAGTCAGTTCATGCGTCTGAAATTTATTCCGCCTTTGATGCCGACACTTGTGGACAGGCCCCCCGAGGCTGACGACTGGATTCATGAGGTGAAGTTTGACGGCTATCGGTCGCAGATTGTCAAGGATGCAGGCGGCGTCCGCATCTTCACCCGGCGCGGCCTCGACTGGACATCGAAGTATCGCGATCTCGCTCAGGCCGCGGGCGAACTCGAGGTTGAAAGCGCGATCGTCGACGGTGAAATCATCGTCTTGAATGACGATGGCCTCTCCGATTTCGCCGCGCTGCGCAAGGCGGTCACCCGGCGCCAGCACGACCTCTATTTCGTTGCGTTCGATCTGCTGCACCTCAATGGCCATGACCTGCGCGACATGCCGCTGGAGGATCGCCGCGAAATCCTCGCCTCGCTAATTCCGGAGGGCCAGCGCATTCAATTCAGCCAGCCACTGCCGGGCGAGGCGAATGCGATCTTTCACTTGGTCGACCAAGCCGGCCTTGAAGGCATGGTGTCGAAGCGCCGGGACAGCAAATATCGCAGCGGCCCGTCTACCGCTTGGCTGAAGACGAAGGCTTTCACGATCGACGAATACGAATTGCTGGGCGTTGAGCGCGAGGCGGGCAAGCCTGCTTTCGCGCTGATGGCCGATCGGAACACCGGGAACTATGTCGGCTCGGCCTTCATCAATTCCAGTCGCGCCATCCGCGAGCGGCTTTGGAAGCGTGTCCAGGAGCACGCCGGCCCGGCGCCGAAGGGCATGAAGCGGCCGGCGACGCAATGGGTCAAGCCTGGCATCATTGGCCGGGTAAAGCACTTGCGCGGCGAGGATGATCTGCGGCACGCTTCGCTACAGGATTTCCGCGAGGAGAATGGGAATGGCGGTAGCTAAGAAGGACCAGGAGCGCGCCGGCTATGCCTGGATGTACGGCGCACAGGCGCTCAAGGATGGCAACGAGCGTGCGGTGCCAGCTTATTGGGAAGAGCATGCCGACGCGTGGTTGCAAGGCTTCGACGGTGTGCCGATGGCCGGTTTGGGTAAGACCAAGACTGTCAGCGACGAGATGGAAGCCGAGGTCGACGAAGCCGCCGCGGAACCTTCCGCCGGAACCTAAGCACCACAGTGGGAGTCTAGGTTGATGAGCGCACGCGGCCTAAAGTTTCTCGGCAGTTGGGTGGCCGAGCAACTGCCCATTGTGGCGCGGGCAGATCCGATTTCCGCGAGCGACTTGGCAGACCAGTTGATGACAGCAGCTGAGAGGGCCGGTATCGGCGCCAATGAAATCGACAGCGAAGTCGAAAGCGTCTTCGAAGTGATCTTCGAGGCGATGCGTCGCCGCAAGAGCCGCGGTCAATTGGTTCGCAGTCCGTTCCCTTTTTGATCTTCCCCAAGGTGGTGATGTGAGCTTCGGCTAAGATGTGTGGACGCGGTTTCGTCAAATCGACGATTCCCGACATGGTGCCGCGCTTAGTTTGCCCATCCTGGTGAGGTCGACCTTTTGAGCAATCGCTTTCCGGTGTGGAATGGCCGGCCGGCTGACCGATACCCGATCATCTGCCAGCATGGACGGTTTCGTATCGGCCAATTGGGCTAATCATTCCATATCGGGAACTTCGCCGCTGACGAATAGCGCGGTGGGCGGCCCATAGTCACCAAGCGCGGGGTCTGCATCTCGGCTCCATGCTATGACACCGACGTGTTGCGCGGCGAGCGCCTTGGCCGTACGGGTAGCGCGATCTTCACTCTGCTGGTCCGTCGGGCCATAAGCGGTGAACAACTCACCGTCTTCGCCACGGTCGAACGCGACGACAACGATCAGCTTTGGTTTCTTTTGCCCGGGCAGAACATTATCGGACATGGCCGCTCCTAAAGATAACGATCACCGTCAGACCGGTGAGCCAAGCAGAACCAGTGCGGCTCTTGTCGCGGCCGAGCAAAGCCGAACGGAGCCCGGAATCCGCATCCGCCATGTTCGCAAGCATGGTTCTCAATTCGCACCTGCTCGCGGGCCGCGGCAGTAATGCCATCGGCAAGTCTGGCAGGCTCGTCGCTCATCCGCAGCGCTTCCCGAGAGGAGGGGCCTTGAGCGCATCAAGCTGTTCCTGAAGACGGCCGTTCAGCACGATCATTTCCTTGAGGGCCTTCATCGGGTCACCTTTGTGCAAGGCGACGAACTTGTCGGCGACTGCCTGCAATGCCGCTTCTTGGCGGCTGTCGAGAGTGATGATGCGGTCTGCCATTTGGATGCCTCCTTTCAGAACAATGACCCTTGCGTCGGCGCTGGCTGCGGGTTCTTGATCTGCGTGGCTGGCTTTTCGACAATCACAAGGGCGTCCTCGGGGGCGGTGCGCTGTAGGCGTTTCGCTTCCAACCAGGGCGCATTCAGCCAGGTCTCGACTTCCTCTTGCTTGGTCAGGATGACCGGCATGGCCTTCTCGTGGATTCCGGCGACTAGCGCATTTGGCTTGGTCGTCATAAAACCGTAGACCTCGTGATCGCCGGGGCCCTCCTTGACCTTGCGCACACCATGCCAGGGCGTCCAAAGGCCGGCGAAGAAAAACAGCGGGCAGGTTTCGTCGAGCGCAAACCAGTAGTTGCGCTTGATGCCAGTCTCAGGGTCCACGTCAGTGGGGTTGGGGCTAGGCTCCGCAAAACTCGTCACCGGGACAACGCAGCGGTGTTCGGTGCCGACATATTGCTGCCAGTGTGCGTATTGAGGATTGCGCACGTTCGTCGTGCCTGGGTCAGAATTGCCTCTCACACGTTCGGTTGGTGTAGGCATTCCCCAGCGGAGACTGGCCAACTCACGCAGGCCGTCAGATGCGTTGCGGACCACCGCTCCAAATTGGTTGGGGTAGATGTCGATCGAGGGCTCTAGGTTCCCTAGAATGTCGCGCAAGGCGCCAGTAAACTGGCGTATGGCCTCCTGCGACGTCGTGATGTTGTAGAGATTGCACATGCATTGCCCCCTAGTGGCGCGCGCTGGCCTTCTTGATTTCTCTTAGATGAATGTCGACCTGATGGCGCATCGCGTCTGAAAGGGACAAGGCCAGATCGAGGTCTTCCGGATAGTTCGCTAAGATCCAGGTGGCGGCAAGCTGGGTGATAGCCTGTTTCTGACTGACATCGGACAGGCCTCGTAGCTGCTTTCCCATCTTGCTCACGGTCCGGTGGATGGCGGGCATCTCGCGTCTTACGGTGGCGTAAATTTCGGGCTGCTCGAACTCGGTCGCGGTAATCGGCTTCATGGTTCTGTCTCCAATTTGCCCACAGTGAACAAAATGAGAACGAAAGAGTCAAGCACCCCTTGACCAGAGAGGGATGTGTTCCTCTTTTATGAGCTATGGCGCACGATCCGATCGACACGCTGGGGAAGGCGACCCGGCACAATATGCTTGTGAAAGCGGAATGCAGCTGCGGCAATGTCCGCTACTGCCGATCGGCCGATTTGATGATGGTCTATGGCGGCGGCGTCGATCCCCAGACGCTGAAGTTCGATTGCAGCCGGTGCAAGCCTCAGATCAAGATAACGCTGCTAGAGGTGCATCCGGAACACTTGCCCAAACGCCTGATGATCCACAAGCCGATGAAAGTCGGTGGCAAGATCACTTGGTACACGGAGCGCTTCAGAGGATGACCAAGACCCTCGCTGACACGTTGGCCGCCCGCGAAACCGTGTATGTAAATTGCGGGCATGCCATGTGCTGCAAGTCGACCAAGCTCGACATCCAAGCGTTGATCGATCGGCTCGGCCCTGATCATGGTTCCATGCATTGGGATCTCGTCGGTCTATTCGGCTGCTCGGATTGCAAGGCTGCGGGCCGCGACCGCCGACCGGTGTTCTTCACATGCATTCCTGATTACGAAGGCCAGCATAAGGACCGGAATCGCAACTGATCGGCGGGGCATTTTCGGCCCTCATCTGAAGGAGGCCATGATAACGGCCCATTGGGCGGTCGTGCCACCAGTGATCGTGCAGCTTTGCGTCCCAGACGCTGCCGTCGTCGCGCCCGATCCGAGATACTGGACGGAGCCGACTGGCGAAACGCTAAAATCAGGTGTCATGACGCTCATGGTTCGAGCGATTGAGTTGCCGTACACGAAGCACCCAAAAATGACCAAGCCGTCCTTCGCGACGTTCACCGTGAAGGTGCGCGGAATGTTGCTGCCGATGTTACTGTAGGTAAGCAGATCGACCGTGCTGGTAGATTGCAGACCGGCTACCCGGTAGACACCAATTCGTGGCCTATAGAAGCCGGCCCCAGAAGCAGAAAAGTTGAGTACGATTGTTGCTGTTGCTCCAGTAGGAACAAGCGCCGAAATCAGAGCGCAGCCACCTCTAGTGGTAGACGCGACAACAATACTGGCGTGTATCGTCGCAGCCACGCCTCCAATGGTGGCAGAGGATATTACTGGCTGGATCGTCGAGCCGTTGTAGTACGGGACCAAGATGAAAACGTAGCGATCTGCGGCAGCGGCGCCGATGCCGACTGCTGTGAAAGTGACGGTCTGCGCCTCATTGGTATGCGTCGTGATCGCCTGAAATGCCAAATCCACCGGCGCGGCTACGGGCTTCCTGAAGCCAGGCATGAAGGCGATGGCCTGATCCGGCTCGAGTCCGGCGTGCATCTGCCGGAAGGACGGATGGATAAATTCGACTGGCGCCGGCCGGATTATTGCCGGCCGGGCGAGGACGAGTGGAGGTGGCCCGATGTCGATCATGGGGCCATGTCCCCGCCGACAACCCACTCGTCGGTGGCGCGCTGATAGGCCGTGCCAAGCGCATACTGTCCAGAGGTCTTCAGTCCATTCTTGTTGCGCAGCGTCACGCCTGCGCCTGGAGTAATGGTCATTTGACCGGCGCCGAGTTGCGCGAAGTTGATCACCGTGTTCAGAGGGAACGCGACGGACGAGTTGGGCGGGAACGTCAGCGTGTTCGCGCCAGCCAGGTTCATCTCAATCGTCTTGTTCGCGTCGCCTATGACGAGCGTGTAGTTCGCAGTCTGCGTGTTGACGGTGGCGCCATTCGGGCCTGTCGGCCCCGTGGCCACGGTGACGCCCGTCGGGCCGGTGGCGCCCGTTGCTCCCGTCACTCCGGTCGGTCCCGTAGCACCCGTTGTGCCGGTGACGCCCGTGGGGCCAGTTGCCCCGGTCAATCCTGTGACACCGGTCGGTCCCGTCGCGCCGACGGCGCCGTTGGCCCCGTTCGATCCTGCCGGACCAGTTGCACCCGTTGCGCCGACGATACCGTCGGGTCCGGTGGCACCGGCTGGCCCCGTCGCGCCAGTTGGGCCGCCGGCAGGGCCTGTCGCTCCAATCGGGCCCGTGGCACCAGTCGGGCCAACAGCGCCTGTAGCGCCATCGGGACCAGTCGCACCGGTCGCTCCTCCGCTGCCTGTCGGCCCTGTAGCTCCGATCGGACCCGTTGCGCCGATGGGACCGGTGGGGCCTGTAACGCCGATCCCGGTCGGCCCTGTCGCGCCAGGGGCGCCCGTCGCGCCGATCGGGCCTGTTGCGCCAGTAGCGCCTAGCCCAGTCGGTCCTGTCGTGCCGGCGGGCCCAGTCGCACCGGCGGGTCCAATTGCTCCGCTTGGCCCCGTCGCCCCCGTGGCACCCGCGCCGGTCGGGCCGGTGGCACCGGCAGGACCAGGTACGCTGGACGCGGCTCCGGTCGGACCAGTCGGTCCCGTTGGACCTGCCGGCCCGTCGCTGCGCAGCAGCGCCAGGACCGTCGGGGAGAGGCTGTCGACCGTGACCTTTTCGTTCGGCAGCGCGCCGTCGGCGCGCCGGACGTCGGCGAGCGAATCGATCGTGCCGTCGATCGCGGTGACGAGCTTGGCGAGATCGTTGTCGAGCCGCGTGCCGTAGGGCAGGTAGTACTGGTAGCTGAAATCAATGACCGGCTTTTCAGGATTCGGCATTCGGATGCACCAGAACGTCGCTTCCAGATAGCACCGCGGCGCCCGAGCCTTGCTTCGCGCTGCACGTTTGAGATGCTGGTTGGAAGTCGGTTGACGTCAGCCCCGGTGGGATCCGAAGCGGTTGGTGCAGGTGCCCGAATTCTGCGCGGTTCCGGCAACTACTAGAATAGTAGATTTGGGGCGCAAGCACTAGAGCTTGTCTAATGTTTCAAACCGGTGGAAGATTTGGGCAGCGAACTGACAAGCCCAAAGTTCTAGGCTAGATGATGTGCTTGGCGACCGATTCGCGGGGGTGAAATGTCAATAATTGTCGATCCGGCAATTCGCATTCTGCCGGATAATCATCGTATTTTCGTGCTGCATCCCGGTGAAGGAAAGCGGTTCTACGGCGACTTTCAAGCTTCGGACTCGGTGTTTCTCGACCTTCCTGGCATTTCGTTCCCCACAGCGCCCGACCTGAACGACACGAGCCTCCGTAACAAGCTTCGGATGGCGAGACGGATCGGGATCTGGAGGCGGCGCGGATCAAATCCGGACGACAAACCGAGCCGAAATCCGGACGATTACGCAGTAACTACAGTCACAGTCGACGCACCGAGATTTGTGCATGAAGTTCACGATCTCTACACCGAGGCGAAAGCTGGGGATTTGATCATCGTCCCGGGAAAGGGGTATGGCTCGACCGTCTTCTTCGGCGAGGTGATGAATGATTTCGACCCGGATTTCACGGTCACAAGCCACCGCTATCCCGATGAGACCATCCCTGCCCGCAAGGTGAAGTGGCTGCCGGTGAATCTGTCCAAACAGCAGTTTAACCGGCGGCTGATCCGGCTCATGCAGAATCGACAAGCCATCATCCAGGTCACGCGGGAAGACGACCGGCGAGAGATATATACCCACGCCTACGGCGACTATGTGTGGAAAGAGTCGTCCGGCAATCTCATCCGCGTCACAAAAGATGATATCGATCTAAACGATCTAAATAAGGCTGTCGATCTCACCAATTTCTTCGCGTCTCAATATCTTGCCTTGAAGAATGGCGAACTTGAATTGTTTCTTGCGATGGGATTTCACGAAGCCATCGACAAGTACTATGATAAAACCTATTTTGGTGGCGTAAATGTCGAAATACACTCGCCGGGATACTTCGGGCGCCCTATGAAGAAGGCCGCCATGGCCGGCTACGTGTCGGCGATGCTGGCCTTGTCGGGATCGGGCGTGACAGCGCAAGAGGCGGCTGACACGAAAGTGTTGAACTCTGCCAACGCCGTGACTTCAATCTGCGACATGGAGCTCGAAACGGATATACGCCAGACCATGGAGATGTACGCCAACATTCATTTGTGGGAGAACGAGGTCTGCCCGAAGCGCGAGGCTACCAAAGATACCGTTGGCCTTAAGACGGACGTAACGATAAAGAAAGAAATCCCCTCGGCTGGAAATTAAAAATTCGGCCACGAATATGTATATAATGGGGCGCGGTAACGTTTCTATACCGCTTTGAGGAGCGCAGACAGTGCTGAAGGCGATCAAAGAATTTGCTCGCGCGCACATTCTTGGGACCGTAGTGGCGTCGCTTACGGCCGGCGCCGCTGGCGGTGCAGGCGTTTATTGGTCGCTGTACGAGGCTCGCGTAAACCGGATCGAAGAGATGAAGGTCCAGGAGTTTCAGGGCCTCGTCGCAGAGAACAAGAAGTTCGAGGAATTGCTGAGCGCGTTCACCGAAGAGGTAGGGACGAGCGGCGCGGTCGACCCGGCAAAACGCAAAGAGATTTCGGCAAGCCTGGTCCGTCTCTATAGCGGTCTCGGTGCGTTCACGGTCAACCTCCCGCCCGAGCAAGAACTTCCCGTGAAAAAGCTCCAGACCTCGATAAATGAGGTTAAAAAGCACGTCCAGCTGATGCAAAAAAAGCAGGATATGGAAACCCTCGGCGCAGCCCTCGCGGTGATGTTTCAAGCCATGAAAGCTGCGCAACCGGTGCTGGAACAGGCAGTTGGAAAGCAATTCGCGTCGTCCACGTGATCGAGTGCGCGCGGCACGTAACCTCAATCGCCACGTGGAGCGTAAAGCGTACCGCCGGTCTCAGCGCCCGTGCGCGCCAATGCCTCGCCGAAGCCGATCCTGGCGCCGCGGTTGTTGGCATTTCGGATGAGTTCGACTGACCGCGGATCGATGAACATGTCGGCCAAGGTTTTGAGGTTGCTGCGCAGTGCGGCACGCTTGGCAACATCGCCGGCTTTGACGACCGATGTGCCCAACGACTTGGCAAGATTGACGGCCATGCCGGTAGGCGACGCGGCGCCACCCAGGTCAGCATTCATCGACCGATTGAACTCCGTGGCGCTGCCGATCTGCTTGCGCCGTCCGGTGGCCTGGAGGACGTCTAGCAGTTCCGGCATGCTGACGGCCGCCTGCCCACCAGGAATTTGGCGCAGGACGGCGTCGAGCACCTCTTGGCGTGCGTCGTTGCCGGCGACGTCCTTGTGGAACTTGGCGCCGGCAAAGTCCCGAACGCCCTCCTGAGTTTCAGTGTTCGCTTTGGAAAAGCGGTCTGCCAGGTTCTGGCGCACGAGCTGTGTCGTCGTCGCCGGATCTTCAGCCACCAATCGACGGGTGGCGCCAGCAGCCTCGCCAGCGGAGCCGGTGAGCGGATTCTGCGGCAGGATAGCATTGCCAGCGCCGGCGGTGTCCTTTGCGGCCGCCACGCGCCCTACGGGACCTTGCTCGAGCGGGTTGAGGACCGTGCGGCGCAGTGCTTCCTGTTCGGCCAGCGCCTGGGCGTATTCCGGCGAAT
Organism: Mesorhizobium sp. M0152; assembly: GCF_040322415.1. Taxonomy (NCBI): domain Bacteria; kingdom Pseudomonadati; phylum Pseudomonadota; class Alphaproteobacteria; order Hyphomicrobiales; family Phyllobacteriaceae; genus Mesorhizobium; species Mesorhizobium sp. M0152. The sequence goes on from NZ_JAMYTH010000010.1 coordinate 38,237, forward strand.
GGTTAGTTGCGAGGTTTCGTGCCTCCGCAGCGCTTGCTGTGCTGCGACTGGCGAGCTCGGGGCCGTAGAGCGGATTGGTGACGGTCGAAAGCGCTTCGCCACGGGCGTTCAAATCCTTCGTCACGGCGTCAACAACGCCGATGGAACTGTCCGGCAGATGCGCATAGTCGGGAGCCAGTTCCGGGTTTCCGCGCAAGCGCGCCAGGCCAGCGGCGAAACGCGGGTCGGCGGCGATCGGCGCGAATTGCGGCTGCGGGATGATTTGCTGTTGTGCGGCGTCGTAAAGCGGGCGCGTCTGACCGTTGATGCCTTGCCGCGTCTGATCGATCACATTGGCGGCAGCCTCCGCAGCCCGCGGACCCAGCGAATACGGCTGCGCGCTCTGCGGGGCGATCTGATCGAATACGTTCGTGACGGCCTGATCAACTTGCGCCGGCCGCGCGGTGAAGAACGGTGCGGTCCGTGCGCGGCCATCTACGCTGCCTTCGACAACGCGCAGAAGGTTTGGTAGCGCGCTCGCTCCGTTGGTGGCTTGAGCGATGGCCTCCGGCCCCGTTAGGCGCACGCCTGTAGTGTTGTCCTGTAGGCCGAGCGCGCGCTGCCAATCAGCATCAGTCATTTCGCTGGTCGCACGGCGCACCACGCTCTCGGGCGCGTTGTAGGCACGGCCTGCCGCGGTCCCTGCGTTTCCGAACAGCGCGCCGAGAAAGCGCGACAGGCCTTCGTAAGGCGTGCCTTCTGTCGCCTGGCCGGATGCCTCGGAAGCAACGGCCGGCATCACTACGTTGCCGAACATGTCTTCCGCAATGTGGCGAGCAATTTCGCGGCCGGTTCCGGCGAGCCGCGCCGCTTTGCTTGGCAACCCGCCAGGCGCGGCGAATTCGCCGATAGTGCCGGCGTACTTTCCGGTCGTGGTTTCGGGCTTATGCAGCACCGCGTCCATGCCTTCGCGCGTACGGTCCTGCGCGTCATAGATCCCGGTGCGCAAATCTGCGTTGTCATTGCCGGTGATCGTGCGGAGGCCGTAATTCACCGCGCCCGTGAGGGGGTTGATCAGGAAATCCTTGAACCGGTCATGCTCAGGCCCAGGAGTTGCCGGCTCCATGCCGAGCGCGGACCGCACTGGCCCCTCCGCTTTGTCGAACAGCCAACTTCCAATACCTTCGCCAACCCGGTTGAGGGTTATCGGCGTCATTGCCGTTTCAACGGCTCCCCGTGGAACACCGGATGCAAAGGAAAGGCCAACGTCCTTTGCGACCGACAGCTTATCAGAAGGCCCTCCGAACGTCTCGCGCATGGCCTTCGCCATGACATCATCGGTCGTGCCAGCAGGAAACTGCACGGTAGTCCCGTCGGGCGCCTTTACCTCGATCGGACTTCCAGTGCTCTGCGCCCTAGCAGCGTATTTATCCCAAGGGCCTGGTTGGCCGACAACTTTGAAGCCGGCCGGAATAGTGTCAGGAAAGGCCACCCAAGGATCGCTCTTCCCCGGGTCGAGATCATTCGGCGCCTCGGCAGCCGCTTGGTACTTCGTCCAAGGCCCCTCGGCAGTACCGCCGGCGTTGGTCGAGCTAAATGCGCCGCTGCCCACTCGCGCCGCTTTCGCGCTGGCTGGGTGGGAGATGATCTTGAAGCCCGGCGAAAGGCCCGGCGCGGCCGGAGTGTCGAACTGGTCGAACACATTCCCGGCGGGCTGTGCCTGCGCGCCGTAATGCTGGTCCTGCGCTTTGTGGAGCGCTCCCGCATACATGTCAGCGTGGGCCGGGTTGTCGAATTTGCCAAGGTTCTGCCCGGTCTTGCCGTACAGTTCCATGGCGGCCCGATCACTCAGGATCTTGCCATCAGCGACCGTCGGCACGAGCACTTCCTGGCCGCCGTTGTTCTCGAATGACATCGACCGCACAGTGCTGTAGGAGCCGTCGTCGTTTTTGACGATCGGGCGGGCTTTCAGATCAATGTTGCCCTGCTCCAGCAAGCCGGGGAACGGCCCGATCGGGCTGGCCGGCGGCTGCTTCGCCGCCAGAGCGTCAGGGAAAGCGGCCCACGGATCGCTGGCGAGATCAACAGGAACGCCAGGGAAGCGCGGCTTGCTTGACGCGGGCTGCGACACGATGCGGAAGCCGGGCGGCACGTCAGGCGTCGTCTGATATTTTTCCCAAGGACCGGCCACTGGAACACTCCGTCAATTCGAACCATCGGCGCGTGCGAGCAATGCATAGTCGCGATCTGGATGTGTTCGGTTCAACTTACGGGCGAACCCGTGGCGGAGCGGCTGCCCGAGGTCCGCGAGTGTTCCGGCAACCAAAATATACACCGGTGCTGTGTTGAAAACCAGCATCAAGCGGCGACCTTCTCGGCGCCGTGGCATCTCGCTGTTGCGACCAGATCGCGAATGAGTTCCCGCTGGCGCTGCGCCTTGCGTTGCTGGAGCCAGGCGTAGTCCGCAATGTTGCAGAGATCGCGTTCGAACATCTTCACGCGCAGCCGAGCGTCTTGGATCCGATGCGGATGGTGGGCCGCCTGCTGGTGCTCGTCTTCGGCCCAATGCTCGACGATCACGGCCACGGCGCTCATGAAAACGATGACACTGCCCGGCTGATAATTCGGAAGCCGGCGAACGATGGCAACGGCGGCGTCTGCGATTGCCTTGATCAGCTTGTCCCGCCGTTCGACGTCCAACTGGAACGGCGGTCGATATTTACGGAGGCACCCCAAAACCCAGGAAAGTTCAAAAGGGACGTCGACGTGCGGCAGCGTCACCTTGCAGAAGCTGAAAATGAACCGGTCGATCTGTTCGTCGAAGTCGATCACATCGCGGCTCGGCGGATCGCCTTCAGCGTGTCCGTCATCGGCGTAAGGAATGATGTGTTCGATCGGCATCGGCTCGGATCCGGTTGTCCGATGATGACGGTACGGCGGTCCATAGCGCGGAAAAATCGGAAATATCGAGCGACTTTCGGCGAGGTTTGCAGTTCGAAGTTTGAAACGACCGCAAATTCCTTCTGGCCTCCGCCGGGGTTCCGGCCGCGCGGTTTGGGGTGTGCCGAGGGGTGGCACCCGGGCTGCGGCCACATGTCGGCCAGGCGCAGCCCTGCCGCGCTCACCAGATCGCCCCTCGCCCTTTTGCCTTTCATCTACCCTGGCGCTACCTAGCCAGGGCATGAAGTTGTCCCCCGCCGGGAGGGCAAGGCGCTACCAACTGCAATATTGATACTGTTGTCCGGCCAGCGATATCAGAGGCTTAGGTCGTCGACATGGTAGCGGCTTGCAAGCAGAGCCGTGTTTTGTGGCGTTTTCCGGGTCAACGCCCATTCAGATAACGGTCGATCGCCGCATCGACCTCACTCGCGCCGACCCGTGGCTCGAGCGGCGCCAGGGCCTCCGCGAGCCTGCCGCGCTCATAATTGCGCCGCGCATCTATCCGAGCGTGGCGCGCGAGCTCGCGGCTCATGAAGAACGATGGGGCGAAGAATCGCCACGCCACATAGGCGACGCACAGGCCCAGCGGCACATAAACTGTTGGTTCCGTGATGGCCAAGCTATCCCCCGATCAGCATCCGAGATCAACGACCTATCATCAAGATCAACTTTTTTCCACTCTCTTCACCAAACAAAGCAATCCGGCCAATGCTTTGCGCGATTCGAGCGCGACGGCTTGCGATCAATAACGGTCAACAAGATCAACAAAAAATAGCTGTTGACGGACGTTGGTCAACGGCTTGTTACTATCATCACCCAAACAGAAAAGCGGAGAAAAACGATGACACCGAATACATGCCAGAACGAAGCTGCTTTGTTCTTTCAGATTGCATCCGAATTGCGCCGTGCTGAAAGGGAATGTGCCGATCCTGCGGCAATGGCAGAGCTAATCGACGAGGTCGACGCCATGCGGCTGCACTCGGCGAGCGCACTCATCCGGGAACGCTGCTCCGATCTGCTTCGCCGGCATGAGTATGTGAAGGCCGGCGCCGCCAATTAGGCGCGCCACGCCGAGCTTACCAAGTTTCCACGGCCCGCTGCTCCCCGCAGCGGGCCTCAACGTGTGTTGTAGCGTAAGGAGTACAGAAATGCCCGAGTTGTCACGTTTCACGATGCACAAGCCCGGAACGGCTCAATGGGACATTCTTCATCCCTCCCAAATCCCCGAAACCGGGGTTCAGATGATGCTGGTGCAGCTAGTGTTCGCAGCGGAGCAGCTTCCGCGCTACCGCGCTTTGACACGAGACTTCAGGGCGCAGTACGCGGAAACAGCGGGGATGGATCTCGCGCGCATGTGGGACGTGAGAATCGATCATCGCTTGAACCCGCCAGGCTTGGCCTCGCTCCACTTATTCGCGATGATCTTGCCCGCGTCTCTCTTGGAAACCTCGGTTAGAGCCTATCTTCAGGATTGGAGCATGGCCGCGAAAGAGCCGCACTAATCGAAGGCGCCGCCGGTCGGCTTTGAAGCGGCGACGGCACGTTGCCGTTTCCGCAAGACAGCCTCAGTTGCCTGCCTCAACTCGTCGCCGTCCATTTCGGCGGCATCTTTCGCGACGCTTGCGTTGCGGTCCGCTCGATCGAGCATGCCGCCGATCTGCAACAGCGTCCGTTGCGACGAGGCCCTGGCGACAGCTGTCTGTGCCTTGTCGCGGCATATCTCCAGCGCGCTTTCATATGCGACCTTTATGCCTTCAACCCTCGCGCGCCGGATTATCTCAGCCCGCACGGCCTCATCGTCGCCGTCGAAATCGTCAAGCTCGCTGTCGTCGTTGTTGCTCATGCGAATGCCCCAATTGATTTCTGTTGGTCGACGCCGAGCGCCTCGAGTTCAGCCCGCAGCGCCGCTATCTGCTCTTCCAGTTCCGCCCCTTCGCCGGTTGGCGCCGGCTGCGGCCGCTCCAACATGGCGCGGATCTCTGCGGCCTGTTTACGCTCGTCGCGCTTGCGTTGGCGCACGGCCGCGCTGCCAGGTGTGCGGGCAGCGTGCCAGGCCCTATGCCGCTCGAGCTCCTCGGGCGACATTGCGGCCAGGCGCGTTGAGCGTTTCCTTGCCGCGCGCTCCCGCTCGGCCAATTTCTTCCGAAGCTTCCTTTCGGCATCAGGCGATTTTCCGTCGGGCCATTGCGTTCGATGCCACTCTTCGCCGCGCGGGGTCCGGCCGCCGTGGATGAAACACTTGCCGTTCTCCATCGCGATCAGCCGGCACGGCTCGCGGTCGCTCTTCCGCGCGGCATTGCATTTAGGAAGATTGGACCGCTTGGCGTTCCACTCGCGAATGGCCGCCGACCCGATCATCCGCCATTGCGCGGATGACTGCCACGCCGTTGGCGCGCGTTGCGGCCGCTTTCTCTTCATGGCTGGTTTCCTGTGAAGAGTTCATGAGGTATTCCAAAAACCGCCCGTCTACCGTACGGGGGTCGGGCTTGTCGGTCCGACAACCCCCTACGTAGTAGCGACAAGCACCGACAAGCAAACAAGCATTGAAATGGTTGGGTTTTTCGGTGCCTTGTTTCTTGTTTCCAGAAAACAAGCACCGACAAGCTGGCGACATGCAGCTTAAATGCCTGATTTTGCTGCTTGTTTTGCTTATCGCCGACAGGCTGACGATAAGGACCGACAAGCGTTTTCATCACGCACCAGCCTCGACGGGCTCACGGCGCACAAACCAAGGCGCAGTATCGCCATCCTTCTTTTTGAACACGCGAAGTCGGACATCTTGTCCACCGCGCTGGATTACGCGTCCGGCTCCCGTAATGATTGCGGTCACGTACCCCGTAACAGCCGGCCGCTGTTTGGCCTTGATTAGGCCTTCCCGCCGAAGATGTTCACCAACCGTCGCCCAGATGCCGGACAGATTGCACTCGTCGAAACCGGCCATCACCGAGTCGACTATCCGGGCGACATTCAGCGCCTCGTCGTCGGAAACGTCGCGTGCTGCCCCAACACGGCTCTTCACGTCCACCAATTCTAGCACCGGGGCAAAGTCGCCCTCGGCCTTCAGGCGTTCGGCTGGGTCATCTTGAAAGAGCGCCGCCGCTGCACCGCGGGGAACACCCACCCCATTGTTCACGGGCACGCTCAACCGACGAAAGACGGTTGGCTCTGTCGGCTTCCGATTGTGAGACACCTTGGCGTAGTCGAGCCGGATCAACTGATCGGCGGGCGACACGCCCCAAGCCTTCTCATCGTCCTCGCCAGTGACGTTCGTCAGCGTGAAGGCACTGCGCACCTTGCCGACGGCAGCAAAGGCGCCACGGCCGGCGCCCATGTCGCCCCGGTGATCGCGGCTCGCCTTGCTCGTATGGTGCAGGATCTCAATGCAGCAGCCATGCTTGGCGGCGATGTTGGCGATCTCCTGCAAAAGGGCGTTGATGTCGTCATTGTTGTTTTCGGCGCCGCCCGACATCAGACTAACCTGCGGGTCGAGCACGACGAGCAACGGCTTGTGCTCGACAATTCTTGCTTCCAACAGATCCGCGCCTGGGGCGCGGCACAGCGGCTTTCGGGCGTCCGGTCGATGCATGATCGTCAACGTTTCGCCGTCAACACCGGACCACAGGATAATCGGGTGCTTCATGTCCTCGGGCTTCAGCCGCAGATATTGCTGACAGGCCGCCAGGCGGCGCTCCATCTCGCTCAGCCGATCTTCGGCATTGTAGACCAAGACAGCGCCGGCCTTATGCAGCAACTCGTGGCTCTCGCCGTTGGCGCCGCGAAGCACATCCCGATTCCCCGTTGCGACGATCACCGCGTCCCGGATGGCGAAAGTCGATTTGCTGATACCAGGCTCGCCGACACACTGCGTTACGTCGCCGACCGGCAGCCGCGGCTCAATCAAGAAGGTGCGGACCGGCAGCGACTTTGGATCGACTAATCCTGTGACGACGCTCATCCCGCCTCGAGGAGGCTTTTCATAGTAGAGCGCGGCGAAGTCCGGCACCAGTCGATAGTCCGCGCCGCCGTGGGCCTGGCTGGCAATATGAGGGTAAGCGCCGTCGGTATAGATGATCGCCTTGTTTCGGCCGCCGCCGTACTCGGGCTCGATCGGGTCCGCACAGGTCTTGCGATGGAACTCCTCGGGGTCTGCAAGGATCTCGGCGACAGTTACGCGCCGGCCATCGTCGAGATTGACCTGGAAGCCACCCATCAAGTCGGACCGCTCCAATGCAGCGGAAACGATGCGCTCTGCCGTGACGCGCGTCTCACCGGCCGAAACATACCGATCAACCTCGGCGGTGCGATAATGGCCGGCAATGGCCTGAGCCTCTGATGCGCAAGAACTCTTGATCTCATCGACCTGGCGGGCGAATTCCGATTCTTCCTCCGCCGAGAGCGCCGCGAACCTTCGGGTGTCCAAGAAACTACCGTTGGGGTTTATTATGCGGGGCTCGCGAGCTCCTGGCTGATAGGCAAGCCGCACGTCGTCGAGTAGGGCGTCAGCCTCATACCACAGCCGCTCCGGCCCCTTGGTCGCGATCTTGTCGATCAGCGTGCGGACCGACACCGCGCCATTCTTGGTAATGAACGGGAAGCCAAATCCAGCCAGCACCAGCCGCGCGAAGAGCCTGTCGGCAAAGGCCGCGATATCCGACCCGTCGGTGACGAAGATGTAGCGGTGCTGCCCGCTGTTGGCGCCCGTCGTCAGCCCGTTCTGGGAATTAACGACCCCGGTCGATGATGAAGGCCGAAGAACCGTGCAGACTGCACCGAACTCGGGAAACACCGATGCGAGAACGCCGGTTATTTGGCCTGGGGTTACCGCCACACGATCCCTGATCGCGGCGGGCCAGTCCTTCACATCGAAGTCGAGGCCGAGCACGGCCGGGCACTCCCGATGCACGAAGAAGCTCTTGCTTCGCGAGATCGCGTCTGACCCGGCGTCCAGCATGGCCGCAGTGACGATCTGCGCAGTTTCCGCTCCTGCCGGCGGCGGAACCAGGACGAGGGCTTCGCGAGGGCCGAGGCACTTTAATTGCTCCGCAAATGCAGCGGCGATCTCTGGCGCGCTGCCGGCAAGCGATATACGGCGGGCTTGCCCCGTCGCCACGCCGGGGCTCCGCGAACTGACAGGCTTACCCGTCGAGATGTCGACGCTGAAGGTCTTCGCCAGCGCGCCGCTGCTCTCCAACACCGAGAACGAAATTTGCTTCTGCTCGACGGGTTCGGGAGCAGCAGGAAACAACTCTCGAATTTTGTCGTGTTGGCTGTCTGGGGTCCGCGTCTTCAGGATATCGCCGAAGACACTCGGTTGCGCGGAAGGCGGCTTTTGGGCTATGTTCACGGCGCGGATACCTTCTTGGCCGGTTCCCGTTGGCGCGGGGCCGGCCTTCGCATTTCTAGGTGTTGTCGATAGCGAGATAGAGGCGTGGCCCGCGCGCTGGCGGCGCGGCAAGCAAAGCACTGTCGACGAGATCGAGAAGGCTGCGCACGCTGACGACGAGCGGGCCGCCTGGCGTCACCCGGCAACCGTGAAGCCGGCCTTCGCCGATGCGGTTGCGAACCCAATCAGATGACCGGGCAACGATCTCGCCCGCCTCCGCGACTGAAACAAACGCGCGGTCGCGCCAAGGCACGTATTCGGATTTCTGAATCTGCATGATGGTCGCCTTCCTTGTTGAGGGCGATCAATTTGCCGGCGGAAGTCGCGCCGAAAAACACGCATGTCGGGCCGACTTTTTGGCGCGAAGTCCAGCCGTTCGCTCGTCGGCCATCTTGGCGTCCAGCCGCTCGAGGTCGACGATCACGTCAAGCAGGAGTTCGGCGGATCGCTCAACACCGAGCGCGCGCGATAGGCCGACATGCTCATAGACCCGACCAAAGATTCGCCTGAACTTCTGGTCGCGCTTCTCAACCTTGTCCTTAGTCGCGGGCTCGCCCAACCACCTGGCGGCGGCCGCGGCCGGGTTTCTGGTCGTGCCCCTGAAGCGGTACAGCGCCGCTGTGTAGATGACGGTTTCGAAAAGGTCTGTGCGCGGTCGCCCCTGGCTGGCTGGTTCGAAGGACTTCTGCCACTTCCTAAGCCACGGCTCGACGTCGACTTTGGTCGCGTATCCGATTAGCCGCTCGACAGTTTCGGGGTCGCTCTCCAGCGGGCATCCGGTGGCTCGTAGCGCGGCAATAGTGATCTCTCTCACCCTGGCAGGTCCGAACAACTCGACGATGTCGTCGGGACCGCGGGGTATCTCGACCAGGGCGCGCTGCAAGAGGCTCATCGGGCGCTCCCAAGCCAGGCGCGAGCATCAGCAACGCGATAACGCGGCCGACCCTCGATGACCGTGACGTTGGGTCCGCGGCGGAGGCGTGCCCATTTCTTGAAGGCTTGTTCGGTGAAGCCCGACAGTGCCGACATCTGCTTACGGGTAAGCAAGGCATCCGCCGGCAAGGCGGCGAGATTGGGCGTGTTTTGCGGCAGCGATGGCATGGGGCGGTCCAGTCGATCGTTTGTTGATTGATCAACCGTAGCCGAGAGGAACCCGCGGTAGCAGGGACACAAACCGCCGCGAATTATGTCCCCTCTGGCGGGCGCTCCATATAAAGCATCTGAAGGGTGTCGATTGAGCCCCATTTTTTAAATTGGCGCTTGTACCTCCTACGGGCGTTACCTTCGGCAGTTCCTTTTTCGTTGTCGCCGCCGTTGACCGCCACCCATTCGCGGATGGCCTCATTTAGGCTTGCACGATGCCGGAGACGATATTCGATAACAAAGCGAAATAGGCGCCAGTTCAGATCGTCGTCCGGCTCGCGCCCGGGGCCTTTCTGTGAACCAGGAAGCCCGAACACATCTCGGCATATCTTCGCCAGCACATCCGATCCAGAAAGCCGTTCCAAGAGATCGGTCGGCTCGACATCGTATCTGGCGGCCAGTGCGATCAATATGTCGAATCCATCGCTTGACGCTGGGGCTTGTAACTTCCCCTTCCCAACGATGTCGCCAAACTTCGCCGTCATCCAAAAGCTCCGGGGGACGCCTGCGCACCTTTTACGACGCGATCGACATGGGTTGACCAGGCTTCGAACGCTGTGCGGACGCGCTCCGCGCCGTTGTCCCTGACGTAGATTTCAATTAGGTTCTCCCGAGCATGGCCCAGGGACAACTCGGCCGTCTCCGTGTCGATCCCCAGTTGGCTCAGACCGGTGCGGAATGTCCGGCGAAGATCGTGGAAGGTGAAGTCCACGCCGCAATCCTTCACGAGAGCCGCCGTCATCTTATTCCAGCCGCTCATCGCCTCGCCGGTGCGGACAGACGGGAACATCAGGTCGGACCGCGAGTCGACCGGGCAGAGGGCGAAAAGCGCGTCCAACTGCTTAGACACGCCTATGGTGTGCCCGCGCCCTTGCTTCACGAATGTTGCCGGCAGATTGATGACGATCTTCTTTGGGTCCGTCCGGTCCACCATCTTCCGCTCGAGCCCTGCACCCTCGCCGCGGCGACAGCCCGTAAGGATGAGGAAGCGAACGAAGCGGCCGAAAACTGTGTCGGTCTTCGCAGCGTTCCATACCCGAACGATCTCGTCGTCTGATAGAGCTCGCCCGTGCCGCTGTTTGGTCAGGCGGTCCGACCTGGTCGCGCGTTGCCGGCGGTATCCGTAGAGCGGATTGCTGTCGATCACCTTCGCCTTCACCTGGCAGAAGGCCAGAAATGCGCGGCAGCGCGAGCGGAATTCATCGGCGGCACCCTGCATGCCGGATCGCTCCAGAGCCTCAATGATAGCTGCGAAATCGGTGCCCTTAAGCTCCGCGATGTCTTTGTCCGCATGTTTCTTCAGCCGTCTCCGCAAGACGCTCAGGACCATCTTCCAGGCGACGTAGTTGCGCCGTTTCAGGTCGGCCTCGTAGCGATCGAGCAGCTTCGACATCCGTGCCTTCTCGCGACGCTTTTCCTCCGCCCGATCTTTCGATGGATCTCCCCCCGCGGCCACCTTGCCCAAGGTTGCGAACGCGAGCTTCCGCGCGTCTGCCACGGTCCGGATAGTTTCCGGAGTGCCGAGCCTGATGCGCTTGCTGTTGGCGGCCCGGCCCATGCCGGCCGGTCTATACGCAACGATATAGGTGCGGGCGCCGCCACGAAGCCGCAGGCCGAATCCGGTCACTTCGGTGTCCCAAATGACGGCCTCCGATCTGCCAGGAGGCAGCGCGGCACGGGCAACAACAGCATCGGTGAGCTTGGTCTTGGATAGCACGTCAAATCTCGGGGCAGCACGCGGGCAGCACCGATTGCGTAAACCGGTGTACCCCACTATAACCCGAAGAAGCCCGTTAAGCTATTGCTTTTCGGGGAAGTTCTGGCGCTACATAAACCCTAGCATCCCTGCGTAACCCATGGAGCACACACTTGCCAAGGTTGGGGTCGAGCGTTCGAATCGCTTCACCCGCTCCAAATCTTCTTTAGATTTGAAAAGCATAAAGGGCCCGGGTAACCGGGCCTTTTTGCTGTCTGGCGCCGGGGAGCGCACGGGGGAGTCACAAGTTCGTTCTTATGTTGCTGAATGCACCTACAGAGGCGAAGAACGAAGCGACGACAATCAAGGTCATGCCGAGATAGGATGCATCTTGATTCTGATCGAGCCCGAAATAGTAGGCACTTAACGTGGCGACGGATAACCCGAGCCAAAGGAATCCGAACCTCCAAACAATCCGCTGCCAGCTTCTTACGATGTCTATCGTGAAATCGACCTTTGTGGTGAGGCCGTGCTCAGACAGCGGTGCGCCAACAATGCTTATATTCGTCGAGTTCTCCCCCTGATCTGGATGAACACGGAAGTCGAAATAGGCCACATCATAGTCGGCACTTATTCGCTGCTTATCCGAGCCGCCGAATGAGATCAGACGTTCATCATAGTCGGCCTTCAGATCGAAAAGCTCGACCGACGATCGCCCTCCGGTTGTCTCAGGATAGTAATGGTAAATGGCAATGCGATTCTGTTCACCTTCCCGTACGGCGATCTGCGACGGCGTGGCTTTCAAATTGATATGTTTTCCATATCGAGCATCAGCTTTTGCGATATCCAAGATGTGGTAAAAGAGCGCCTTTCGACTTTCCTTCCGAAAATCCGCCCGATGACAGAGCTGTTGGACAACCCGCTCAAACAAAGACACGGAATGTGACGTTTCGATTGCGGAAGCTGCCCCGCTGAAACGCAACAAGAGCATGCCCTTTTTTCCTTTGGCCGATTCTGTGGGACGGTAGGCAGGCGCCTCCTTCTCTATCCGGACATTAAATTCTTTGAGATCGCGTGCGGATGCGAAGTCCGACAGACACCGCCACAGCCCGGATTTTTCCAGCCATCGCAGCGGAGGCTGAGGAGTCAGCGTTCCAGTATGTTGACACGGCAACGAGCCGCGCGGGTATCGGCGCGATTAACTCGAAGGTTGCCGGACAAAAGATCGGCATTGCGGGCCTCGGCGGTACGGGCACCTACATCCTTGATCTCGTCGCGAAGACCTCTGCCGCCGAAATCCACACCTTCGATGGAGATGTGTTTTCGCAGCACAACGCATTCCGAGCACCAGGTGCTGCCAGCCTAGACGAACTGAGCGAGGGCGCGCTGAAGGTCGACCGGTTTGCTGCTATTTATTCGCGCTTGCACCGTGGAATCAAACCTCATGCATTTTTTCTTGATGAGACGAACGTCGCGGCGTTGGCCGGCCTCGATTTTGTTTTCGTCTGCATGGATGTCGGTCCCGCCAAGTGCGCAGTCATTGACTATCTCGTGGCCAATGGCATCTCGTTCGTCGACGCCGGCATGGGCGTGACAGTCGACGACGGGCGCCTTGGGGGCATCGTACGTGTCACCGTCAGCACGCCCGAAACCCGCCACCTGGCTGCGCCGCATATTTCCTATGCCGACGACGCCGGCGGTGCCAATGAATATACCAGCAACATCCAGATCGCCGAGCTAAACGCGCTGAACGCCGCCTTGGCGGTTATTCAATGGAAGAAGCTGGCGACGATTTATCGGGATAGTCGGCAGTCGGTCTACCTCGGCTACTCCATCGCAAGCGGCGAAATCATCACCGAGGGACCTGATGGCGTCGGCTGATCGTCTTCAACCCAGGTTCGTCGAATACACCCCCGACGATGTCGAGGCGGGCGTCCTGTACATCTCACGTCGCTTTTCGACGGCCACCCATCTGTGCTGCTGCGGCTGCGGTCTTGAAGTGGTGACGCCGCTGAATCCCGCCAAATGGGGCGTAGTCGAACGAAATGGCAGGATCTCGCTGACCCCTTCCGTTGGCAACTGGAGTTTTCCTTGCCGGTCGCATTACATCGTCTCTGACAACCGTGTTCTATGGGCAAGTTCGATATCACCTGAGGCCATTGCCGCCGTGCAAAGGCGGGATGTCCAAGACGCTGTGCGCCTTGCACCACCGAGGCCTAGTTGGGTTCGTCGACTGGTGGCCGGCGCTCTGGTTGCCTGGACGTCGACGGTTGCGGCCATAAGGGGGTTATGGCGCTAAATGCCCCGCGTCTTGGAGCGGTCGGCCAGAGAGATCTGTCATTCAAGGCACGCGCGGCCGAGGCAAACCTATAATAGCTGTGATGGAGAAGAAGTGCTCGGGCACATTGCCAGGGCCCTCTGCGATCCCATCGCGGGGCTGCGTCCTTCGCCCACAGGACCCAGGGCCCTTCCGGATGGAGCAGCAGCAGAAATCGGATGACGTCCTCGACCTGGACAAATTCCGAAGCCGAAATGTCTATGGAGGCGTTCATCGGCCAACCCCCTTGCCAAGGGCGAGGCTCCGGCCGCGTTCGGTGCGCGCCGTCCGCTCGCCATCGTGATCGCGCGCCTGTAGTCGGCTAACGATCCATTGCTCTATCTCTCGCTCCAGGAAGGCGACCTTCTGCCCGCCAAGCGGCACTTGGCGAGGGAAGCTGCCGTCGGCGATCTTGCGATAAATGTGGGTCCTGGAAAAGCAGACGCGGCTTATGACCTCGTCCATGCTGATGAAACGCTCTGCCACTACTTCTACTCCGTTCGGGCGACGGAGCGGAACTTGCCGCAACGGCAGGATCCAAAATATTGCGGTTATTGGGGCTCGCTAACACCCCGTTGCCCGAGCTTTGTCGACGGAGGCGTGCGAGAAACCACCTTTGCCGACGCCGGATAACGAACGTTGCCGGGCCGGAGGTGGGAGAACCACCCCATACCGGCAACCTGGCACCATCGCGCCTCCAGTTCGTTTCTGATGGGCGCAACCTTCGCAGGCTTTTCCGGTCTTGGCTGTGCACGTTAAGTGGGGTCCGATTCGACCCCGCTGCCCTTATAGGCGCGAAGGGTCTGAAGCTCGGTACGGAACATGGAATAATTCTTGTTCATGCTCGGCAAAATGGCCTTATAGAGGTCTATCATCCACCGTGTGATGGCGTTGCCTCCTTCGTCAGGGTAGCCCCTCGCGACGAAGGCCGGTCGTGTGCCTCTTTTGCTTATGTGAGTGTACCGATATCGCTGCGCCGCCTTGCCGAACTCGAGTATCCAATCCGGGTTGGGCCGGTTTCCGCCACGCGGCGATTGTTCCTCATCGACCGAACTTCGGATGCTCATAGCGGCGCAGACGATTTCTTCGAGATCATGGAGACCCTTAAAGGCGTCTGGGAAACGGGCGGCGGGGTCAGCCACCCGAAGCGCCGCCATGAATGTTTCGTTCGACAGTGCGCCATCTATCAGCGTGATGAGGGCGGCAACTCGCGCGTGGATTGGTTCCAACTGCCTTTCGCGGGTATCCTTCCAGCCCTCCGCGCCCTTTGGGACGCGCCAGCTGTCAGGTGACAAGCTGACTGCCGACGGCTGAAGCATAATGTCCTGAAGCTCAAGGACGAGTCTTTTGTGCGCCTGTGCGTCGGGTATGGAATGCGCTGTGACAAGCCGGCGGTTCACCTCCTCGACCCCGAGGCGCGTTTCTTCTCGCCACTCGTCGATGGCCGAGGATTGCTGAATGAAATATGGGTCACGAGCAACCTCGTCCTCGACCGCGCGCACCAGATCCAGCGTCGGTTTCCGCGGCGGTTTGCTGGCGGCCGATCCAGACCTAGCACCGTTCGCGGGAGGCTTTTTTGGCGTAGGTCGATCTGCCATAGTCGTGGTTCCTTGTCGCCGACTTATTGGGGCTCGACCAAAATGGCGTCTACTGCCGGCTGTGACTTTTTGCCTGGGGTGCCAATTCAACACGTCTTATCTCGGCTGAATAGGGCCGGCGGAAACGAGATCGGCAGCGGCAAGCTGGCAAGCCCAAACAGTTCTGCGGCCTTGGCTGTTAACACGTTCGGCTGGTTCATCGAGCGTTCGGAATTGTTGCCGGCGTTTTCTGGCTTCCACGCCGATTGGCCGCCAATCAGTGTCGAGGTCGAGTACTGCGCCCGCTTTCCGTGGCGAGGTGGCAAACACCCCTGGCTAGACGCCATGGTCGAAACCGCCACGGCAATCATAGGTGTCGAATCGAAGCGACACGAACCTTACCGAGACCGAAAGCGAGTCAAACTCTCCAGTGCTTATGACCGCCCCGTGTGGGGCGACGAAATGCATGACGAGCGTATGCGCGACCAACTTCGCAGCGGCGACACAGGTTTCGTCCAGCTTGATGCCACCCAGCTGGTGAAACACGCCTTCGGCCTCATCACTGAATCAAAGCGACGGCGAAAACGTCCGATATTGCTTTACCTATATGCCGAGCCCTCGTCGACGGCCATGAAGGCGGGAGAGTTGTTCCGCCATCATCGCGAAGAGATAGCCAGATTTGGCACCGAAGTAGCGGGGTCCGCCGTGGCATTTGCAGCATGCAGCTACAGGGAGTGGCTTGCGACCTGGACGGACTCAGTTCCCGAAGTTCAAGACCACGGTCGAGCTGTCGCTACCGCCTTCCAACCCTAGGCAGCGATAGCTTGGTGAGACTTGTTTATGCGCACGATTGCCAGCAGATGCTCCGCATAGGCTTGCAACGCCCGCCGCTTCTCCTCCAGGTAATCATGCTTGTTATAGGTTTTCTGCAGGCCCGGCTTGGCATGATGACCGAGGACTGCGTCCCGGATTTCCTGGTTGAAGCCGAGGTGGGCCAGCCGTGTTTCGCAAGTCACCCGAAAATCATGGATCCGGTAGTGCTGAAGGACTGCATCAGGCTTACCCAGCTCCTTCCGCATGTATTCCTGGGCCAGCTCGTCCAATGTTCGCTTGCCTTGCGAGAAGCCGGCCACAGGGACTCGACCATGGCGGGACGAGAACACAAAATAATCGTTGGCGCCGGCCCAGACCGGCAACCGCTCGAACAGGGCCCATAGGTTGTCCGACATCGGCACGATGTGCTCGCGACGGCTTTTGAACCTCTCCTTCCCAAGGTCCAGCCAGTGGTTTGCCGTGTCGATTTCGGAGCGCTGGCTGAATGCCCACTCCGCTCGTCGTTGACCCGTAAGCATCAGGAATTGGTAGAGCGAACCGAACGGATACCGCATTTCTTCGGCCGCCGACCATATGGATCGAAGCTCCACATCGGTCAGGGCGCGCCCGGCCTCTGTGTTGCGGGCCAGGTCAACACGCCTCATGCCGCTCAGCGGATTCAAGGAGATGATCTCGCGATCCGTTGCCCAGTTAAAAATGCGCGACATTCGCTTCCGCACTTCGCGGGCTGTGCCGATCCGGCCGCTGGTCACAAGGTCATCGATTATCTCGTGGACATCGGCACGGCGAATGTCTGCCATCGGCATGTCGCCCAAGCGCGGAACGACATGGAGGCGAAGTACTCTCTCCACGTTCTGCCAGCTCGATATCGTCCTTGCTGCGTCTTGCCTGATGTGTCGCTCCAACACTGCCGAGAATGTATTCGCTCGGCGCTCTCGAACGCTGGACGCTGCCTCGGCTCGCGGGTCTGCGCCGGCACCGGCCTTCCCCAAGACCGCCCGGGCCCGCTCTCTCGCCTCTCCCAGGCTGACTACCGGCCATTGGCCAAGCGTAATCCGATGTTGCTTGCCTGTCAGCAAGCGACCTGTTTCGGTCCCACCGCCCTCGCCGAGAACCCTATAGATCACCGAGAACGATTTCGCGCCGTGCTCAGAGACGCGCAGGATTAAGCCGGGGCATAAATCGTCACCGATCTCCAGTCGCCCTGTTTTGGGGGCCGTCATGCGTTCAAGTACCTGGTTCGTCAGCCGTCTCTTACTCGTCATAGCCATTTGCTCCCCCGATCGTTCGGGTTGCTTGAGTCGATTGTTTGCCGGGTTTCCGAGGGGAGCCGCAAGGCGCGGTTTTCGACGGAACTCCGTGGGACAGAGTGTTCCGCTCCCCGGAGGGTTGGACAATCATTTTCTGGCTGAATAGGTTACGGCTTGCGGCGAGAAGTGTCGCCGAATCAACGGGTTGCCAAGGTTGGGGTCGAGCGTTCGAATCGCTTCACCCGCTCCAAATCTTCTTTAGATTTGAAAAGCATAAAGGGCCCGGGTAACCGGGCCTTTTTGCTGTCTGGGTCCGGGGGAGTGCCGGGGAGCATTGTGTAGCCAACCTGGGTAGTCGGCAACTTGAATGCGTTTCGACCCACCGTGCGCCGCGTGAGCGCGCGGTGAAGCCGTCCCTTATCCCTCCTGATCTCTTGCCGTGTCGCATGGCGCCGCAAACTTTCGAAACGCTGATGCCAACTGCGCCACGATGCTTTTCCGCCCACTGCGCGACATTCCCAACCTCACATGCCGGTGTCGATCTGGAACAGCGTCTTTGCGCCCGGCGTGCCTGAAACTACGACAGCAAGAACCGTGCCACGCAATCGCGGGGCTGGGGTTCCGGATTCAGCGGGGGATCGGCGAGCGACGCACGAACTTCTGGAGTGCGTCCAGCCTTCGATGTATAAATGGCCCTGGATTTCCAGGAGGAAGAGCCATGAATGCAGTTCCTCAATGGCGGCTCGCAGGCGACTGGTTCGACATCTGCAGCTGCGACATCCCTTGCCCTTGCGAGTTCGCCCAGCGGCCGACCGGCAATCACTGCCAGGGCGTGCTCGCCTGGCATGTGCGCGAGGGTCAGTACGGCGACGTGAAGCTCGACGGCCTGACGCTGGTGGCGCTCGGCGAGTTCGAGGGCAATCTATGGGCCGGCGAGGCAAAGGCCGTGATGGGCATGTACCTCGACGAGAAGGCGAACGAGCGGCAGCGCGAAGCCCTGCGGGCGATCTTCGGCGGCCAGGCCGGCGGCTGGCCGGCGGGCTTTGCCGCCAATATCGGCGAGATGCGTGGCATGGAGTTCGTGCCCATCACCTTCGAGGTGGCGGGCGACCTCGCCACTTGGCGGGTCGAGATTCCTGGCCTCGTCGTCGGGCGCGCGGAAGCGCTTTCCGGTCCCACAACACCACCCGGCAAGCGGGTGCAGACGATTAACCCGCCAGGCTCGAAGGTCGGCCCGGGCCAGGTTGCCACTTGGGGGCGTTCTGTCGAGGCGAGCACCAAAGGCTTCGGGCTTGACTGGACGGGTACGGCCCGCTCAAGCAAGCACATTCCGTTCGACTGGACCGGCCCCAACTAGGGCGTGCCGATGCCTGATGCGTTGCCCAGGAAATCGTGGCGGCTCCGGAATTTGAGTGGCATGCCGCTCGGCCTTCTCGCATCGTTCGTCGTGCTGACAGCGGCGGCGTGGGCGCTTACCCTCTACCAGACCTTCAGCATGGATATGCCCATGGGCATTGCGGTGCGCGGCGGGATGGAGGGCATGGAAGGCATGGCCGGCATGGCGATGGCCGGAATTGCCGCAGACGGCTGGTCACTCGCCGGCGCAGCCGTCTTTCTCGCTGTATGGACGGTGATGATGGCGGCTATGATGCTGCCGGCCGCGGCGCCCATGATCTTCATGTTCGCGGCGGCGCAAGCCACGCGCGAACGGCACGTGGCCATCCCGACATGGGTGTTCGTCGCAGGCTACATGCTGGTCTGGTCGGCGGCGGGCCTTCTCGTGTATGTCCTGGTCCAGTTCGGCAGCGAGTTTGCGACGACCCTCGATCCGCCTCAACGTTCGAAATGGGCGCCGCTCGCGCTCGGTGCCACGCTTGGCGTCGCCGGCCTCTATCAATTCACGACCCTTAAGCACATTTGCCTCAGCCATTGCCGTTCGCCGCTCGCTTTCGTTGCGCAGCACTGGCGCGACGGGCGGGTTGGCGCGCTCAAGATGGGGCTGCGCCACGGGCTCTATTGCTTTGGCTGCTGCTGGGCGCTGTTTGCCGTTCTGGTCTCGGCGGGCGTCATGAGCGTCGCCTGGATGCTGCTTTTAACGCTGATCGTCTTCGTCGAGAAGCTGATGCAGCGTAGCCGCCGCTTCGAAGGTGCTTTGGGCATTGCGTTAATAGCCCTCGGAATCGTTGTATCGTTCGGGGCGATCGAGATGTCTTGGATGAGCCGCTAACGGCTCCCATTCTCGCCAAACCGCGCCCAAGAGGTAGCTTTAGATAAATCCGGCGCGCGGGCGCCACCTACCGAACCGTCCTGCCGCATACCGGGGGCGAGCTTTCGAAGCGCCGATGCTCGGGAGAAGCTGACGGGGGGCAATTCGAAGCCTGAAGTGATTGCCCTTGCGTCCCGCGGCGGCTCGTCATCTTGCCGCTTGATTGTCCATACCCGGAATGCTCCGTTGCCGCTTTGGACATTCGGAGAAAACCATGACGGGCTTTGTCGACCGCGAGCGCGCCACGCAGCTGATGAACCGCGCCGGCATCGAGGCGCTAATCCTGTGCGCGCCCGAGGCGTTCCATTATGCGACCGGGTCATGGATCGGGCCGGCGGGGCTGTTCCGGCGCGCGGGCGCCGGCTTTGTCGTCATCCCCGCCCGGCACGACCTGCCGATCGGGGTCGTGGTGGCGGACTTCAATGCAGCTCAATTGCGAACCGTCGCGCCCGAGGCAGTCGTGCGCGCGCACCCGATCTGGATCGAATCGGCACCGGTTGAGATGGCAAGCCCAGGGATTCCCTTGGCGGAACGCATCGAGGCAGGCCTGGCCACGCTTGCCCGCGCGCCGGATTTCGCGCGTCCCGCCACCTTCGATCTCGCGAGTTCGGTGCGCCAGCTGCAAGCCATGCTTGCCGAATTCGGACTGGGGCGCGCAACGCTCGGCATCGACCTCGACTTCATCCCGGCCGCCGATTTTGCCGCCATGCAGGCGTTGCTGCCGGACTCTTCGATGGTCGACGGCTCGGCGGTCCTCGACAGGCTGCGCGCCATCAAGTCGCAACGCGAGATCGAGCTCCTTCAGCAAGGTATCATCTTGTCGGAAGCCGGGCTCGACCGGCTGCGGGTGGATGCCATGGCCGGCATGCGCCAGGCCGACCTCATCGCGCTCTATCGCGAAGGCGTCGCCGCGGCCCGGCAGGGCTGTCGCATCCTGTCTCGACGGCCGAATATGTGACGCTAGGCGCCCGGGCCAAGGGTGCGGATGCAAAGGCAATGCCCGGCGATCCGCTGAAATGCGACATGGTCTGCACCGTCGGCGGCTACGCCTCCGACATGTCGCGCAACTTCACCTTCGGTCCGCCATCCGCCGACCAGGCCGACCTGCACGCCATGGCCGAGCGCGCCTTCGAGGACGGGCTGGCGGCACTTGTGCCGGGAAATTCGCTCGGCCATGTGCACCGCGTCGCCACCGAAAGCCTGGCGCGCCAAGGCCTGCGCTCCTATCGCCGCGGCCATTTCGGGCACGGCGTCGGCCAATCGGTGTTCTCCGAACAGTGGCCGTTCATCGCGGCCGGCAGCGATGTCGCGATCGAGGCCGGCATGGTGCTGGCCTTCGAGATCCCGCTCTACATGGACGGCCTCGCCAGCTTCAACCTCGAGGACCAATTCCTGATCACGCCGGACGGACCTGTCGCCATGAACCGCCTGCCGCGACGGCTGGAGACGATCGGATAGCCGGGTTCGGGCAGAGGCGACGAACAGGACGTCCTGGCGGCCGCTCAGCGGCTGGCGATGAAATCCGCGAAAGCGGACAGCGCGTCGCGCATCGCCAGCTGGTTTTCCCGCAGGACGGCTTCCACGTCCGGTGGCTTGTTGCCGAGCAGGGCGATCTCGAGCGGGACTCCGTCATAAAGCGCGAACGACATGGTGCGCATGATCTCGGCCAGGGCGGCGCGGGCAAACAGCGAGCGCGGCGAGGCATGCACCAGCATGGCCGGTTTGTCGACGGCGGCGTCGCGCGACACCAGCCAGTCGAGGGCATTCTTCAGCCCGCCCGGCACGCCATGGGCATATTCCGGGCAGGAAACGATCACGCCGTCGGCGCGGGTGACCGCGTCGATCAGCTCGGCTGGTTCGAGCGGTGTCCGTTCGCCCTCCTCGTCGGGGTTGAAGATCGGCAAGCGACCCAGCCCGTCATAGACGGTTACGCGGCAACGGGATGGCGCGTTGCGCGCCAGTGCCGCGACCAGGGCGGAATTGGTGGAGGCGGCGCGCAGGCTGCCCGAAATGGCGAGGATGTTCAGCAAGGGAAATCCGGACGAATCGTGTCCGCGAAGTTTACCACATGCTCTGCTTGTAGCTGTCGTCCAGCCAGCGGTCGGTCGCCTCGGCGGTATCGGCCAGCGCCAACTGGTCGCGCAGGATCTGGCCGAGCGTTGGCAGCGTCGCGCGGTCGTACCAGGTTTCCGGCTTCCACAGATCGGAGCGCATGAAGGCCTTGGCACAATGCATGTAGGCAGCCTTGACGGCGACCACGACGACGCTTTGCGGCTCCTTGCCATCGACAGCGAGGCGCTCGCGCAATCCGGCGTCGACGGTGATGCGGGCGTCGCCATTGACGCGCAGCGTCTCGCTCATGCCGGGAATGAGGAAGAGCAGCCCGATCGACGAGTTGAGGAGGATGTTCTCCAGCGTATCCAGCCGATTGTTGCCGGGCCGGTCGGGAATGGCGATGGTCCTGTCGTCGAGCACGGTGGCGAAGCCAGGTCTGTCGCCCTTCGGCGTCACGTCGGCATTGCCGGCGCCGTCGGACGAGCCGATCAGCACGAAGGGGCTTTTGCCGATGAACGAGCGGCAGTGGCCGTCCAGTGCCTTCAGTTCCTTGCGGATCGAGCCGTCGGTCGGCCGTGGCGTCTTGTAGATCGTCCTCAGCTCGTCGCGCGTGGTGACGAATTCCATGGCCCTCTCCCTACTTGCCGGCCTTCTCTTGTCCGCCAGCCTTGTCGTCCAGCGAATGGCGCAGGATCAGCGGCATCTGGCTGAAGGTGAACAGAAGCGTGATCGGCATGATGCCCCAGACCTTGAAGGTAACCCAGGCATCGGTGGAGAAATTCCGCCAAACCACCTCATTGACGAGGGCCAGGAACAGAAAGAACAGGCCCCAGCGGAAGGTTAGCTTCCTCCAGCCTTCGGCATCGAGCCTGAAGGCGGAATCGAAGACATAGCCGAGCAGCGACTTGCCGAAGAAAAGGCCGCCGAGCAGCACACCGCCGAACAGCGTGTTGACGATGGTTGGCTTCATCTTGATGAAGATGTCGTCCTGCAGATAGAGCGTCAGCGCGCCGAAGATGAAGACGACGACGCCCGATACCATCGGCATGATCGGCAAGGTGCGGATCAGCAGCCACGAGGCGATCAGCGCGATGGCGGTGGCGGCCATGAACAGGCCGGTGGCGACGAAGATCGGACCGCCGAATTCGCCGAGGGCCGGGAATTTCTGCACCAGCCATCCACCGCGCGCATTGGCGAAGAAGAACACCATCAACGGCCCGAGCTCCAGCACCAGCTTGAGCAGCGGATTGACGCCTTCCTTCTTCTCTTTCTGCGGGTCGGACGGATCGCGTTCGAGAATGGGTGGGTTCATGATCTTCCTTCTTACGCACGATCCAATCGAAGGTCTGCAACCTTCGGGATCATGCCGTTACGCAACTCCAGCGATCGCCCTGGCGAATTCGCTTGCCGAGAAAGGTTCGAGGTCGTCGACCTGTTCGCCGACGCCGATGAAATAGACCGGCAGCCTGTGCTTTGCCGCGATCGCCACCAGAATACCGCCGCGCGCCGTGCCGTCCAGCTTGGTCATAACCAGGCCGTTGACGCCAGCGACATTGCGGAAGATCTCGACCTGGTTCAGCGCGTTCTGGCCGGTGGTGGCATCGACCGTCTGCAAAACGGTGTGCGGCGCTTCCGGATCCAGCTTGCCGAGGACACGGACGATCTTCTCAAGCTCCGCCATCAGTTCGGTTTTGTTCTGCAGGCGGCCGGCGGTGTCGATGATCAGCACGTCGGAGCCGGCCTCCTTTGCCCGTTCGAAGGCGTCGTAGGCGAGGCCGGCGGCATCGGCGCCGAGCTTGGAGGCGATAACCGGCGATTTCGTCCGCTCGCCCCAGATCTTCAGCTGTTCAATGGCGGCAGCGCGAAAGGTGTCGCCGGCGGCGAGCATTACCGACAGGCCGCCATCGGTGAGCTTGGCCGCCAGCTTGCCGATTGTCGTGGTCTTGCCGGTGCCGTTGACGCCGACCACCAGGATGACATGCGGCTTGTGCGAGAGATCGAGCTCCAGGGGCATGGCGACAGGGGTCAGCACCTTTTCCACCTCGGCTGCCATGATGGCGCGCACTTCCATGTCGGAGACGTCCTTGCCGTAACGGCTGGCGGCCAGCGCGTCGGTGACGCGCAAGGCCGTCTCCATGCCGAGATCGGCGCGGATCAGCACATCCTCCAGGTCCTGCAGCGTGTCTTCGTCCAGCTTGCGCTTGGTGAAGACGCCGGCAATGTTGCCGGTGAGTTCGCGGGAAGAACGGGCAAGCCCCTCCTTCATGCGCTGGAACCAGGAGCGCCTCGGTGCCGGTTCTGCCGCCTTCTGCGGTGCGGCCTTCTGCTCGACCTTCTTGGTGACGGTCACCTTGCCAGGCACGGGTTGTGGCTCGGGCAGGGGTTGTGGTTCGGGCTTTACCTCTCCCTCGATAGGGGAGGTCTCGAGCGCAGCTCGGGGGTGATCGGCGTCTGCGCCATCGCCCCGCCCCGCCGCTTCGCGGCGACCCTCCCCATCGAGGGGAGGGTGAGGGGCCGGCGCGGGTTCGAGTTCCGGCGCGATTTCGGCGATGATCGGATGTGCTTCAACCGGCGATGGCTGGCGGATGGCCGGCGCGATTTCCGCTGCCGGAGCTTCCTCGGGCGCTGACTCGGCTTTGGCAATCGCAGCGGCACTCTGCGCGCGTCGGCGCTGCCCCTCACCCTTACCCTCTCCCCGTGAAGGACGGGGAGAGGGGGGCGTCGGCGTCGAGGCTTCTTCTTCGGTATCCGCGAGAGGCGTCGCGGCGTCGCGTTCAGCGTTCTTCTCCCCGTCACTATACGCGGAGACGGTGCCGGCAGGCGGATGAGGGGCAGCGCCAGCCTCTGAAGATGGCTGCGTGGCCGGCGGCGTCGGCACTTCGACCGGCTCGGGCTCAGGAGGGGGCGGAACGATCTCCGGCTCAGCCGGTGCGGGCTCCGGAACCGCAGGAACGGCAGGAATCTCTTCGACTACCGGCGCTTCGGCGGGTGTCTCGGGAGTAGGCTCCTCCAAAGGCTCTGGTGCCGGCAGAGGCTCCGGCTCGGCCGGAGCGGTCGGCTCCGCTGTCGGCGGGGTCGTTGGAGCGGGCTCGGGCTTCGGCTCCTCGGGCGCAGGATGGGGGGCGGCTTCCGCCTCGCGCTTCAGGAATTCCGGAACGGTCTGCTCGGCCGCCGGCTTCAGCGAATCCAGCGCATCCCATTTGATCGGCGGCAGCGGGGCGGTCTCGTCGACGGGCTCCTCGACAACCTCTTTCTTGCCGAACGAAAATATCTTCTTGAAAAAACCAGCCATGCTTTGCGTTCTCAGGCGGCGCGGGCAACAGGCGCCGCGATCAGGCGGCCGTCATCGTGACCGGTGATCTCGGCCTCGACGATTTCGCCCGGCACGCCGGCGCCGAGTGCGGTCAGGGTAAACCCTTCGGTGCGGCCGAGGCCGTCACGCTCGATCAGGATAGACTGGCGCGTTCCGGCGAGCGACGACAGATGCCTGCCATAGGCGGCCTCGCCGGCAGCGCGCAGTCGGGCGGCGCGCTGCTTGACCAGTTCGCGGCGGACCTGCGGCATGCGCGCGGCGGGTGTGCCTTCGCGGGGGCTGAACGGGAAGACGTGGAGATGGGTCAGGCCGCACTCCCCAACGATTTTTTCCGAGTTCTCGAACATTTCGTCGGTCTCGGTCGGAAAGCCGGCGATGATGTCGGCGCCGAAGACGATGCCGGGGCGCAGCTTGCGCACATCCTCGCAGAAGCGGATCGACTGGTCGCGCAGATGCCGGCGCTTCATGCGCTTCAGGATCATGTCGTCGCCCGATTGCAGCGACAGATGCAGATGCGGCATCAGCCGTGGCTCGGTGGCGATGGCGTCGAGCAGGTCGTCGTCGGCCTCGATCGAGTCGATCGACGACAGCCGCAGGCGCCTCACGTCGGGCACCTGCTTCAGGATGGTCTTCACCAGCTTGCCGAGTTTCGGCGCGCCCGGGAGGTCGGCACCGAAGCTGGTCATGTCGACACCGGTCAGCACGATCTCGGCATAACCGTTGCCAGTGAGCCGCTTGACCTGTTCGACCACGGCGCCCATCGGCACCGAGCGAGAATTGCCACGGCCGTATGGGATGATGCAGAAGGTGCAGCGGTGGTCGCAGCCATTCTGCACCTGGACGAAGGCGCGCGCGCGGCCTTCGATGGCGTCGACCATGTGGCCGGCGGTCTCACGCACCGAAAAGATGTCGTTGACGCGCGCCTTCTCGGTGTCGTTGACGCCGAAATCCGGCAGAGCGCGGTAAGAATTCGCCTTTAGCTTCTCCTCATTGCCGAGGACCAGATCGACCTCGTCCATCGCGGCGAAATTCTGCGGCTCGGTCTGCGCGGCGCAGCCGGTGACGATGATGCGCGCTAGCGGGTTGTCACGGCGCGCCTTGCGGATCGCTTGCTTGGCCTGGCGCACGGCCTCGCCGGTGACGGCGCAGGTGTTGAAGATCACCGCGCCGCCATCCAGCGCGCCGAGGCCGGCGGTTTCGGCCTCGCGCCGCATCACCTCGGATTCATAGGTATTCAGCCGGCAGCCGAAGGTCACGATGTCGACACCCTTGGACAGAGCCGACATCAGGCCGCGCTTTCGTTATCGCGAGCCCATGTCCCGGTCGATGGGTCGAAGCTGCCGGAAAACTCCCATTCGGCGGCACCGGTGAGGATGACGTGATCGTCCTCGCGCCATTCGACATGCAGCGTGCCGCCGCCGGGGGTCAGCAGGCTGACGCCGCGGCCGGTCCGCTTGGTACGGGCGGCAGCAACCACGGCGGCGCAGGAGGCTGTGCCGCAGGCCTTGGTCAGGCCGGCGCCGCGCTCCCAGGTGCGGATGACCATGGTTTCGGGCGACGTGACCTGGGCAATGGTGATGTTGGCGCGTTCGGGGAAGATCGGGTGGTTCTCGAGCAGCGGGCCGAAGCGGTCGAGCTCATAGGACCAGACGTCGCGGTCGACCCAGAAGATGGCGTGCGGATTGCCCATCGAGACGACCGATGGCGAATGCAGTACCGGCGCGTCGATCGGACCGATCTGCAACTCGATCATGCGGGTGTCGCGAAACTCCTCGGCCAGCGGGATGTCCTGCCAGCCGAAGCGCGGCGTGCCCATGTCGACCGAGATCGACCCGTCGACATGCTCGCGCGCGTTGAGGATGCCGGCCACGGTCTCGAAGGTGAAGGTCTTCTGGCCGGTTTCGGCGGCGAGCGCCTGGACGACGCAGCGCATGCCGTTGCCGCAGGCCTGCGCACCGGAACCGTCGGAATTCAATATATCGATGAAAAAGGCGGTGCCCGGCGTCTTCGCGTCATGGATCGCCATGATCTGGTCGAAGCGGGTCGCGGCATCGGCGTTCAGCGCAATGGCCGCCGCCGCCGTCACCCGATCGGCACGGCTGCGCATATCGGCGACGATGATCTCGTTGCCGATGCCGTTCATCTTGGCGAAAGGGGCCGTGCTTGCCATTGCTCCGCGAATTCCGTGTCCGTTTGGCGCTATATGGCGGAAACGGGCAGGAATTACCAGTGCGCAGCCGCCTTGGAGAGGGCTTCGAAATTCACTCCGGCTAGCCATATGGTGGCGGTTTC
The DNA here is from genome assembly GCF_040322415.1 of Mesorhizobium sp. M0152. NCBI lineage: Bacteria > Pseudomonadati > Pseudomonadota > Alphaproteobacteria > Hyphomicrobiales > Phyllobacteriaceae > Mesorhizobium > Mesorhizobium sp. M0152. The sequence goes on from NZ_JAMYTH010000010.1 coordinate 65,282, forward strand.
CAAAACCGGAGCGCAGCGGACGTTCGATCGGTGGGCATCAGAGGCGCTGGAGACGCCTCCAGATGGTCGAAGTGCAGATTTTCCAAACGGTCTCTCTCAGGTCACCGCGAAGACCCCAAGCACCACCAGCAGGAAGATGATCAGGACGATGCCGATGAGAATGCGCGCGCCAGTGGCGGCGGCTCCGGCCAGCGCCGGCATGCCAAGCAGGCTCGCCGCGGCGGCGATGATAAGAAGAATGACGATCCATCTGATCATTGGAATGCCTCGCAATCGACAGATTCGAAATCGTATGACAAACGCGGCTGTCGCGCTTTCGGTTCCGTTGACCGCGGGCCGATTCAATTCAGGATGTCGCCGTTTCCGGCACGTCCCAGACTTCTCCCGGCCGCAAGGCGCGAAAGTGCTCTCGCGGGATGCCTTGCCCGTCAAGCGCCTCGGCCAATTTGCGGACCGGCTCGTCGAACGGTTCGTCGGTGAGCTGGAAGGTGCCCCAGTGGCAGCCGGCGGCATGGGCAGCATTGCACAGCCTCATGCCTTCCACGGCCTCTTGCGGGTTCTGGTGCTGCGGCGCCATGAACCAGCGCGGCTCGTAGGCACCAATCGGCAGGATGGCGAAGCGGAAGCCGCCGTGCTTTTCGGCCATCAGTCGATAGTTGATGCCATCGTGGAAACCCGTATCGCCGGCGAAATAGATATTGCCGGCCGGCGTGCCGATGACGAATCCGGCCCACAAGGCCATGCGCCGGTCGCGGGCGCCGCGCGCCGACCAATGATGCGCCGGCTCGACATGGACGAAAACGCCGTTGCCGAGCTCGACCCTGTCGCCCCAGTCATGCGCCGACAGCCGCATGCCGGGCACGGCGGCATCGATGATGGTGTCGTTGCCGAACGGTGTGATCACCAGCGGATCGTGGCCGGCCTTCAGCTGCTTGAGCGTGGCGAGGTCGAGATGGTCGTAGTGGTTGTGGCTGACCAATACGAGATCGATCGGCGGCAGATCGGCGAAGGCAATACCTGGCGGAGCGACACGTTTTGGTCCGGCGAAGGAAAACGGCGACGTGCGCAGCGACCATACCGGATCGGTGAGGAAGTTCAGGCCGGCCGTCTGGATCAGCAAGGTGGAATGGCCGACCATGGTCACCTTCAGGTCGGAACCGTCCACCCGCCTGGCCGGCTTTGCCTGCGGCAAGGGGCTCGGGTCGGTGGCCGGCCACTTCGAGCGTTGGCCGCTCAACTGCCATTTCAGCAGGTCGGAAAAACGCCCTGGCATCTGGCCATCGGGGTTGAAGAACAGGTTGCCGTCGAAATGATCGCTCGGCGGGCCGCTGTAATAGCGATTGGCGGCTTTCTTTCTCGCTGCCAATTTCAAGCTCCGGCGGGTTGCGTTTGCTAGACATAAGCCGTGTTCTTGCTGGCGCAAGCGTTTGCCGGCGCGGATCCCGATGCGGCAGAGGCAGCCGCGCTGGCTCACCACCACATCGTGCTGGCCGGAGCGATCGACAAGCCGCAAGGGCTATGTCGTCGGATCCAGCGAATATGTGTTCGTGCCCAGCGCTGCTGGTGCGGTGAGTGCGATAAATTTGCAACATTCTTGCCGCAAACCCTATTTTAACCATATCAGGTTGAAATTTCGCCACCTTCTCCATCTTGGTGGAGGTGATATTGCGCGGACGGCTTCCCCCCAGCCGGATCCGACGGAGGTTGGTATGACTTTTTCGAAAAGCGGCCTGGTGGCCGTATCGCTGGCGGCGCTCGTTGCAAGCGGCTGCTCGACCTCACGATTCTCGTCGATGGACGACCAGCAGCCGGCACCGCTGGAGGCCGCGCCCGCCGGCAAGGTGACCGCGAATCAGCTGCCGCCGCCAGCTTCGCCCGGCACCACCGACCCATCGCAGTTCCCGACCGCACCGGCGAATACGCAGGTAGCGTCGTTGCCGCCGGACGGTTCGGCGCCCGCCGGAGCCTCGGATCTCAACGCCGCCAGCGTCGCCGGCGTCTGGAACGCCAGTGTTTCGGGCCAGAGCTGCAAGGTGGCGACGCCGCAGACCAAGTTCGGCGCCGGCTTCCGCGCCGGGCCGCTGCATTGCCCGCCGCCGATCGACGGCATCAAGTCGTGGAACGTCGCCGGCAAGCAGCTGACGCTCTATGACGAGAATGGCGGTTCGTTGGCGCGGCTTTATTCCTCGGGCGGCTCGAAGTTCGACGGCCAGATTTCCAACGGTCAGCCGATTTCGCTTACAAGATAGACCGACCTTCCTCTTGTTTGTTTTTACAAAATTCCGGACGGAAAACCGCTACACACTTTTCCTGGAATTGCTCCAGAACGACGTGACAGATGCATCTGCGTGACGGCCTCCAGACCCATGCGACCGTCAGGCAGCGCTACGACCATCTGGTGGAAGGCGCCGCCATCGAACGCGATCCGGCACAGGAACGGATCGCGTTCGCGCTCGACCGGCTGATCGACGAGATCTCGGCCAAACGGCTGGCGCATAAGTCCAGCGCGCTTGGCTGGCTGTTCGCCCGCAAGCGCGAGACGCATGAAGCCGTCAAGGGTCTCTATATCCACGGCGGCGTCGGCCGCGGCAAGACCATGCTGATGGACATGTTCTTCGAGCTGGTGCCGGTCAGGCGCAAGCGCCGCGTCCACTTCAACGATTTCATGGCCGAGGTGCAGGACCGTATCCAGAAGCACCGGCAGGCGCGCAAGGATGGCACGGTCAAGGGGGACGATCCGATCCCGCCGGTAGCCAAGGCGCTGGCCGAGCAGGCTTGGGTACTGTGCTTCGACGAATTCTCGGTCACCGACATTGCCGATGCGATGATCCTGTCCAGGCTGTTCTCAGCGCTGTTCGCCAGCGGTGTGGTGCTGGTCGCCACCTCGAACGTGGCGCCGGAAAATCTCTATCGAGACGGGCTCAACCGCCAGCTCTTCCTGCCGTTCATTGCCATACTGGAACGCCACGCGCATGTGCTGTCGCTCGACGCCGACAAGGATTACCGGCTGGAAAAGCTTGCCCGCATGCCGGTCTATGTCACACCGGCCGACGCCGCGGCGGACCAGGCGCTCGACCAGGCCTGGCAAACGATGACGCGAGGCGCGCCGACGGTCGGGACGTCGCTGACCCTCAAGGGGCGGCAGGTCGCCGTGCCGGCTGCTGCCGGCGAAGCGGCGCGGTTTTCCTTCGCCGATCTGTGCGAAAAGCCGCTCGGCGCGCGAGACTATCTGGCGATTGCCGGGCGCTTTTCGACCGTTTTCATCGACCATGTGCCGGTGCTGGGCGAAGGCAAGCGCAACGAGGCCAAGCGCTTCATCCTTTTGATCGACACGCTCTACGATCATCATGCGCGGCTGGTGATGAGCGCCGAGGCGGCGCCGCAGGCCCTTTACGCGGCCAAGCGGGGCGTCGAGGTCTTCGAGTTCGAACGCACGGCGTCGCGACTCGTTGAGATGCAGAGTCGCGACTGGCTGGAAGACTGGGCGGAGCGGCGGATGGCCAGGGCGGATGCTCAGCAGGCACAGGCCTGAAGACAGGTCAGCTTCGGTGCGTTCGATCGGCCTGACAGCCGAAGAATTTCCCGGCAACCGGCATCACAAGGGCGTCATCGCCGCAAAGAGCCTTCTTATCTCCATCTTGGTTGTGTAAGTTCTCTTCAGTCGGCTCACAAACTTTGACGTTTACGTAACTCCAAATGCCTCTAACCGATTGAAAATGCTCACCCCAAAATAATCGTTTGAATTTACTTTGCGCTGGAGCTATTGGGTGCGGCGAAATCTCACGGTCTCCCGCAGCATTCCGGCCTCTTCCTCGGCCCCGTCATCAAGTCGTCAAAGATTTGGGCGCAGTCACAGACAAAGGGAAAACATCCTCACATGGCACGCAACAAGATAGCGCTTATCGGCTCGGGCATGATCGGCGGCACGCTAGCCCACATGATCGGGCTCAAGGACCTCGGCGACGTGGTGCTGTTCGATATTGCCGAGGGTATTCCGCAAGGCAAGGGGCTTGATATCGCGCAGTCGTCGCCGGTCGATGGTTTCGATTCCCGGCTGACCGGCGTCAATGACTATGCCGGCATCGAGGGTGCGGACGTCTGCATCGTCACCGCCGGCGTGCCGCGCAAGCCGGGCATGAGCCGCGACGACCTTCTGGGCATCAACTTGAAGGTCATGGAACAGGTCGGTGCCGGCCTGAAGAAGTATGCGCCGAAGGCCTTCGTCATCTGCATCACCAATCCGCTCGACGCCATGGTCTGGGCGCTGCAGAAGTTTTCCGGGCTGCCCAACAGCCATGTCGTCGGCATGGCCGGCGTGCTCGACAGCGCGCGCTTCCGCTATTTCCTGGCCGAGGAGTTCAAGGTCTCGGTCGAGGACGTTACTGCTTTCGTGCTCGGCGGCCATGGCGATTCGATGGTGCCGATGATCCGCTATTCCACGGTATCGGGCATTCCGCTGCCCGACCTCGTGAAGATGGGCTGGACCTCGAAGGAAAAGCTCGACCAAATCGTGCAGCGCACCCGCGACGGCGGCGCCGAGATCGTCGGCCTGCTCAAGACCGGCTCGGCCTACTATGCGCCTGCGGCCTCGGCCATCTCGATGGCGGAAGCCTATCTCAAGGACAAGAAGCGCGTGCTGCCCTGCGCCGCGCACCTCTCCGGCCAATATGGCGTCAAGAACACCTATGTTGGCGTTCCCGTGGTGATCGGCGCCGGCGGCGTCGAGCGCATCATCGAGATCGAGCTCAACAAGAGCGAACAGAAGATGTTCGACTCCTCGGTGGCGACGGTGCAGGGCCTGACCGAGGCCTGCGTCAAGATCGCGCCGCAGCTCGCCTCGAAGTAAACCCAGCAGCCGATCTGGAGACGATCCATATGAATATCCATGAGTATCAAGGCAAGGCGCTGCTGAAGGGTTTTGGCGCACCGGTGGCCGAAGGCGTGCCGGTGTTCAAGGCGAGCGAGGCGGAAGCCGCCGCCAAGGCGCTGCCGGGTCCGCTCTATGTGGTGAAGAGCCAGATCCATGCCGGCGGCCGCGGCAAGGGCAAATTCACTGAACTTGGCCCGGACGCCAAGCGCGGCGTGCGGCTGGCGAAGTCGGTGGCGGAAGTCGTTGCCAACGCCAACGAAATGCTCGGCAACACGCTGGTCACCAAACAGACCGGCCCGGCCGGCAAACAGGTCAACCGCCTCTACATCGAGGACGGCGCCGATATCGAGCGTGAGCTGTATCTATCGATCCTGGTCGACCGTTCGGTCGGCCGCGTCGCCTTCGTCGTTTCGACCGAAGGTGGCATGGACATCGAGGCGGTCGCGCATGACACGCCGGAAAAGATCATCACCGTCGCCATCGATCCGGAAAAGGGCGTCACATCTGCTGACCTGAAGGCGCTCAACGGCGCGCTGAAGCTCGACGGCGACGCGGCCAAGGATGGCGATACGCTGTTCCCGATCCTCTACAAGGCCTTTGTCGAGAAGGACATGAGCCTGCTCGAGGTCAATCCGCTGATCGTCATGAAGAACGGCCGGCTGCGCGTGCTCGACGCAAAAGTGTCGTTCGACAACAACGCGCTGTTCCGCCATCCCGATGTGCTCGAACTGCGCGACACCACCGAAGAGGACGAGAAGGAGATCGAGGCGTCGAAATACGACCTCGCCTATGTCGCGCTCGACGGCAATATCGGTTGCATGGTCAACGGCGCCGGCCTCGCCATGGCGACGATGGACATCATCAAACTCTACGGTGCCGAGCCGGCTAACTTCCTCGATGTCGGCGGCGGCGCATCGAAGGAGAAGGTGACGGCGGCGTTCAAGATCATCACCAAGGATCCGGCGGTCAAGGGCATCCTGATCAACATCTTCGGCGGCATCATGAAGTGCGACATCATCGCCGAGGGCGTCATCGCCGCGGTCAAGGAAGTCGGCCTGAAAGTGCCGCTGGTGGTGCGCCTGGAAGGCACCAATGCCGAACTCGGCAAGAAGATCATCAACGATAGCGGCCTGAACGTGGTTTCGGCCGACGATCTCGACGACGCAGCCAAGAAGATCGTGGCGGCGGTGAAGGGCTGAGCGGATGCCTCCGCGCAAGATAAACCTGGTCGAGGCCGCGGACGCGAAGATCACAAAGGTCTTTGATCCGCACATTGCCGGCGACGTGAACGACAGCCAGGCGAAAGTCGCCAAGTTCGGCGAGGTCTTCGACTGGCACGCGCATGAGAACGAGGATGAAGCCTTTCTCGTGCTGCGCGGGCGCATTGCCATCGATTTCCGTGACGGTCCGGTCGAACTCGGCGAGGGCGACTTCATCGTCGTGCCGCGCGGCGTCGAGCATCGGCCGCGCTCGCTGACCGCCGAGCCTGTGGTGCTGATGTTCGAGCCGGCGACGACGCTCAACACCGGCAACGCCAAGAGCGACCTCACCGTCGCCGATCTGAAGCGGCTCTGACCATGAACGCGGCTTCCTTCTCCTCGCTCTCAGCCGATCACCAGCGCCTGCAGGCGCTGGTCGGCGCGTGGCGCGGCGAGGAAGAGGTGGCGGACACGCAATGGGCCGATGGCGGCACAGCGACGTCGGAAGTACTGGCAGAGGCACAGTTCGGCGGTCTGTTCGTGGTGCAGCGCTACCGCCAGCGCCGCGACGGCACGATTTCCTTCGGCGCGCACAGCGTGTTCGGCTTCGACCAGCAAAACAGCGTCGTCACCATGTATCAGTTCGATTCGATGGGCTTTGTACCGGCGTCGCCGGCCGCGGGCTCATGGAACGGGAGCGAGTTGGTTCTGGAGCGGTCCTCGCCGCGCGGCTCGGCGCGCGTGACGTATGTTTTCGACGATGCCGATGCCTATCGCATGCGGCTGCAATTCAAATCCGCCGGCAGCGACATTTGGCAAGGCATGGTGAGCGGCGTCTACAAGCGCATCTCGCCTTCCTCGGGGAAGGCTGATTGATGGAGATCGTGGGCAAGGTGGTTGAAGGAATACACATAATCACACATATAATGGCTGTGTATTTATGTGGAGACGAGCGATGAAGAACGTCACCCTGGCCATGGACGAGGCTCTGCTCGAAAAGGCGCGAGGCCTTGCCGGACGTCGCAAGACCACGCTCAACGCCCTTATTCGTTCGCTGCTTGCGCATGAGGTCGAGCAGGAAGACCGGATTGCCTGGGCCAAGGCGGGAATGAAGCGCCTCATGGACGAGGCCGCGAAACGGAGCGACAGCGCCGACACCCCTTACAAGTGGGATCGAAGGGACGCCTATGCCGACCGGGAAGATCGACTGCTTTCTCGACACGAACGTCCTGATCTACGCGGCTTCGGAGAAGAATCGTGACCCACGGCGCGCGCCAATCGCCGAAGAACTGGTATCGAGCACCGTCTTTGGCGTGTCGGGGCAAACTTTGGCCGAATTCGCAGCAGTGTCGCGAGCGAAATCCCTTCTGGGCGATGATCTGCTCGACCAGTGGCTGGTTCTCCTCGGGACCTGTCCTTTGGTGCCCGTCGATGAAAGCTATGTCCGCTCTGGGCTGGACCTCGCGCGCCGTTACGGAATTCACTACTACGACGCCGCGCTTCTCGCCGCGGCCGGGTATCTCGGCGCGCCGATTTTCTACACCGAGGACCTTAACCACAACCAGGTTTATGGCTCAGTACGAGCCGTCAATCCTTTCTTGTAATCGCTGAATTCAGAGGCGTTATCATCCATGTCCATTCTCGTCGACAAGAACACCAAGGTGCTGGTGCAGGGCCTGACCGGCAAGACCGGCACGTTCCACACCGAGCAGGCGCTGGCCTATCATGGCACCAAGATGATCGGCGGCATCCATCCCAAGAAGGGGGGCGAGACCTGGACCGGCTCGAAGGGCGAAAGCCTGCCGATCTTCGCCACCGTCGCCGAAGGCAAGGAGAAGACCGGCGCCAACGCATCCGTCGTCTATGTGCCGCCGGCGGGTGCGGCCGAAGCCATCCTGGAAGCGATCGAGGCCGAGATCCCGCTGATCATCTGCATCACTGAAGGCATCCCGGTGATGGACATGATCAAGGTCAAGGCGCGGCTCGACCGCTCGGCTTCGCGGCTTATCGGCCCGAACTGCCCCGGCGTGCTTACCCCCAACGAATGCAAGATCGGCATCATGCCGGGAAACATCTTCCGCAAGGGCTCGGTCGGCGTTGTTTCGCGCTCGGGAACGCTTACCTATGAGGCAGTGTTCCAGACCACCAATGTCGGCCTCGGCCAGACGACCGCCGTCGGCATTGGCGGCGATCCCGTCAAGGGCACCGAGTTCATCGACGTGCTCGAGATGTTCCTCGCCGATGACGAGACCAAGTCGATCATCATGATCGGCGAGATCGGCGGTTCGGCCGAGGAAGACGCCGCGCAGTTCCTCAAGGATGAAGCCAAGCGTGGCCGAAGCAAGCCGATGGCCGGCTTCATCGCCGGACGCACGGCGCCGGCCGGCCGCACCATGGGCCACGCGGGCGCGGTCATCTCCGGCGGCAAGGGCGGCGCCGAGGACAAGATCGCGGCAATGGAATCGGCCGGGATAAAGGTTTCGCCCTCGCCGGCGCGGCTGGGTACGACGCTGGTCGAGGCGATCAAAGGTTAAGGGAGTAGGGGAGTAAGGGAGTAGGGCAGTAGGGAAATAGCAGCGGCAAAAATGCCCTACTCCCTTACTGCCTTATTCCCCTACTCCCTTCCAAAAACAGGAGACGGAGCCAGGCTCCGCACAAAAAATGGCAAGACAAGATCAGGCCAACGACCAGTTTTCGCTCACCTCTTTCCTCTATGGCGGCAACGCCGATTACATCGACGCGCTCTATGCCGCCTATGAGGATGATCCTGCTTCGGTCAATCCCGAGTGGCAGGAGTTCTTCGCCGGGCTGAAGGACGATGCCGGCGACGTGCGCAACAATGCCAAGGGCGCCTCATGGGCGAAGCCCTCCTGGCCGATGCAGGCCAATGGCGAACTGGTGTCGGCGCTCGACGGCAATTGGGGCATTGTCGAGAAGCATCTGGAAAAGAAGGTCAAGGACAAGGCGGTCACCAACGGCGTCGTGCTTTCCGACGCCGACGTGCACCAGGCGACACGCGATTCCGTGCGCGCCATCATGATGATCCGCGCCTACCGCATGCGCGGCCATCTGCACGCCAATCTCGACCCGCTCGGCATCGCCAAGCCGCTCGAGGACTACAATGAATTGTCGCCGGAGAATTACGGCTTCACCGAAGCCGACTACGACCGGCCGATCTTCCTCGACAATGTGCTCGGACTGGAATTTGGCACCATCCGGCAGATGCTGGAGATCCTGACCCGCACCTACTGCTCGACGCTGGGCGTCGAATTCATGCATATCTCCGACCCCGAGGAAAAGGCCTGGATCCAAGCGCGCATCGAGGGCGCCGACAAGGAGATCTCCTTCACCGCCACCGGCAAGAAGGCGATCCTGCAAAAGCTGGTCGAGGCGGAAGGCTTCGAGCAGTTCATCGACGTCAAGTACAAGGGCACCAAGCGTTTCGGCCTCGACGGCAGCGAAGCGCTGATCCCGGCGCTGGAGCAGATCGTCAAGCGCGGCGGTCAGCTCGGCATGAAGGAGATCGTTCTCGGCATGGCGCATCGCGGCCGGCTGAACGTGCTGTCACAGGTGATGGCCAAGCCGCACCGCGCCATCTTCCACGAGTTCAAGGGCGGCTCGGCCGCACCCGACGAGGTCGAGGGCTCGGGCGACGTCAAGTACCATCTCGGCGCCTCGTCGGATCGCGAGTTCGACGGCAACAAGGTGCATTTGTCGCTAACCGCAAACCCTTCCCATCTCGAGATCGTCGACCCGGTGGTGATGGGCAAGGCACGCGCCAAGCAGGACTATCTTTTCGGCCGCGGCCGCGAGGAGATCGTGCCGCTGGAAGAACGCGCCAAGGTGCTGCCGCTGTTGCTGCACGGCGACGCCGCCTTCGCCGGCCAGGGCGTGATCGCCGAAATCCTCGGCCTGTCCGGCCTGCGCGGCCACCGCGTCGCCGGCACGCTGCATTTCATCATCAACAACCAGATCGGTTTCACCACCAATCCGCGCTTCTCGCGCTCGTCGCCCTATCCGTCCGATGTCGCCAAGATGATCGAGGCGCCGATCTTCCACGTCAACGGCGACGACCCGGAAGCGGTGGTCCACGCCACCAAGGTGGCGATCGAATTCCGCATGAAGTTCCACAAGCCTGTTGTGGTCGACATGTTCTGCTACCGCCGCTTCGGCCACAATGAGGGCGACGAACCGGCGTTCACCCAGCCGATCATGTACCGCAACATCCGCACCCACAAAACGACGGTGCAGATCTATGGCGACCGGCTGATCGCCGAGGGCCACATCAGCCAGGCCGAGCTCGACCAGATGAAGGCCGACTGGCGCACGCATCTGGAATCCGAGTGGGAAGTCGGCCAACACTACAAGCCCAACAAGGCGGATTGGCTCGACGGCGCCTGGTCGGGCCTGCGCACGGCCGACAACCAGGACGAACAAAGGCGGGGCAAGACCGCCGTCCCGGTCAAGACGCTGAAGGAAATCGGCAAGAAGCTGACCGAGGTGCCGAAGGATTTCGAGGCGCACAAGACGATCATCCGCTTCCTCGAAAACCGTCGCCAGGCTATCGAATCCGGCGAAGGCATCGACTGGTCGACCGCCGAGGCGCTGGCCTTCGGCGCCATCCTGCTCGACGGCAACCCGATCCGACTGTCTGGGCAGGATTCCGAACGCGGCACCTTCTCGCAGCGCCACTCGGTGCTCTATGACCAGCGCGACGAGACCCGCTACATCCCGCTCAACAATCTGTCGGCCGCGCAAGCCGGCTACGAAGTCATCAACTCGATGCTGTCGGAAGAGGCGGTGCTCGGCTTCGAATATGGCTACAGCCTGGCCGAGCCGAAGGCGCTGACGCTATGGGAAGCACAGTTTGGCGACTTCGCCAACGGCGCCCAGGTGGTGTTCGACCAGTTCATCTCGTCGGGCGAGCGCAAGTGGCTCAGAATGTCGGGTCTCGTCTGCCTGTTGCCGCATGGCTATGAAGGCCAGGGTCCGGAACATTCCTCGGCCCGGCTCGAGCGCTTCCTGCAACTTTGCGCCGAAGACAACATGCAAGTGGCCAACTGCACCACGCCGGCCAATTACTTCCACATATTGCGCCGGCAGCTGAAGCGGGACTTCCGCAAGCCGCTGATCCTGATGACGCCGAAGTCGCTGCTGCGCCACAAGCGGGCGGTGTCGACGCTGCCGGAAATCTCTGGCGAAAGCTCGTTCCACCGGCTGCTGTGGGACGATGCCCAGCTGTTGCCCAACCAGCCGATCAAGCTGACCAAGGATTCCAAGATCCGCCGCGTCGTGCTGTGCTCGGGCAAGGTCTATTACGACCTCTACGAGGAGCGCGAGAAGCGCGGCATCAACGACATCTATCTGCTGCGCGTCGAACAGCTCTACCCGTTCCCGGCCAAGGCGCTGATCACGGAACTGTCGCGCTTCCGCAACGCCGAGATGGTGTGGTGCCAGGAGGAGCCCAAGAATATGGGCGCCTGGTCGTTCATCGACCCCTATCTGGAATGGGTGCTGGCGCATATCGACGCCAAGCATCAGCGGGTGCGCTATACCGGCCGGCCGGCGGCCGCGTCGCCGGCGACCGGATTGATGTCCAAGCACCTCGCCCAACTCGCCGCCCTGCTCGAAGACGCGCTTGGCGAATAAAACAGAACCGGGCTGACAAAACAGAACCGAAAGAACGGACAGGCACAATGGCTACCGAAATCCGCGTTCCCACTCTCGGCGAATCCGTCACCGAGGCGACTATCGGCAAATGGTTCAAGAAGGTCGGCGACGCCATTGCCGCCGACGAGCCGCTGGTCGAGCTCGAAACCGACAAGGTGACCGTGGAGGTCCCGGCCGCCGCCGCGGGCACGCTGAGCGAAATCACCGCCAATGAGGGCGACACGGTCAATGTCGGCGCGCTTCTCGGGTCGATCGCGGCCGGCGGTGGTGCCGCTGCCCCGGCGACCAAACCGCAAGCGGTATCGCAGGCTTCGTCGCCGAATGCGGCATCGACTGGCAAGCAGGCCGCGGCCGAGACCGCCAAGATCGCCGGCGACGCCGGCGCGGTCGAGCCGCGCACCATGCCGCCGGCACCGGCAGCGGCAAAGCTGATAGCCGAGCACAATCTGTCGGTCGACCAGGTTTCCGGTTCAGGCAAGCGCGGCCAGGTGCTGAAGGGCGACGTGCTCGACGCCATCTCCAAAGGCGCGCCGTCGCAGCCGGCCGAGACCCCCAAGACAGCGCCGGCACCAATTGTCGTGCGGGCGCCGTCCTCGGGCGACGACGCGTCGCGCGAGGAGCGCGTGCGCATGACCAAATTGCGCCAGACCATCGCGCGCCGACTGAAGGAAGCGCAGTCGACCGCCGCCATGCTGACCACCTTCAACGAGGTCGACATGAGCGCGGTGATGGCGCTGCGGGCCAAATACAAGGACGTGTTCGAGAAGAAGCATGGCGTGAAGCTCGGCTTCATGGGCTTCTTCACCAAGGCGGTGACGCATGCGCTGAAGGAAATCCCTTCGGTCAATGCCGAGATCGATGGCACGGACATCATCTTCAAGAACTACGCCCACATCGGCGTCGCGGTCGGCACCGAAAAGGGCCTGGTCGTACCGGTCGTGCGCGATGCCGACCAGATGTCGATCGCCGAGATCGAGAAGGATATCGGCCGGCTCGGCATCGCCGCCCGCGACGGCAAGCTGTCGGTGGCGGATATGCAAGGCGGCACGTTTACGATTTCCAACGGTGGCGTTTACGGGTCGCTGATGTCGACGCCGATCCTCAACGCGCCGCAGTCGGGCATTCTCGGCATGCACAAGATCCAGGACCGGCCTGTCGTGGTCGGCGGCCAGATCGTGATCCGGCCGATGATGTATCTGGCGCTCAGCTACGATCACCGCATCGTCGACGGCAAGGAAGCGGTGACCTTCCTGGTCCGCGTCAAGGAAAGCCTGGAGGATCCGGAACGGCTGGTACTTGATCTCTGAGCGGAGCTGATCCGCAATGATTGGTTGGCCAGATACCGTACCCCGATTGTTTCGCGGATTCGTCTGGCTTTTCTCCGATTTGCCTGTGGTCGCTTCGCCCGTGATCGGATGTTTGGTCGCTCTCACGGCGGCGAATTCTAGTGCCCACGCAGCCTGCCCGATCGAGCTTGCCGTCTACGGCGAGCCCCAGAGCGGCACCGAGATCGAGTTCACTCCGACCGGCACGTCCGTCACGGTCACCAACAGCTTCCGCATGATCCTCGACAACAATGTGGTGCTGAACGGCATCGTCATGTGGAACGAGGGCGTGTCGCGGCCGAACGGCGCGCTGATGTACAAATGCCCGGAGGGCGACGTCACCGGCGAGGAGCTTGCGGCCTGCACGTCCTGGCACGGTGTCATCTACACGTCGGACGACAAGGGCGCCAACGGGGGCCGCATCGGGCTGCTGCCGGCCGAAGGCGTGGAGGCGCCGAAGACACTGATCCTGCCCGATCTCGGTCCGGCGCTGCGTCAATCGACGGCCTATGGAAGCGGCGGATTTTCCAAAGTGCCGTGGGATGTGTTCGCCTTGAAGGGATGCCAGGAATGAGCGGGACACAGAAGGTGTTGCTGGTCACCGGCGGCAGCCGCGGCATCGGCGCCGCCATCTGCCGGCTCGGGTCGAAGGCCGGCTATCGCGTCGCGGTCAACTACGCCTCCAACCAGACCGCCGCCGCCGCGCTGGTCGGCGAAATCAAGGCCGCCGGCGGCGAGGCGTTTGCGGTCAGGGGCGATGTCGGCGTCGAATCCGATATCGTCGCCATGTTCGGCGCCGTCGATCGCGCCTATGGCCGGCTCGACGCTTTCGTCAACAATGCCGGCATTGTCGATATCAAGGCGCGCGTCGACGAGATGGATGTCTCCAGGCTCGAGCGCATGATGCGTATCAATGTCGTGGGTCCGTTTCTGTGCGCCCGCGAAGCGGTGAAACGGATGTCGACCCGTCACGGCGGGTCGGGCGGATCGATCGTCAACATCTCGTCGGCCGCGGCGATGCTGGGATCGCCGGGCGAATATGTCGACTACGCCGCCTCCAAGGGCGCCATCGACACCTTCACCATCGGGCTTGCCCGCGAGGTGGCGCTGGAGGGCATCCGCGTCAACGCGGTGCGGCCTGGTATCATCGACACCGAGATCCACGCCTCCGGCGGGCAGCCGGACAGGGTGGAGCGGGTCCGCGACATGTTGCCGATGAAAAGAGCCGGCACCGTGGATGAGGTCGCGGGTGCTGTTCTCTATTTCTTATCCGACGCCGCGTCCTATACGACCGGCGCGATCCTGAATGTAAGCGGCGGCCGCTGAGCCCCAATCGAGAAGGACAGTATCATGGCTTATGACGTCGTTATCATCGGGTCGGGACCGGGCGGCTATGTCTGCGCCATCAAGGCGGCACAGCTTGGGCTGAAGGTCGCGGTGGTCGAGAAGAACGCTACCTTCGGCGGCACCTGCCTCAACATCGGCTGCATCCCGTCCAAAGCGCTGCTCCATGCCTCCGAGATGTTCGCCGAGGCCGGCCATTCCTTCGATACGCTCGGCGTCGAAATATCAGCGCCGAAATTGAACTTGAAAAAGATGATGGCGCACAAGGATGCGACCGTGGCCTCCAACGTCAACGGCGTCGCCTTCCTGTTCAAGAAGAACAAGATCGACAGCTTCCGTGGCACCGGCAAGGTAGTCGCGGCCGGCAAGGTCTCGGTGACCGGCGAGGACGGCAAGGTCGAGGAGATCGAGACCAAGAACATCGTCATCGCCACCGGCTCGGATGTCGCAGGCATTCCCGGCGTCAAGGTCGATATCGACGAGAATGTCATCGTGTCGTCGACCGGCGCGTTGTCGCTGGAGAAGGTTCCCGGCCATCTGGTGGTGGTCGGCGGCGGCGTCATCGGGCTGGAGCTTGGCTCGGTCTGGGCGCGGCTCGGCGCCAAGGTCACGGTGGTCGAATTCCTCGACACCATCCTGGGCGGCATGGACGGCGAGGTCTCCAAGCAGTTCCAGCGGTTGCTGTCCAAGCAGGGTTTCGAGTTCAAGCTCGGTGCTAAGGTGACCGGTGTCGCCAAGGCAAAAAAAGGTGCGACCATCACCTTCGAGCCGGTCAAGGGCGGTGCCGCCGAAACCATCGATGCGGATGTCGTGCTGATCGCCACCGGGCGCCGCGCCTTTTCCGACAGTCTTGGCTTGAAGGAAGCCGGCGTCGAGGTCGACGAGCGCGGCCGGGTCAAGACCGACGGCCATCTGCGGACCAACGTGTCAGGCATCTATGCCATCGGCGACGTCATTGCCGGGCCGATGCTGGCGCACAAGGCCGAAGACGAGGGCGTGGCGGTGGCCGAGACAATCGCCGGCCAAGCCGGCCATGTGAACTACGATGTCATTCCGAGTGTCGTCTACACCACCCCGGAAATCGCCTCTGTCGGCAAGACGGAGGAAGAGCTGAAGAAGGCCGGCATCGATTACAAGGTCGGGAAATTCCCGTTCAGCGCCAATGGCCGGGCACGCGCCATGCTGCACACGGACGGCTTCGTGAAGATACTCGCCGACAAGCAAAGCGACCGCGTGCTCGGGGTCCACATCGTCGGCTTCGGCGCCGGCGAGATGATCCACGAGGCGGCGGTGCTAATGGAGTTCGGTGGCTCGTCCGAGGATCTCGCCCGCACCTGCCACGCGCATCCGACGATGTCGGAAGCGGTCAAGGAGGCGGCGCTGGCCACCTTCTTCAAGCCGATCCACATCTAAAAGCGTTCAGAGCGCAAAAGCAAAACGGCCCGCTCTTCAGCGGGCCGTTCGTCTTTGATATCGAGCCTATCACTGGGCCGGTGCGGCAGGCGCAGGGGCAGGCGCGGGAGCAGGCGCCGGTGCAGGCGCGGGCGCCGGTGCAGGCGTTGCAGGAGCCGGAGTTGCGGGTGCAGGCGCCGCGGGAGCTGCCGGCTTCATCGGTTCGGCAGGCGCCGGGGCCGGAGTGCTGGCGGCCGGCGGCTCGGCAGGTGCCGGATGTTCGCCACTTCTTCCGAAAACATAATACGCGACAACCGCCAGAATAACGACGACCAGCGCAATCAGCCATGGGCTGCCGCCGCCACTCGACCTGGGGGTGTCGTTTGATGGATTCGCCATAAAAGTGTCCTCCGTGGATGAAAATGATCAATCAACGCCATCAACGCGCAACCGTTGAATAGCCTTACGCTAAGGGAGAAAAACGCCGAAAACGCGGCGCCCGGGTCCTCCGCTGCCACGCGACTCAATCGACAGCAGTGACAGTATAGCCGGCTTTGCGGAAATCCTCGACCAGTCCCTCGGGACCTGGAAGGTGGAGGGCGCCGACCGCCATGAAGGCATTGCCCTTGGCCAGGATCGGCCCGGCATGGTCGACCATCACCTTGTTGCGGCTGGTGATCATGGTTTGCTCGAATGCCGCATAACCCGAGGGGTCATTCTGCTCTTCAGGCATGGCGGCACGGAACAGCGGCCAGAACATGCCAGTGTCGCCGCGCTGGTAGAGGACGATCATGGTCTCGTTGATGTCGTTGACCTTGTCGCCCAGCTTCAATGTGTCGACCAGCCCCTTCATGTGAAACGACAGCGGCAGCGAGGCCATGGCCCGCAACTGGCTCTCGGCCGTTTCCAATCCTTCCACCGCTTTGCCGGCGGCCTTGGCGCCTTCGGCCAGCTTGACGTCGAGCACCGGAGCTCCGCCCGACTGGCGGGCAAGTTCGCAAGCCGGAAGCGCCATCATGGCCGAGAGCATCCACGGCTTCATCTTGGCCACGGTTGCCGGCGGAATGCCGCGCGCGTCGAGCGCGGCATTCATGGCCGCTGCGTCGTCCGGCGACAGCAATGACGACAGTGTCGTGGAGTCGGTGAACATCATAAGGTCCGGCTCCTTGAGCATCGCCGCCATCATCTTCTGCTTGTCGAGCACGTCGGTGGTCTCGATGATGATGGTGCCGGCGGCGTCATAAGCCTTCTGCGCGGCCAGGGACAGCACGGTGACGCGCGGATCCGTCATGTGCATCGTGCCAAACAGGAATGATGGCGTCTCGCCAGGTTTTTCCAGTTTCCACAGCAGCCCCTTGCCGTTTGGCGTAGCGGCAGCATCCGCCTCGATCTTGCGATACGCGGCCGCATCGTTCTTCTGCAGGGCAGACAGCATGTCGGCGCCGGTGCAGGACGGGATTTCGGCATGAGCCCTGCCGGCTAAAAAAAGCAGGACGGCAAGGAAGGACAGGAAAAACAGCACGTTGAGCGCAACCAGCAGCTTCAGCGATAAGGAAGCTGCGCGGTCGGCAATGGCAATGACGCGTTTCATCATGCTTTCCTACGACCGAAAAGCGGCAAAACGGTTAATCGGGAGAATGAAATTGTCTCCGGTTCAGTCAGTTTTGACCATCGCTTGAGTTGCTGGATCGAATGTTTTTGATGGTTAGTTGAGCCGCCCATCCCATCGTCCTCCTATGGCGCAGCAAGGAGCGAAGCGACGCGGCGCAGACCATGGGATCCTGTGCCGCTACCTCCGGGGGCGATGCTACGGTGCCGAATTCTCCTCCGTTGCGCTCTTCGCCCCAGTTCGCGGCATGGATGCCGGGGTCTCCGCGACGTCGCTTCGCTCCTGCTCCGCCCTGGCATGACGAAGTCCGGAAGCCTCGCATAACCCCAAATGCTTCACGCCCTTGGGTGAGCCGATTCATAGATTTCCAGCAGCCTCGCCGTGTCGACGCCGGTGTAAATTTGCGTCGTCGAGAGACTGGCGTGGCCGAGCAGTTCCTGGATGGTGCGCAGGTCGCCGCCGCGGCCGAGCAGATGGGTGGCAAAGGAATGGCGCAGCGCATGTGGCGTCGCGGTGTCGGGCAAGTTAAGCACCGAGCGCAGCTTGGCCATGTCGCGCTGGATGATGGCCGGGTTGAGCGGACCGCCGCGCGCACCGCGAAACAGCAGCCCCTTCGGGTCGAGATGATACGGGCACAGCCGGCGATATTCGGCGATCGCCCGCAGCGCCACCGGCAGCACCGGCACCAGCCGCGTCTTGCCGCCCTTGCCGGTGACGCGGAGCACGGTGTCCGTTTCCGATGCCAGATCGGCGCCGGTGAGGCCGAGCGCTTCCGAAATGCGCAGGCCGGAGCCGTAAAGCAGCGTCAGGACGGCGGCGTTGCGGGCGGCAATCCAGGGTTCCTCCGCCAGCTGGCCCTCGACGGAGACGACGTGTTTGGCGTCGCTCGCCGTCAGCGGCTTGGGCAGGGATTTGGGCTGACGCGGTGCGCGCAGGGCTGCCGCACCTGCCGCGTTGGCCAAGCCGCGCCGTTCGAGAAAGCGCAGCAGCGAGCGGATGCCCGCCAGCCCACGGCCAAGCGTGCGGGCGCCTGCGCCGGCGTTGCGGCGGGCGGCGAGGAAGCCGCGCAGGTCGGCCGGCCGCAGATCGGCGATGTCGGAAATGCCGGGCGAGCCGCCGCAATGGCCGGTGAGGAAATGCAGGAACTGCCTGGTGTCGCGCTCATAGGCTTCGACTGTCTCGGGCGACAGCCGGCGTTCGCGCGCCAGCATCTTCAGCCAGCTTTCACGCGCCGCCTGGAGATCAGGCTTTGCCGGGATGAGGAATTCCTGCATGGCGGCATTTTCGGGGATTCAGGTTAGGAAGCGGTGAAGAGCGCGTCATTGAAATGACGACCGGCTGGGGCTAGGAGTCGACTGGTAACTTTGCAGCGGAGACCGCGTGGAGTGTCCGCAATAGAGAGTTTGCAGGAACGGGACCTTTCTGAAATGCCGTGGGTTTCGGTCACCGTAACGGAATGGATCCTCGGGTCTGCGCAGTCGCTTCGTGCCTGCTCCGCCCGTGGATGACGAAGGTAAATCATGAGCAAGCCCCAAAACCCTGTCCAGATGGCCGTGATCGGCGCCGCCCACGGCATCAAGGGTGAACTCAGGGTGAAAACCTTCACCGGCGAGCCGATGGCGCTGGCCGACTATGGCCCGCTCTACGCCAGGGACGGCCGTGCCTTCCAGATCATCGACATCAGGCCCGCCAACACGGTCGTCGTGGTGCGTTTCAAGGGCATAAGCGACCGCAATGCCGCCGAGGCGCTCGCCGGCACCGAGCTTTTCGTCGACCGCTCGATGCTGCCCGACGACGGCGAGGAGGACGAGTTCTACCATGCCGACCTGATTGGACTGGAAGTCAGGGACGACACGGGTGTTGCCATCGGCAAGGTCGTCGCGGTTCACAATTTCGGCGGTGGCGATATCCTCGATGTGACGTTGGGCGGGCGCAAGGGCGTGCTGATCCCGTTCACACAGGCGGCCGTGCCAGACGTGTCGATCGCCGAAGGCTTCGTCCGCGTCGATCCGGCATCGGCTGGGCTCGTCGAGGACGAGGATGGCGAGCCGCCGCGCGAAGGCGATTTCGATCCGAAGGGCAGGCCGCGAGGACCGCGGGACGCCGGTGGCAACCGGTGAGTTTCTCCGCTTCCGTGTTGACGCTCTATCCCGAGATGTTTCCGGGCGCACTCGGCCTGTCGCTGGCCGGGCGAGCGCTGGAAGCCGGCACATGGTCGCTGGAAGCGATCCAGATCCGCGACTTCGCCACCGACCGCCACCGCACCGTCGACGATACCCCGGCCGGCGGCGGCGCCGGCATGGTGATGCGCGCCGACGTGCTGGCCAAAGCCATCGACCATGCCTCGCCCGAAGGCGATTTGCGGCCACGGCTGCTGATGAGCCCGCGCGGCAGGCCGCTGACACAAGCCCGCGTGCGCGAACTGGCCGCCGGGCCGGGCGCCGTCATCCTGTGCGGCCGCTTCGAAGGCGTCGACCAGCGGGTGATCGATGCGCGGAATTTAGAGGAAGTCTCGGTCGGCGATTTCATTCTCTCCGGCGGCGAGCCGGCCGCTCTTGTGCTGCTCGACGCCGTGGTGCGGCTGCTGCCCGGCGTCATGGGCAATGCCGTGTCGGGCGAGGAAGAGAGCTTCGAAAACGGCCTCCTCGAACATCCGCACTACACCCGGCCGCAGGAGTTCGAAGGGCGAGAGATCCCTGAGGTGCTGATCTCGGGCAATCACAAGAAGATCGCCGCGTGGCGGCGGGCCGAGTCGGAGAAGCTGACCAAGCAGAGGCGGCCGGACCTGCTGGCTGCTCAGCCCTTGGTGAAATAATAGAAGGCGAGGAACAGGCCGACCGCGACGACGAAGCCGCGCACCAGATTTTGCGGCACGCGCTTGGCGATCCAGACGCCGGCATAGCCGCCCAGCGCGCCGCCCGGGATCATGATGATCGCCTGCGGCCAGGCGACCACGCCGCCCGAGACGAAGACGACGATCGCGACAGCGGCGATAACCACGGCCAGCATGTTCTTCAAGGCGTTCAGCCGGTGGTAGTCGCCGGCTTGGGTGAGGCCGAGCGTTGCCAGCATCATGACACCCATGCCGGCGCCGAAGAAGCCGCCATAGATGGCGGTGACGAACTGCGCCAGCGAACCGGCGAGCGACCCGACGGGCGCCTCGTGCCCCGGCTTCGGCGACGGCTTCAGCCATGGCCCGGCGGCGAACAGGCCGGTTGCGCCGAGCAGCAGCCACGGCACCAGGACGCGAAACGACGGATTGTCGAGCGCCAGCAGGATCAGCGCGCCGGCCAGCGCGCCGATCGCCGAGATCAGGCAGAGCAGCAGGGCGCCGCGCCAGAAATGCCGGATGTCACCCCAATAGGCGAGCGTCGAGGTGATGTAGCCCGGAAACTGCGTGACCGAGGAGGTTGCGTTGGCGACGATCGGCGGCAGGCCGACCAATGTCATGGCGCCGAAGGTGATGAAGGTGCCGCCGCCGGCGACCGCGTTGGCGGCGCCTGAAAGAAAGCCCGCGACGAAAAGCAGGATGGCATCGAAGACTGACATGGAAGGCCGCCACGGAGAAATGTGCTATGTCAGCCTTAGGGAGCCTGAAGAATGCACGCAACCGGCACGGCGGGATTACCATGGGGCCATGCCCCGGCAAAAAAGACTCGGGCGCAGGCGTGACAAACTGGTGAAATAGCTGTATGTGCCCGCCGTACTGGCGAGAAAACTTGCCGGACCCGTCAACAATGACGGTGTAGTCGCCCCTGCCCGATGTCTTTTGGACAAAAGGCATAGCCGAGCGGTCGATGGAACTGCAAGGCGAGCGCAGGGCGCTCTGACTGTCGAAAGAACAAGAAGTGGATTTTTGAGATGGATCTTATCCGTCAACTCGAGGCCGAGCAGGCCGCCAAGATCGAGGCCAAGCGCAAGCTTCCCGAATTCCAGCCCGGCGACACCGTGCGCGTCCAGGTCCGCGTGACCGAAGGCACCCGCACCCGCGTCCAGGCCTATGAGGGCGTCGTCATCGCCCGCGCCGGTTCCGGCTTCCAGGAAAATTTCACCGTCCGCAAGATCTCCTACGGCGAAGGCGTGGAACGCGTGTTCCCGGTGTATTCGCCGATGGTCGAGGGCGTCGAGATCGTTCGCCGCGGCAAGGTGCGCCGCGCCAAGCTCTATTACCTGCGCGACCGTCGCGGCAAGTCGGCCCGCATTTCGGAAAACACCGGCGTGCGCGCCCGCAAGCTCAACGATGAGGAGCGCGACGCGCTGAACGCCGAGAAGGCCCGCATCGAGGCCGAGAAGGTCGCTGCTGCCCAGGCTCTGGCCGCCGAGACGGCCGCCAAGGAAGCCGCCGAGAAGAAGGCCGCCGACGAAGCCGCTAAGGCTGCGGCGGAAGCGACCCCCGCCGAATAAGCTTTCGACGAAGGATTTCGAAAAAGGCGGCTTCGGCCGCCTTTTTTGTTTTCACCAGACTGTGAACGCTTCCGTCCTCACGAGCGGCGGTCGGGTGTTGACGGGGAATTATACTGTACACTAAATAATCGTGTACAAGATAATTGGAGACGCATGATATGGCACTTTACACGACACAGGCTCACGTCACCGGTGGCCGCGCCGGCCATGGCGAGACCAGCGACGGTTTGCTCAAGGTCGATCTGGCGATGCCCAAAGAGCTCGGCGGGCCAGGCGGGGCCACCAATCCCGAGCAGCTTTTCGCCATCGGCTACGCCGCCTGCTTCGAAAGCGCCATTCGCTTCGTCGCGCGCAAACAGAAACTGCCGCTCGAGGATGCCGCGGTAACCGCCACCGTAAGCCTTCTTCCCAATGGCGAGGGTTTCAAGCTCGGCGTCGCGCTCGCGGCAGAGACGAAAGGCCTTGATCAGGCGGCGGCGGAAGCGCTTGTATCGGCGGCGCACCAGATCTGCCCCTATTCCAACGCCATCAAGGGCAATGTCGAAGTGGCGCTTTCGGCAAAGGCAGCATGATCGCCAAAACCACAAATTCGCCTCCGGACGTCCTGGCGGACTTCGCCGGGATACCGAAGCTCGAGCAGCATCTATGCTTCGCGCTCTACACCGCGAGCGGGCTGATGACCCGGCTCTACCGGCCGTTGCTCGAGCCGCTCGGCCTGACCTATCCGCAGTATCTGACCATGCTGGCGCTGTGGGAGCACGCACCGCGCACCGTCGGTGAGCTCGGCGAGACGCTGGGGTTGGATTCGGCGACGCTGACGCCGCTGCTCAAGCGCCTGGAAGCGAACGGCCTGGTCACGCGCCGGCGCGATGCCGCCGATGAACGCCGGGTGTTGGTCGAGCCGACACAGCAGGGCCGGGCACTGCGGGAAGGCGCAAAAAAGGTGTCGACGGCGATGCGTTGCCACTCACCGCTCGATGGCGATGAACTGAACTCCCTGCATCAAACCTTGACGCGGCTGATCGACGGATTGCGTCAGGCCGGCACCGATGCGCCGGGCCGAGATTGACCGGGGATCGCAAAAGTCGTTCCGGAATCCTGGGAAGGAGGGCATTGGAATCCGTTTTCACCCGTCCTGACGCGGCGGACCGTCTTGCATGCCGCTTGCGGAAAGCTAAAGTCGGCGCCGGATTTTCCTGCAAGCTCGGTCTTTAGCCGGGCGCCTTCAATCCTTGGGGAATGTGTCATGACCAAATCGAAGCTGCTGTTGGCAGGCCTGCTTGCCCTTGTCCTGGCGCCCGTTGCCGCCTTCGCTCAGGCGCTGCCCGATCTCGGCGGCAAGAAGGTGGTGGTGGTGACCGAGAACGCCTATCCGCCGCTGCAGTTCATCGATGCCAAGACCGGCAAGCAGATCGGCTGGGAATATGACGCGATGAACGAAATCGCCAAGCGGCTGAATTTCACCGTCGAGTATCAGAACACCTCCTGGGACGCGATGATCCAGGCGGTTTCCGACAACCAGTACAACATCGGCATGACCGGCATCACCATCAAGGACGACCGCAAGGAGAAGGTGGATTTCTCCGACCCCTATATGCGTTCTGAGCAATTCATGCTGGTGCGCGGCGACGAGAGCCGCTTCACCGACGCCAAGACCTTCGGTGCCTTCAAGGACGGGCTGGTCGGCGCGCAGGCCGGAACCACGCCCTTCTACACCGCCGTCTACAGCGTGCTCGACGGCAACGAGCAGAACCCGCGCATCAAACTGTTCGAGACGTTCGGCGCGACGGTGCAGGCGCTGAAGTCGGGCGACGTCGATGTGGTGCTGACCGACGGCACCGCCGGCAAGGGCTATGTCGACGCTTCCGACGGCAAGCTGAAGCTGATCGGCGGACCGCTCGGCACCGAGGATTTCGGGTTCATCTTCCCGAAGGGGTCGGATCTGGTGAAGCCTGTCAACGCGGCGATCGCGGCGTTGAAGGCGGACGGTACGTTCGATGCGCTGAACAAGAAGTGGTTTCTCGACTACAAGATGGGACAGTAGTTCGTCTTGATGCCGATGTGGGGTGATGCGCGCGAAGTCACGCTGACTTTGCGCTTGAACGCCTTGGCGCCCGCCTTGCGCACTACCTACCTGGCCGGCCACGCCTGATGGCACCCCCACCGTCCACCGCCAAACCCGACTTCCCGTGGTGGCTGGCCGCCGCGCTTGTCTTTGCCTTGGTCGCCGCGCTTTCGATCGCCGCCAGCGATCTCTATGCCCAGGTCTTCGCCACCGTCGCCAAGGGGATCGGCATCACCATCTTCGTCACGGTGATCGCCTTCGCGCTGGCGTCGATGATTGGTCTCGGCGTCGCGCTGATGGGACTGTCGGGCTCGCGCTGGCTGCGGCAGGTCGCCCGTTTCTATGTCGAGATCATCCGCGGCGTGCCCATCCTGGTGCTGTTGTTCTGGATCGCTTTCGTCGGCGCACCGGCTTTCGTGGCGGCGTGGAACGCATTGACCGCGCCGCTGCAAAGTGCCGGCCTGCTCGGTGAATTGCTGGTGCGCGACGTCTCGCTGTTGTGGCGCGCCATCATGGCGCTGACCATCGGCTATTCGGCTTTCATCTCCGAGGTTTTCCGGGCTGGGATCCAGGCGGTGGAGAAGGGCCAGATCGAAGCGGCGAAGGCACTCGGGCTGACGCGCGCGCAGCGCTTCCGGCTGGTCGTCTTCCCTCAGGCGATCCGCACCATCCTGCCGCCGCTCGGCAATGATTTCGTCGCCTTGGTCAAGGATTCCTCGCTGGTCTCGGTGCTTGGCGTCGCCGACATCACCCAGATGGGCAAGGTCTATGCCGCCGGCTCGTTCCGCTTCTTCGAGACCTATTCGATCGTCGCCTACATCTACCTCATCCTGACGGTCGGCCTATCGCTGGCGCTCAGGGCGTTGGAGCGGAGGCTGCGAAATCAGCACCAGGAATAGCCCTGAGTCGCAGACAGCGTTACGATTGCAACACAGTCTCGGAGGGTCGGTTCATGATCATCGACAAAGCCAATGCGGCGCTGGATTCCGTCTATGGCGCCGACACGCCGGAAGCGCTGGCGGATGCTTACGCCGCGTGGGCCGCGACCTATGACAGCGAGACCGCCTCGCTTGGTTATCTCTTGCCGTTCCTGATCACCGCCTGGGTGGCGCGCCATGTGCCGGCGGGCGACGGACCGTTGCTCGACGCCGGCTGCGGCACCGGCCTGTCGGGCCCGTCGTTGAAAGCGCTGGGCTATGGCGACATCGCTGGGCTCGATCTCTCGGGCGACATGCTGAAGATCGCCGGTAGCCGAAACGCCTATAACGACCTGAAACAGGCGATGCTGGGCCGGCCGCTGCCGTGGCCGGACGGCCATTTCCGTGCCTTCTTCTCGACCGGCGTGTTCACCATCAGCCATGCGCCGGCTTCTAGCCTGCACGAGTTGGTGCGCATCACCAAGAAGGGCGGCCATGCCATCTTCACCGTGCGCGACCAGGTTTTCGAAAGCGGCGGATTTCAGGCCGTGTTCGATGAACTGGAACAGGCGAAGAAATGGCGGCAGATCGAGCAAGGCCCATGGTTCCGCTGCTATGCGATCGCCGAGCCCAACGCTCTGGTGAAGACGTTCGTGTTCGAGGTGATCTGAGCGGCGCGTTCCCCGACCTTGGTGCGCTTCCTCTCCCTCCGGAGGGGGGAGAGGTGGCGCTGCGCAGCAGCGACGGAGTGGGGGAAGCCATTCGCCAGACGCGCCGCCGCAAAGACAGACACGACCAGGCAAGAAGACTCAGGCAGTGGCAGTCAGGTGGAAGCATGCTTCGATGAAAGATCGACCCCCACTCCGTCGAGCTTCGCTCGACACCTCTACCCCGATCGACGGGGGAGAGGAAGGCGCGAGTTCCCCCACCTTGTTACCCTTCCTCTCCCCTGAAGGTGTGGAAGTGAGGACGAGGTACCCAAGTGCTACGAAGACACACCGCAATTGCCGAAAACCCAAAACATTGGTATGAGCCACGCCATGGAAGAGCTTTTTGGCGATCCGGCTTACAAGGGGTTCGTGCTGCAGGACAGAAAACGCCTGCCGTCGCGCTTCTCCGCGCGGGTGTCCGGTGCGCTGACCAGCCGACTTAGCCAGGCCGACTGATCCAGCTCGTTCGCCGGCCCGAAATTGCCGGCTTCTGCTCTTCCCATTCTCATATCGACGGATTTACGCACATGAGCGCACCGCGCACCCTCTACGACAAGATTTTCGACGATCACGTCGTCGACCGCCAGGACGACGGCACCTGCTTGCTCTACATCGACCGCCACCTTGTCCATGAAGTGACCAGCCCGCAGGCCTTCGAAGGCCTGCGCTTGAGCGGCCGCAAAGTTCGTCATCCGGAAAAGACGCTGGCCGTGGTCGACCACAATGTCTCGACCTCGCCCGAACGCAAATTCGGCATCAAGAACGAGGAAAGCCGCATCCAGGTCGAGGCGCTGGCCAAGAACGCCAAGGATTTCGGCGTCGAATATTATTCCGAGAACGATATCCGCCAGGGCATCGTCCACATCATCGGACCGGAGCAGGGCTTCACGCTGCCCGGCATGACCATCGTCTGCGGCGACAGCCACACCTCGACGCACGGCGCCTTCGGCGCACTGGCGCATGGCATCGGCACGTCGGAGGTCGAGCATGTGCTGGCGACCCAGACGCTGATCCAGCGCAAGGCCAAGAACATGCTGGTGCGCGTCGACGGCCAACTGCCGGCAGGCGTCACCGCCAAGGATATCATCCTCGCCATCATCGGCGAGATCGGCACCGCCGGCGGCACCGGCTACGTCATCGAATATGCCGGCGAGGCGATCCGTTCGCTGTCGATGGAAGGCCGCATGACGATCTGCAACATGTCGATCGAGGGCGGCGCCCGCGCCGGCCTGATCGCCGCCGACGAGACCACCTTCGCCTATGTCAAGGATAAGCCGCGGGCCCCGAAGGGCGCGGGCTGGGATGCGGCCCTCGAATACTGGAAGACGCTGCGGTCCGACGAGGGTGCGCATTTCGACAAGGTGATCGTGCTCGACGCGGCGAAATTGCCGCCGATCGTGTCCTGGGGCTCGTCGCCCGAGGATGTCGTGTCGGTGCAAGGCATCGTGCCGAACCCGAACGACATCGCCGACGAGAACAAGCGCACCTCCAAGCAGCGCGCACTCGACTATATGGGGCTTACGCCGGGGACCAAGATCACCGACATCGCGCTCGACCGCGTCTTCATCGGTTCCTGCACCAATGGCCGTATCGAGGATCTGCGTGCCGTCGCCAAGGTGGTTGAAGGCAAGACGGTCAGCCCGCATGTCGATGCCATGATCGTGCCGGGTTCCGGCCTGGTCAAGGAACAGGCGGAAGCCGAAGGTCTCGACAAGATCTTCCTCGCCGCCGGTTTCGACTGGCGCGAGCCGGGCTGCTCGATGTGCCTGGCCATGAACGACGACCGGCTGAAGCCGCATGAACGCTGCGCCTCTACCTCGAACCGCAATTTCGAGGGCCGGCAAGGCTTCAAGGGCCGCACCCATCTGGTATCGCCGGCAATGGCGGCGGCGGCCGCGATCGCCGGCCACTTCGTCGACATCCGCGATTGGAAATAACCTAGAGCGGTTCACCGTTTCACGGAAAAGACGAACCGCTCTAACTCTTTGTTTTTACGCAATTCCGGACGGAAAACCGTTTCACACTTTTCCTGGAATTGCTCTAAGGTCGAATAGAACCCGGGCCGCACGCGGCCCGGGTCAAACCTTGTCGTCGCGCCGGACGAGCTCGTGGAAATCCTCGCGGCGTCCAGGCTGGTCGGCCGCGACCACGAGCGCCAGCTGCTGCTCTTCAAAGAGCCTGAACCATTCGTCCCATTCCACGAGTTCATAGCCGCCCGCGTTGATCGGCCGTTCCGGCTCGTCCTGATCCTGATAGGCGCGCTGGTCGAAGACTAGCCTCAGCATGGGCTGCGTTCCCGCCTCCGGCGACACATCGACAATTGCCGGAAAGCCGGCGCGCGCGGCGACCCACGAGCGGATTGCATCGTGGTCGGTCAGTGGGATCGTGTCGGCCATGGGCTGCTCCTGCTTGTGCACTGAGGAACGCTGGCGGAAGGTCCGGGTTCCCTGACAACATATCGCGGCACCCGAGGTGCTTAACCGCTTGTTTGGGCTTGCGCCCTAAGGTCTCCCCTGACGTCAAACGAGGGGAAGTCACGGTCCATTGGACACCGGTCTGCTGATAGCGCTGCTCAATCCGACGATCGCGCTGGCGCTCGGCGCGGCGTTCCTGGTGCTGTGGTTCCATCAGCGCCATCGCCCGTATCTCGCCGTGCTGGCGCTCAGCTACTGTGTTTCGGCACTCGGTTTTCTGTTCCAGTATTTCACCTTGCCCATCGGCATGGCGCTTACCAAGCTGGTGTCCAACACCTTCTTCACCATCGCCGGCTGTTGCCTGTCCAGCGCCATCGTTGCCCGCTATGGCCGCAAGGTGCCTTATGCGGGAATAGGCGTGTTGGCAGGCGGTGGCCTGGCATCATTTTGCTGGTTTCTCTTCGTCGAACCCGATCTCACCTGGCGCATCCTGGCGATGAATTTTGGATTCGGCGGCCTCAGCCTTCTGGTCGCCGCCGAACTGCGACCGGTGCGCGACAACGGCCCGACGGAAAAGATCCTGTTCGTGCTGTCGCTGCTGTCGGTGCTCAACTTCTTCGTGCGCACCCTCGTCGTCGTCATCGCGCACGGACCCTTCACCAGCTACGATGGGTTCTACGGCTCATCCTACTGGACGACGGCGCTGCTGTCGCACGCGCTTCTGTCATTGCTGATCGCGCTTTGCCTGTTCACCGCCGCGGCACTGGATGTGATGAAGGCGCTGAAGACCGAGACGCATACCGATCCGCTTTCGGGTCTGCTTAACCGGCGCGGTTTCGAGGAGCGCGCGATCCATCTCCTGCAACGCTGCGCGGCGGCGAAATTCCCGGTGGCGCTGGTGCTGGCCGACCTCGACCATTTCAAGGCGCTCAACGACCTGCACGGGCACCCAGCGGGCGATCGCGTGATCGCCGACTTCGCCGCCAAGCTCCGATCGGCCGCCGGTGCGCGCGGCGTCGCCGGGCGTATCGGCGGCGAGGAGTTTGCGGTGCTGCTGCCCTGGAGCGATCTTGCCGCGGCGCGATTGTTCGCGGAAGCCGTGCGCACGCTCTATTCGGCCGGCAACGTCGACGGGCTTCCCGCCGGCACCAAGGTCACGGCCAGCTTCGGCGTTGCGGCCCGCAGCGGCGACGAGGCGCTGGAGCCATTGACGCGCCGCGCCGACGATGCGCTGTACAAGGCCAAGAAGAACGGCCGCGACGGCGTGCGCCTGTCCTACGAACGGCCGGAAACGGCGTTCGTGCCGGAGCCGTTCAAGACCGGCTGATCCCGCACCGCGGCCGGCGTTAACATCTTTTTCGCCCGTCGATGTTAGGTGAGACACGGGGTGCGAAAAGACATGAGCGGTGCCAACTTCATCCTGCTGATCAACCTGTCGGTCGCCGGCCTGCTGGCGGCGTCCTTCATGGCTGTTGCGTTCCAGGATGCCAGCCGCGTGCCTGCGCGGTGGCTGGCCTTCGGCTATCTCCTGGGCATGGCCTATTTCGCCATCGAATTCAGCATTCCCGCTTTCGACAACGCACGGCCCGTGGTCGTTGCCGCCTTCGCGGTGTTTCTTGGCGCCACAATCGCCTTCAATGGCGGGCTTGCGCGGAAATACGGCATGGCTCCGCCGTGGGCACCGATGCTGTTCTTTCTGTTGGCCACCACCATTGCCGTCCATTTCGTGCAGGATCTGCCGCGCCAGTCGCTGGCCCGCATGATGGCCTACCAGCTTCCCTATGCCGCCATGCAGGTCGTCGGACTGGCGATCGTCTGTTCATCCAGGCAAAGGCGCGGCCGGCTCGACCGCATCTTGATGGCCGTGCTGGCCGCCAGCGGTGCCCAGTTTGCCTCAAAGCCGTTCATAGCGCACGCGCTGGGCGGCTGGGGCGGTAACCCACAGGCCTATCTGCAAAGCAGTTACGCGCTGGTCTCGCAGTCGCTCGGCACCGTCTTCGGCCTGGCGCTGGCGCTGCTGATGCTGGCCATACTGGTTCGCGACGTGCTCGCCGAAGTGATGTCGAAGTCGGAGATGGACACGCTTTCCGGGTTGCTCAACCGGGGCGGTTTCGCACGCCATGCCGAGCTGGCAATGCTTGGCGCCACGCGGCAATGCGTGCCGGTCACCCTGGTCATCGCCGATCTCGATCATTTCAAGAGCGTCAACGACAGCTTTGGCCATGCCTCCGGCGACCGGGTCATCGAGACCTTCGCCGGCCTGCTGCGCGAGGCCGCCGCCGGCCACCAAGTCACGGGCCGTATCGGTGGCGAAGAGTTCGCCATTATCCTGCCGGGAACCAACCTTGCCGCCGCCCGGCTGTTCGCTGAGGGAACACGCAGTGCCTTCGGCACATTGCCCATCGACGGGCTGCCGCTCGACAATCGCTGCACGGCAAGCTTCGGCGTCGCCGAACTCCATGCCGGCGAGAATTTTTCCGACCTCATGCGGCGCGCGGATGAAGCGCTCTACCAGGCGAAGAATCGCGGGCGCGACTGCGTTCGCGTTTCCACCGGACCTGCCGCCCGCGAGATCACGGCTGCAAACACCCGATAGAAAAGCCTTCGACGTTGAACCGCGCCAGAGCGCTTCACCTGTTCACGGCAACGCCGAGCCGCTCTATCTCTTTGTTTTACACAATTCCCTTGGGAAAGCGCTACGCGCTTTTCCCGGGAAACCGTCTCACACTTCCTGGAATTGCTCTAGCGGCAGGGACTGAGGTCCGGCATCTCGCCGTCGGAAAGCCCGTACATGTAGCTGCGCCCCTTGACGAACACCGGCGGGCGGTAGCAATCGCCGTAACCCGATATCTCGTCGGCTTCGTTCTCGTAGATCACCTTGGGCTGGCCGGCACCGGTATAGTCGGACAGCTGCTTGGCCAGCCTGCCTTTGCCGACGAGGATGCGTTTGTAGCCGGCGGCGCTGTCGATGACGAGATTGCCGAAAGAATCGGCGTAGACCCGGTCCTGATGGCGCGCTCCGGCGAGCGCGGGTGCCGCCAGGCCCGCGACCGAAGCCGCCACTATGAGCGCCGCAAGGCGCGATCTGCCCGAATTCGAACGCATAGCGTCCTCCGTGTTAGGCCAAAGCGCGTCACGACGCGTTTTTGGTCCCTGGTTGGATGCATGTCGTTGGCCCAAAACCGCCGCCCTGCTTTTTGGGCGACATGCATGCCTCCTCGAATCGGAAATTAACCTTTTCTTAACCTTTGTTAAGAGGCTTGCGCGCCGCCCGGCGATGTCTTGACAAACATGGTTAATATTCGACTGGGGAAGCCCTTTTCGACCACCCTTGCCCGACGGGCGCCAGCAAGGATCTGCCGGCCCCGCCGCCAACCAGAACAACCGTTTCGAGCGAGTGCATGACGCGATTGTGATCGATGGCGGCGAAGCGCTGGTGACGGAGGCTGGATCGACACCGGTTACCTGGAACCGCCAGGCCGGAATGGCAGATGCCATGCACATGCTGCACTGCAGCGATATCGAGCCGGCTTCGGGCCGCCAGCCGCTAATCGATTGAAGCTCAAGCCTGCCTTTTAGTCAGACTAAATTACGTTTTCGAAACGGTTTTCCGGCTTTGACGCGGTGCAAAAAGAGCATTAGAAACCGGCTGTCCGAAGTCGCAACCGGAAGCGGTGATGCCGCATTTCCACCTGAGGCAGGAGACGCCGAACTGGGGGAGCCATGAGCAAATCACCAGCCACCCGCGATTTCGCCAGACGTGAACGGCCGCTTTCGCCGCACCTCACCGTGTACAGGCCGCCGATCACGATGACGATGTCGATCATCCATCGCATCACCGGTGGCGCGCTTTACTTCGGCACGCTGCTGGTCGCCGTCTGGCTGATGGCGGCGGCAAGCTCTCAGGCGACCTTCGATTGGGTCAATTGGGCGTTCGGCAGCTGGCTCGGCCGGCTTATCCTGTTCGGCTACACCTGGGCGCTGATGCATCACATGCTGGGCGGCGTGCGTCATCTGATCTGGGATACCGGCGCCGGCCTCGAGAAGCACACCGCCTCGAGAATAGCTTGGGCAACGCTGGTCGGCTCGATCCTGCTCACACTGCTGATCTGGATCGCCGGCTATATGGCGCGGGGAGCCTGACCATGAGCGCTGGCAAGACCGACATGCGCACGCCGCTGGCGAAGGTTCGCGGCCTGGGCTCCGCCCGCGAAGGGACCGGACATTTCTGGCGTCAGCGGCTGACGGCGATCGCCAACATCCCGCTCATCCTGTTCTTCGTCGGATTCCTGATCGCGCTCAACGGCACCGGCTACGTCCAGGTTCGGGCAGCGCTTGCCAATCCCTTGGTGGCTCTGGTGCTGGCCTTGGTGCTGGTCTCCGGTCTCACCCATATGCGGATCGGCATGCAGGCGATCATCGAGGACTACGTGCACGGCGAAGGCACGAAGCTGGCGCTGATCGCGCTCAATACATTTTTCACGGTAGCGGTCGGCGTCGCCTCGATCTTCGCCCTGCTCAAACTGGCATTCGGAGGCTGAGTTGGCCAAGGACGCGAAATCAGCCAACACGGCGGGCTATACCTTTGTCGACCACAAGTTCGACGTGGTGGTCGTCGGCGCCGGCGGTGCGGGCCTGCGTGCCACGCTTGGCATGGCCGAACAGGGCCTGCGCACCGCCTGCATCACCAAGGTGTTCCCGACGCGCTCGCACACGGTGGCCGCGCAAGGCGGCATCGCCGCTTCGCTTGCGAATATGGGGCCCGATAATTGGCAATGGCATCTCTTCGATACGGTCAAGGGTTCGGACTGGCTGGGCGATATCGACGCGCAGGAATACATGGTCCAGCAGGCGCCCGCCGCCGTCTACGAACTCGAACATTACGGCGTGCCATTCTCGCGCACCGAAGAGGGCAAGATCTACCAGCGGCCGTTCGGCGGCATGATGATGAATTTCGGCGAGGGTCCGCCTGTGCAACGCACATGCGCCGCCGCCGACCGGACCGGCCACGCCATGCTGCACACGCTCTACGGCCAGTCGCTGAAGAACAACGCGCAGTTCTTCATCGAGTATTTCGCGCTCGACCTGATCATGGAGCCGGACGGCACCTGCACGGGCGTCGTTGCCTGGAATCTGGATGACGGCACCATCCACCGCTTCTCGGCAAAAATGGTGGTGCTGGCGACAGGCGGCTACGGCCGCGCCTATTTCTCGGCCACCTCGGCGCATACCTGCACCGGCGACGGCGGCGGGATGGCCGCTCGCGCCGGTTTTCCGCTGCAAGACATGGAGTTCGTGCAGTTCCACCCGACCGGCATCTACGGTGCCGGCTGCCTGATTACCGAAGGCGCGCGCGGCGAGGGCGGCTATCTCGTCAATTCCGAGGGTGAGCGCTTCATGGAGCGCTATGCGCCGTCGGCCAAGGACCTTGCTTCACGCGATGTGGTGTCGCGCTGCATGACGCTGGAAATACGCGAAGGCCGCGGCGTCGGCCCGAAGAAGGACCATATCTTCCTGCATCTCGACCATCTCGACCCGGCCGTGCTGCACGAGCGGCTGCCCGGCATTTCGGAATCGGCCAAGATCTTCGCCGGCGTCGACCTGACCAAGGAGCCGATCCCGGTGCTGCCGACGGTGCACTACAACATGGGCGGTGTGCCGACCAATTATTGGGGCGAGGCGCTCAGTCCGACGCCGGAAGCCCCCGACCGGATATCGCCTGGGCTGATGGTGGTGGGCGAGGCGAGCTGCGCCTCCGTGCATGGCGCCAACCGGCTGGGCTCCAACTCGCTGATCGATCTCGTCGTGTTCGGCCGCGCGGCGGCGATCCGCGCCGGCCAGGTCATCGACCGCAAGTCGCAAATCCCGTCACCCAACGAAGCCTCGGTCGAAAAGATCATGGATCGCTTCGACCGGCTGCGCCACGCCAATGGCTCGACGCCGACGGCAAGCCTGCGCGAGAAGATGCAGAAGGCGATGCAGGAAGACGCGGCGGTGTTCCGCACGCAGGAATCGCTGGAAAACGGCTGCAAGCGCGTTTCGGAAATCTGGACCGAACTGAAGGACGTAAAAGTCTTCGACCGCTCGATGATCTGGAACTCCGACCTGGTGGAGACGCTGGAACTGGAAAACCTGATGGCCAACGCCATCACCACGGTCTACAGCGCCGAGGCTCGCAAGGAGAGCCGTGGCGCGCATGCGCGCGAAGATTTCTCCGCCCGCGACGACGCCGGCTGGCGCAAGCACACGCTGGCCAGGGTGAGCGAAGACGGCAAGGTGACGCTCTCCTATCGCCCGGTGCACACCGAGCCGCAGCTGGCGGAAAAGGACGGCGGCATCAGCCTCGCCAAGATCGCGCCCAAGGCCCGGGTGTATTGAGGATCGAACATGGTCGAACTGACGCTCCCCAAGAACTCGAAAATCCAGCAAGGCAAGTCCTGGCCGAAGCCGGACGGCGCCACCAACCTGCGCGAATACCGCATCTACCGCTGGTCGCCGGACGATGACGAGAACCCGCGCATGGACACCTATTTCGTCGACATGGACGATTGCGGGCCGATGGTGCTCGACGCGCTGCTGTGGATCAAGAACAAGATCGACCCGACGCTGACCTTGCGCCGCTCCTGCCGCGAAGGCATTTGCGGTTCCTGCGCCATGAACATCGATGGCTCCAACACGCTCGCCTGCACCAAGGGCTGCGACGACATTTCCGGCGCCGTCAAGGTCTACCCGCTGCCACATATGCAAGTGGTCAAGGACCTGGTGCCCGACCTCACCAATTTCTACGCCCAGCACGCCTCGATCGAGCCGTGGCTGAAGACGGTGTCGCCGGAGCCCGCCAAGGAGTGGCTGCAGAGCCATGAGGACCGCGAGAAGCTCGACGGGCTCTACGAGTGCATATTGTGCGCCTGCTGCTCGACCTCGTGCCCGAGCTACTGGTGGAACGGCGACCGTTATCTGGGCCCGGCAACGCTGTTGCAGGCCTATCGCTGGCTGATCGATTCCCGCGACGAGGCCAAGGGCGAGCGGCTCGACAATCTCGAAGACCCGTTCCGGCTCTATCGCTGCCACACCATCATGAACTGTGCGCAAACCTGCCCCAAGGGGCTGAATCCGGCAAAGGCGATCGCGGAGATCAAGAAGATGATGGTGGAGAGAAGGGTTTAGCGACAGGCAACTGACGATGGGCGGAAGGCTTCGGTAACCGTGAGACATTGCGGCAGTGTACGCAGAAAACCGATTTCCTGGAGTTGAGTAGCCGATCCAATGAGTGATGACCTTCCCATCCTTTCCCCCATCGAAGCCCGCGTGCTCGGCTGCCTGATCGAGAAGAAGGAGCTGACGCCGGACGTCTACCCGATGACGCTCAACGGCGCGCATGCCGCGGCCAACCAGAAGACGGCGCGAGAGCCGGTGATGTCGGTCGAGCTTGTCGAGGTCAGGCGGGCGCTGAGCCAACTCGAGCAGAAGGGTCTGGTCCGGCAGGCCTTCGCTTCGCGCGTCGAGCGCTACGAGCATCTGGTGGCACAGCGTTTCTCACTGACTTCGGCGCAGATCGCGCTGATCGGCCTGATGCTGTTGCGTGGACCGCAGACGGCGCATGAACTGCTGGCGCGGGCCGAGCGCATGGCACGGTTTTCGTCGATCGACGCGCTGCGCACCGATCTCGACCTGCTGATCGGCCGCAAACCGCCGCTGGTCATGCTGATCGAGCGCGGACCTGGCCAGCGCGAGGAGCGCTTCATGCACCTGCTGAGCGGGACACCACAGATCGCGGCCAGCGCCATGCACCATATCCCGTCGGCCGCCTCATCGACCTCCGGTCTCGAAGAGCGCATCAGCGCTCTTGAAGAGGAGGTCGCCTGGCTGCGCGAGCGCATCGAGGCGCTCACCGGCGAAGCGCGCACCTAATCTTTCGTTTGAAGAGGCCTCTTCAGCCCAGCTTGGCGTCGAGCGACACCTTGATGGCGCCGAGCGCCTTTGAGACCGGGCACTCGGCCTTGGCCTTCTCGGCCAATTCCTTGAACTTGGCCGCATCGATGCCGGGCACCTTGCCGACCAGCGTAATGGCGCTGCCGGTGATGCCGGTGCCGGGAACCAGTGTCACCACGGCCTTGGCGTCGAGTTCGGTCGCGGGCGTGCCGTTCTCGGCCAGGAAGTGCGAAAGCTGCATGGCGTAGCAGCCGGCATGCGCAGCGGCGATCAGCTCTTCCGGATTGGTGCCGGATTTGCCGCTCTCGTCCTCGAAGCGCGCCTTGAACGAATAGGGCGTGCCCTTCAGCGTCCCGCTCTGGCTGTCGATCGTGCCGTTGCCCTCTTTCAAATTGCCTTTCCAGACGGCATTTGCGGTGCGGTCCATGAAGTCCTCCTTGGTTGTCGTGACTTTGTCCTGGGTGAGCCCGGCGTCCGGTCAACTATAGCGCGCGCGGACACGAAGGCCACCGCGCTCTTTGGGCAACTGCATGGTGGCGCGGCGGTGGCCCTAATTTCTTTAAAAAAATGCGGGTGCAAAAATGTCGACTTCGATCCGCCCCGGCCGTCCTGCGGGCGGCCACGCTAGTGATGGCCGGATGGAGGCTCGTATGAACAACCTGTTTTCTGCCCATTGGACAAGCACCGGCCGAAAGGCCGGTGAACGCGAAATCGACTGGTCGCACCTGCCGCCCTCCGGCTTCGGCCGGCTGCTGGTGGCGATCGTCGTCATCGGGATTGCGGTATGCCTTCTCGATCATGCGGCGGGCAAAGGCCCGGCTGACAGCTTGATCGCCTCATCCTATGTTTCGTCATCACAAGGGATATAGACATGAAATATGTTTGCCTGGTCTACGGCGAGGAAAAAGACCTCCATGCAATGACACCGGAGCGATTGGCCAAGCTCGACGCCGATTCGATGGCTCATGACCGGTCACTGGACCAACGCGGGATACTGATCATCGCGCAGGCGCTGCAATCGGTGAAAACGTCGAAAACCGTTCGCAGACGCAAGGGCAAGAGGCTGGTTACCGACGGCCCGTTCGCCGAGACCAAGGAGCAGTTGCTCGGTTTCGTCATGATCGAGGCGGAGGATCTCGACAAGGCGCTGGAGATCGCCGACGAGATTCCGCTGGCTGAAATCGGCACCATCGAAGTGCGGGCGGTCTACAACGTGCCGGGATCATAGACGCGTTCGCCCTCGCCGTTTGCGACGGCGCCGCCCGTCGGAGCGCTGACGGAGCGAGGCGAGGTTTCTTCGCCGGGAGAACTCTTGCGTGTTGAAGCAAGGCAAGAGTTCTCCTATCGTCGCCGGGGCTTTGGGGGATTTCGACATGCCTTTCCTGATTGCTGCCCTTGGAATCGTGGGGGCGGCGGCGTTGTGGTGGTATCGGATGAAGGCCATGAACGAGGCCGCGCGTGACGTCGCCGACGTCATCGGCCGGGTCCAGGGCTCCGTGCGCCGCAAGAAATTGCGCAGGCAGGCGGCCCTGTCGCCGCTGACGGCGATCGACGATCCGGTGGTGGCCGCTGCGACGCTGATTGCATCCATCGTCTCCGAAGATGGGCCGATCCTGCCACAGCGCGAAGCCGTCATCCGCGCTGTGATCTCCGAGATCGCCGACAAGAAGAAGACCGACGAAGCGGTGGTCTACGCCAAATGGGCGGCCTCACAGATCGATGACACGACTGTCGTCATCGACAAGCTGGCGCCGTTCCTGCGCGAGCGTCTCGACGTGGCGGAGCGGAACGATCTCCTGCGGATGGTCAATCGCGCGGCCCAGGGCGGAGAGAAACGCCTTGTTATATCCGATCAGAGAATATTGCGGCTGCGGCAGAAGCTCGGCTTCGAAGTGAATTGAGCGACAACACTCGGGGCGTTCAAACGCCGAACCGCGTTATCTCGTTCTTTTAGGTAACTCTAGACGGAGAACCGTTCACGCTCTTCCCGGCCGGGATTGCCTTAGATCGCCTCGCCTTTCAGCAGCCTGGGCGTCCCGGCGGAAAGTCCAGACGCCTGCCGGATGAAAAAATCCTTCAGCCTCGGCATCCGTTCGACGAGGCCAAGGCCGATGTCGCGTGCGGCCCGCAGCGGACCGATGTCGTTGGAAAACAAACGGTTCAGCACATCGGTGGTGATGCCCATCTGTACCGTGTCGAAACGGCGCCACTGCTGGTAGCGTTCGAGCACGTCGAGCGCGCCGATGTCCTGGCCGAGCCGGTCGGCCTCGACGATCACTTCAGCCAAAGCGGCGACATCCTTGAAGCCGAGGTTAAGGCCCTGGCCGGCGATCGGGTGGATGCCGTGGGCGGCGTCGCCGGCAAGCGCGATGCGCGGCGCGACGAAGGCGCGGGCAAGGGTCAGGCCGAGCGGCCAGGCGCGCGGTTTGTCGGCGACCCGTATCTCGCCGAGCTTCAGGCCGAAGCGCTGTTCAAGTTCGTGCTCGAAGACGAGATCGTCGCCTTCCACGAGCGTTTTCGCATCTTCCGCGCGTTCGACCCAGACGATCGACGAGCGGTTGGTGCCGTCATCGTCCGGTTTGAGCGGCAGCGTGGCAAAGGGGCCGGCGGGGAGGAAATGCTCCTCGGCGCGGCCATTGTGCGGACGTTCATGCGCCACGGTGCAGACGATGCCGGACTGCCCATATTCCCACTTCACGGTCTTGATGCCGGCCATGTCGCGCAGCTTCGAGTTGACGCCGTCGGCGGCGACCAGCAGCCTTGCCTTCAGCGTCGCACCGTCGGCAAGATGCATTGTGATGCCGGTGCCGTTGGTCTCGAAGCTTTGCACCGCGACGCCTTCGATGATGTCGATGCCGAGTTTTTCGGCGCTGGCCCGCAAGGCGCCGTTCAAGACCTTGTTGGCGACCATATGCGCGAAAGGTTCGCCCGGCGCCACCTCGCCGTCGAACGTCAGGAAGACCGGACGGACCGGATCGGCGCTGCGCGAATCGGTGATGATCATCTCGGTGATCGCCTGTGCCTGCGGCGCCATCTCGGCCCACACGCCGAGTTGGTCGAGCATGCGGCAGGCGGCCGCGGCAATGGCGGAAGCGCGGCCATCCCTTTGCCAGGCGCCAGCGGGCGCGGCATCGACAAGGGCGACGGCAAGGCCCGGCCGGGCCTGCTTCAGCGAGACGGCGGCGGCGAGGCCGACATAGCCTGCGCCAGCGACGAGAACATCGAGCCCGGATCTGGTCTTGGCGTCCGTCTTGCGTTCCATTGTCGTTGCTCCTTGCGCGCCAGCCTGGGCCTGCGCCCTTGACGGCTCGTTGTTCCTGTCGGAAACCGCCATAGCAATTTTGAGGCGAGGTCACAAAACATGACGGCGGCCATGGACGAGCTTCTCGGCATTCTCGACCTCGAGAGGCTGGAGCACAATCTGTATCGTGGTCGCAGCCCCCAGGTGGAATGGCAGCGCGTTTTCGGCGGCCAGACCATCGCCCAGGCCCTGGTTGCGGCGCAACGCACCGTACAGCCCGACCGGTTCGTGCATTCGCTGCACGGCTATTTCATGCGGCCCGGCGACATCAAGGTGCCGATCGTCTATGAGGTCGACCGCATCCGCGATGGTGGCTCCTTCACCACCCGCCGCGTGCTGGCGATCCAGCACGGGCAGGCGATCTTTTCGCTGGAAGCCTCGTTCCAGGTCGACGAAAAGGGGCTCGAACATCAGTTCGCCCTGCCCGACGACGTGCCACCGCCGGAAGGCTTGCAGACGCAGCGGCAGCTGCTCGAGAAGGCCGAGCGGGTACCGGAGGCGGTGCGCCGCTTCTGGGCGCGGGAGCGGCCACTGGAGCTCAGGCCGGTCAATCTCCAGCACTATGAAAGCCGTGATAAGCTGCCGCCCCGGCAGAATGTCTGGATCCGCCTTGCCGGACCGGTTCCGGACGACCGCGCGCTGCAATCGGCGCTGCTCGCCTATCTCTCGGACATGACGCTGCTCGACACGTCGACCTTCGCGCATGGGCGCGGGCTGTTCGACCCCGATATCCAGGCGGCCAGCCTCGACCACTCCATGTGGTTCCATCGGCCGCATGCGCTCGACGGCTGGCTGCTCTATGCGCAGGACAGCCCGTCGAGCTCGGGATCGCGTGGTTTCAGCCGCGGCACTCTCTATGCGCGCGACGGCACGCTGATCGCCTCGATGGCGCAGGAAGGGCTGATCCGGCTCCGGCGCTGAGGCGGCCCAGGATGGAGATTGTTCGCCGCAGCTCCTTGTTTGAGCACGAGCGTTTTGAGATCCCAGCCCGGACGCCCGTAAAATGGGCGTTTTTTAAAAATTGCATCTTTTTTAGGCAACTGCCTGGCCGCTGATCCAGACATCTGATGGCTGCAGCGGCATCAAATCCATTGTTTACAATCAGTTAACACCCTGCCTCGGCAATTGGCACGGAGCTTGAATTGTGCCGGGCACTCTCCGGCTCTCCTTGGGATCGGTGAAGTCGTGCAAACGCGGGGGACCGCAACAGCAAAAGGGTGAAACCTTATGAAAATCGTGATGGCAATCATCAAGCCGTTCAAGCTCGACGAGGTACGCGAGGCGCTTACCGCAGTCGGCATCCAGGGCCTGACCGTCACCGAAGTCAAAGGCTACGGGCGTCAGAAAGGGCATACGGAAATCTATCGCGGGGCGGAATACGCGGTCAGTTTCCTGCCAAAGATCAAGATCGAGGTCGCGGTCAGCGCGGACATGGTCGACAAGGCCGTGGAAGCCATCACCGCTGCCGCCAAGACCGGCCAGATCGGCGACGGCAAGATCTTCGTCTTCGGCATCGACCAGGC
The DNA here is from genome assembly GCF_040322415.1 of Mesorhizobium sp. M0152. Classification (NCBI taxonomy): domain Bacteria; kingdom Pseudomonadati; phylum Pseudomonadota; class Alphaproteobacteria; order Hyphomicrobiales; family Phyllobacteriaceae; genus Mesorhizobium; species Mesorhizobium sp. M0152. The sequence continues at coordinate 105,957 of NZ_JAMYTH010000010.1, forward strand.
GGTGCGCATCCGCACCGGCGAAACAGACACCGACGCGCTTTGAGCGGCGAACACGTATTCCAATGGAGAGTTCAATGAATATTCCTTCCACCTTGAAGACGACGGGACGCGCCGCCCTTTTGGGCTCGCTCGCTCTCGCAGCGTTGGGCACGGTCGCCGCCTTCGCGCAGGAAGCGGCGCCGGCCGCGGCCGCTCCGGCCCCCACTCCGGTGCTCGACACCGGCAACACCGCCTGGATGCTGACCTCGACGGCGTTGGTGCTGATGATGACCATCCCGGGCCTGGCGCTGTTCTACGGCGGCATGGTGCGCAACAAGAACGTGCTCGCCACCGTCATGCAGAGCTTTGCCATCACCTGCCTGGTGACGGTGCTGTGGTTCATGTTCGGCTATTCGCTGGCCTTCTCCGACGGCGGCGGCATGAACGCCTATCTCGGCGGTTTCTCGAAATTCTTCCATCAGGGCATCACCACCTCGACGCTGTGGGCGCCAGGCGTGGCGAACATTCCTGAATTCGTCTTCTCGATGTTCCAGATGACCTTCGCCATCATCACGCCTGCCCTCATCGCCGGCGCCTTCGCCGAGCGCATGAAGTTCTCGGCGCTGCTGATCTTCATGGCGCTATGGCTGCTGGTCGTCTATGCGCCGATCGCGCATTGGGTCTGGGGCGGCGGCTTCCTTGGCGCGGCCGGTGTGCTCGACTTCGCCGGCGGCACGGTCGTCCACATCAACGCCGGTGTCGCGGGGCTGGTCTGCGCGCTGGTTCTCGGCAAGCGCGAAGGCTACGGCACCACCAACATGGCGCCGCACAACCTGGTCTATTCGGTGATCGGCGCTTCGCTGCTGTGGGTCGGCTGGTTCGGCTTCAACGCCGGTTCGGAACTGGCGGCTGACGGTCTTGCCGGCGCCGCCATGCTCAACACCCAGGTAGCCACCGCCGCGGCGGCACTGGCCTGGATGTTCGCCGAATGGATCGTCGCCAAGAAACCCTCGGTCCTCGGCATCATCTCGGGCGCCGTTGCCGGTCTCGTCGCGGTGACGCCGGCTTCCGGCTTCGTCAACCCGACCGGCGCCTTCATCGTCGGCATCGTCGCCGGCGTCGGCTGCTACATCTCGGCGGTCAAGATCAAGCACATGTTCGGCTATGACGACTCGCTGGATGCGTTCGGCGTCCATGGCGTCGGCGGTGTGATCGGCGCTCTGCTGACCGGCGTGCTCGCCGACCCGGCGATCAACAGCCTCGGGGCGGGCGCTTCCATCGGCAAGCAGATCTACGGCATTGTCTTCACCATCCTGTGGACGGCGATCGCCACCTTCGTGATCCTCTACATCGTCAAGGCGCTGGTCGGTTTGCGTCCGAGCACCCAGGAAGAGGTCGAAGGCCTCGACATCTCCCAGCATGGCGAAGTGGTGCCGTAAGGCCAGCTCTGCCTACGGGCCGGTGGACCCTCCTCCCACCGGCTCCCTATCTCTACGCAGTTCCGAACGGAAAACCGCTGCACACTTTTCCCGGAATCGCTTTGAAAAGATCCCGTCGTGATGCTCTCGAAAGGAGTTCACGCATTGAGGCCCGGATCATTCCGGGCCTCTTTTTTGGCAAAACGTTCCGGCAATGCCGGCAGTCGGGCAATCACGTTCGCGTGATTGGCCTTTGGGAAGAAACATTCACCGCATCGGTTCCGAACTGTGAGCAACGACCGCCATTCCGGCGTTCGTTACGAACAACAGGGAAGGAACCGTTTTCATGAACTTCAGGACCATCTGCCTTGGGGCACTCGCTCTTTCCATGGTCGGCGGCGTGGCATTTGCCGGCGCTCTCGATGAGCCCGACAACATGGCGCCGTTCTTCACGGATACCAGCATGAAGACCATGAAGCCGATGGCGGAATTCAAGACCGCTTTCATGGCCATGCCGAAGGAGAAGCAGGAAGCCATGAAGAAGGAATGCAACGACGCGGCGATGAGCAAGCCGCATGCCGAATTCTGCGCCAACGTCCAGGCGCTTGGCGGCGCCAACTGAGCCGAGGACGCGATCGGGCCGAAGCCTGATCGATTTCCTGTCACAAACGAATGATGGCGGGCAAGGTGCCCGCCATTGTTGTTGATGGCGACACATCATCCATGGCAGCCGTGGCCGGCAAATATTCGCGGGAGGCGGGGGCGAGGCCGCGCCCATGGTTAATGCGCCCTTAACCTTCCCGCCGCTAGTCTTGCCTCCGAATCTGCCGGAGTGCGCCATGCGCTCGGGCCAGGCAATCACTGACGGGGAAATGCATGCGTTCAGGGGCTTCAGCACCGCTCGCGCTGACCGATACGGGGCACGGCATCCAGGCTTTCGCGCGGCGCCAGGTCGGCCGGCTCGCGGGCGCCGGGCTGTTCGCTCTGACCGCCTTTGGCGTCGCCAGCCTGGCAACGTGGAACGTTGCCGATCCAAGCTTCTCGCACGCCACCAACAACATCGTCACCAACGCCATGGGTTATGCCGGCGCGGTCTTCTCCGACCTCGCCATGCAGTTCTTCGGTCTTGCCGCCGTCGCGGCGCTGGTTCCGGCTGTTATCTGGGGGTACCTCCTGTTTTCGGCGCGCGGCGTCGACAGGCTTCCCAAGCGCGGGCTGTTCTGGTTCGGCTTCGCGCTGCTGGCCGCCGCCATCGCCGGCTGCGTGGTGCCGCCCAAGACCTGGCCGCTGCCCACCGGCCTCGGCGGCGTGTTCGGCGACATGGTGCTCAGGATTCCGGGCCTTCTTACCGGCGGCTATCCGACCGGGCTGATCGCCAGCGTGCTCGCCATATTGATGGCCGCGCCGGCGCTGTGGCTGTTTGCCTACGGTTCGGCGCTGATCGGGCGCAAGAATGGCTTCGCCGTCATGGAAGAACCGGCCGTGCCCGAGCGGCGCGAGGACGACCTGTTGTTCGACAATGACGATGATGAAGGCAACGAGGGCATATTGGCGCTCGGCGCAATCACCCATTGGTGGCTGTCGCTGCGCGCCTGGATGCACCGCCGCGCCGTGCGCCGCAGGCAGGAGCGCGACGAATACGGGCCGGAGATGGAGCCGCGCGCCAGCGCCTGGCGCCGCGCCGCCGAACGGGTCGAGTCGGCCGAGTTCGCCGAGCAGCGGATGAGCCATGATGGCCGCGCCCGCGTCGAGCCTGAATTCTTCGCCGCCATGGTCAATGACCGCAGCGTTTCCGTCGATCCGGCCGATGACGACGTGTTCGGCGATCGCTTCGACACTGACGGGGAAGATGCCGACTTCGACGATGAACCAGTCGTCCAGCGCCGCGCCGCTCCGACCGCCAAGGTCCAGCAGTTCCGCTCCGATGCCGCCACCCGCGTCGAAGCGCCGGCGGCGCGCCCCGTGCCAGGCGCCCGCGTCCAGCGCGAAGCGCAGACATCGCTGATCGGTTCGGAGACATTCGAAATGCCGTCGCTGCATTTCCTCTCCGAGCCCAAGAACGTGGCGCGCGATCCCAGCCTGTCCAAGGATGCGCTCGAGCAGAACGCCCGCCTGCTCGAAGGCGTGCTGGAGGATTTCGGCGTCAAGGGCGAGATCATCCATGTCCGGCCGGGTCCGGTGGTCACGCTCTACGAACTCGAACCCGCGCCGGGTATCAAATCGTCGCGCGTCATCGGCCTCTCCGACGACATCGCCCGCTCGATGAGCGCGATCGCCTGCCGCGTCGCCGTGGTGCCGGGCCGCAACGCCATCGGCATCGAACTGCCGAACGCCAAGCGCGAGACGGTGTATCTCCGAGAGATCATGGCCAGCCGCGATTTCGAGACCACCAAAGCCAAGTTGGCGCTGGCGCTCGGCAAGACCATCAATGGCGAGGCGGTCATCGTCGATATCGCCAAGATGCCGCACGTGCTGGTCGCCGGCACCACCGGCTCGGGCAAGTCGGTCGCCATCAACACCATGATCCTGTCGCTGCTCTACCGGCTGACGCCGCAGGAATGCCGGCTGATCATGATCGATCCGAAGATGCTGGAACTCTCGGTCTATGACGGCATCCCGCATCTTCTGACCCCCGTCGTCACCGATCCGAAGAAGGCGGTGGTGGCGCTGAAATGGACGGTGCGGGAGATGGAAGACCGCTATCGCAAGATGTCCAAGGTCGGCGTGCGCAACATCGACGGCTTCAACGCACGCGTCCAAATGGCGGAGAAGAAGGGCGAGAAGATTTCGCGCACCGTGCAGACCGGCTTCGATCGCCAGACTGGCGAGGCGATCTACGAGACGGAGAATCTCGATCTCGAGCCGATGCCCTATATCGTCGTCATCATCGACGAAATGGCCGACCTGATGATGGTCGCCGGCAAGGACATCGAAGGCGCGGTGCAACGCCTGGCACAGATGGCGCGCGCCGCCGGCATCCACGTCATCATGGCGACGCAACGGCCCTCGGTCGACGTCATCACCGGCACGATCAAGGCCAACTTCCCGACGCGCATCTCCTTCCAGGTGACGTCGAAGATCGACAGCCGCACCATCCTTGGCGAGCAGGGCGCCGAACAGCTGCTCGGCATGGGCGACATGCTCTACATGGCCGGCGGCGGCCGCATCCAGCGCGTGCACGGCCCATTCGTCGCCGACGAAGAGGTCGAAAAGATCGTCGCACATCTGAAGCTGCAAGGCGTGCCGGAATATCTCGATGCCATCACCGAGGATGACGACGAGGACGATGACGAACCGGCCGGCAAGGGCGGCGGCAGCGGCGGCGGCGGCAATTTCGAAGATTCCGACGACCCATACGACCAGGCGGTCGCCGTGGTGCTGCGCGACGGCAAGGCTTCCACCAGCTATATCCAGCGGCGGCTCGGTATCGGCTACAACCGCGCCGCCTCGATCATCGAGAAGATGGAGAAGGAAGGCATCGTCGGCCCGGCCAATCATGCCGGAAAGCGCGAGATCCTGGTGCCGACCGAAGACGACAAGTTCTGATGGTGAGAATGCGGCGGCAACTTTGAACCTTTTGGCGCGTTCAAGCGGCGGCGCAATGTTCGCCGCGCCAAATTTCAGCCCAACTGGGGGTTCAGGACAGCGGCAAATCAGGAATCAGATGAGAGTGACCGAGATGAAAAATGATCTTTCCGCGCTCAGCGATTTTGCTCCCAGCCGGCGCCAGCTGCTTGGCCTCGGCCTGTCGCTTATGGGTGCCGCAGCTTTCAATGTGGCGCCTGGATTCCAGTTGCTGGCCTCGGCACAGGCGGCCGTGCCGCCGGCCGCGCAGAAGATCGCCGATCATTTTTCCTCGGTCAAATCGATGAGCGGCGAATTCGTGCAGTTCGGCCCCAAGGGCGAGCAGACCGGCGGCAAGTTCTTCCTGGAACGGCCGGGCAAGATCCGCTTCAACTATGACGGCGCGTCGAATTTCCGGGTGATCTCGGATGGCAAGTCGGTGGTCATCCTCAACAAGAGGCTCAACACATCCGATCTCTATCCGTTGTCGAAGACGCCGCTGAAGCTTTTGCTCGACGACCGGATCGATCTCTCCGGCGATCGTGTCAAAAGCGTCAAGCAGGAAGACGACCTCACCACCATCCAACTCGCCGACAAATCGGTGTTCGGCAATTCGAAGATCACCATGATGTTCGATCCGAAATCCTACGAACTGCGCCAGTGGACGATCACCGACGCGCAGGGCAAGGACACCACGGTGATGATCTTCAACGTCAAGGAAGGCGTCAGCTTCGCCGCCGATACGTTCGCCATCGATTATGCAGCCAATCGCGAGCTGAATACCAAGACAAGATAGCTTTCCTCGATCTGGGGAAGCTTTTCGTGCAGCGTCAGCGCCGCCCGGCTGTCGCCATCGGGCGTGGCGCTGACTTCTGCAACTGTTGCAATGCTTGTCTTTATGACGTGGGGCTGGCAGTAGTTCGGCGATCTTTCGCCGGACCCGCCAAATGCCCTTTTCCATTGCCACCTGGAACATCAATTCCGTTCGCTTGCGCATGCCGATCGTCGAGCGCCTGCTCGATGAATACGCGCCGGATGTGCTCTGCCTGCAGGAAACAAAAGTTCCCGACGAGCTGTTCCCCGAAAAGGCCTTCCGCAAGCTCGGCTACGAGCACATCACGTTTCATGGCCAGAAGGGCTATCACGGCGTGGCGACGGTGGCGCGGCGGCCGATCGAGATGGTCGAGAAGCGCCGCTTCTGCGAGATCGAGGACAGCCGGCACCTGTCAGTGAGGGTGCAGGCCGGCGGCAAGGCGATCCTGCTGCACAATTTCTATGTTCCGGCGGGCGGCGACGAACCGGACCCCGAGATCAACAGGAAGTTCAGGCATAAGCTTGATTTCGTCGCCGAGATGAATGCCATCCGCGCCGAGCACGACGCGGTGTCCGCCTCGGTTCTGGTCGGCGACCTCAACATCGCGCCGCTCGAGCACGATGTCTGGTCGCACAAGCAATTGCTCAACGTGGTCAGCCATACGCCCGTCGAGACCGAAAATTTCGAGGCGATGCGGCTGGCCGGCGGCTGGGTCGACCTGATGCGGCTCAACGTGCCGCTTGAACAGAAGCTCTACACCTGGTGGAGCTATCGCGCGCAGGACTGGGAAGCATCGAACCGCGGCCGGCGGCTCGACCATGTCTGGTCATCGCCGAACCTGGTGCCTGATTTCACAGGCTACGAGATCCTGCGCCCGGCGCGCGGCTGGGAAAGGCCGTCGGATCATGTGCCGGTCATAGGCCGGTTCGATCTGGATTAGGCGTACCCTTGATTCGTCATTCTAGGGTCTGCGCCGCGTCGCTGCGCTCCTTGCTTCCCCAGGATAACGAAGGTCATGCGGTCGCGCCAATTTCGTGGATAGGAAGCTGCGCCTCACTCCGAAAACCGTGGCGCCAGCTTCTCGATACGGCTGATCATCGCCTGAAAATCCTCAAGGATGCGCTGGTGTAACTGCACCGCCAGCTCCGGATATTCCTCCAATATGCGGCGGAACATCTTGCGGCTGAGCCGAATCACTTCCGAATCGATCTCGGCCGACGCGCTGGTCAGCCGGTTGGTGTCGGCGATCAATGCCAGCTCGCTCAGCATGGTGCCGGGGCCGGCCGTGCCGATCGGGACACGTTGGCCATCCTGCTCGCGATAGAGCACGATGCGCCCGCTGACCACGATGTAGGCCGAATCGGCCTCGTCGTCCTCGCGGTAAAGCTTGTGGTCTGCTTGCAGCAAGGTGGTCTCGGCGCCGAAGGCGAGCAGACGCAGTTGTTCCTGCGTGAAGCCCTCGAAAAGCCTCACGGCGGACAGGATGCGGATGTCGTCATCCAGCGCCATCTCTAGCTGCGTCCCCGAACGGTCAGTCCAATCCCTCCTTTACGAGCCGATCCTGAATCCCCCTCCAACAGGATCGCACCCGAAAACGGTCCCGCCCAGACCGCTTATTGGATAATGAAATGTTTAAGGAACCAGCTTGTAGCCGCCGCTTTCTGTCACAAGAATTTCCGCATTGGAAGGATCACGCTCGATCTTCTGGCGTAGTCTGTAGACATGGGTCTCCAGCGTGTGCGTGGTGACGCCCGAGTTGTAGCCCCAGACTTCCTCCAGCAGCACGTCGCGCGTCACCACCTTCTGGTCGGCGCGATAGAGATATTTGATGATCGAGGCTTCCTTTTCAGTCAGCCGCACCTTGCCGCCGCGCGGATCGATGAGCAGCTTCTGGCTAGGCTTGAAAGTATAGGGCCCGACCGAAAACGTCGCATCCTCGCTCTGCTCGTGCTGGCGCAACTGTGCACGAATCCGCGCCAGCAGCACAGCGAAGCGGAACGGCTTCGTCACATAATCGTTGGCACCGGCTTCGAGCCCCAGAATCGTGTCCGAATCGGTGTCGTGACCGGTCAGCATGATGATGGGCGCCTTGTAGCCGCCCTTGCGCAGGAGCTTCACCGCCTCGCGGCCGTCCATGTCGGGCAGGCCGACATCCATGATCAGCAGATCGACGAGGCCGCCGCGCGCCGCGGCGACGCCTTTTGCCGCAGTCGATTCCTGCAGCACGTCGAATTCCTCGTAGAGGGACAATTGCTCGACCAATGTGCCGCGCAGGTCGTCATCGTCGTCGACAATCAGGATGGTGCGTGAAGTCATGGATCAATCCGTTGTTTTGAAAAGAGAATTCAGTTGACCGCTGCCTGTTTATGCGGAAGCTGACCGGGACAATAGCCGATCACAGTGATTTGTTCCGTGGCACGATCATACAAGAAAAAACGCGATCGCAATGCAGCCGGCGCAATTTTGCCAAAAGGGCTGCGTGTGCTGACCGTGCGGGCGAGGCCGGGCCACCCAAGCCAGGGCCTGCTGCAGGCCGGAAAGATGGTGTTTGCGTGCGCGCTGGGGCGCGGCGGCATCTCGGCCGACAAGCGCGAAGGCGACGGCGCCACGCCGCTTGGCCCCATGCGAATCCTGTCGGGCTATTTTCGCGGCGACCATTTTTCCGGCGGCCGCAAAACCCGGCTGGCTATGGCGCCGATCGGGCCGGATCTCGGCTGGTGCGAGGTGCCTGACGACCGCAACTACAACCGCCCGGTCAGGATTCCGTACGGCGCCAGCCACGAACGCATGCGGCGTGACGACAAGCTTTACGACGCCTGCCTGGTGCTCGATTGGAACATCGCGCCCCGCCGCCGCGGGCGCGGCAGCGCCATCTTCTTCCACCTGGCGCGTCCCGGGTTCACGCCGACGCAAGGCTGCGTGGCGGTGACCGCGCGCACCATGACGCGGCTTTTGCCGCTGCTGTCGGATCGAACGGTGGTGAGGGTGGTTAGGTAGGGGAGTAGGGGAGTAGGGGAGTAGGGGAGTAGGGGAGTAGGGGAGTAGGGGGTGGCTCCGTGCTACCCGACTTTGCCTACTGCCGTATTGCCTTACTCCCCCATTCCCTTCCGATCCGGCTGCTGCCAGCCAATGTCGAGAAGTCCGATCCGGCCCATCTCGCGGTCCATGGCGCGGGCGATGTCCTTGCGGGCGGCGCCGACGTCGCGCAGTTGGCGATCGGACAGGTCTTCGACGTTCTGGTGCGGAAGTCTGGCGGCGACCCTGGCGTGACGCAGCCAGTCGAGGGTCGCGGTCAGCCAGGCCGGCCTGACATGAACAGAGTTGAGAGCGATGTGTGACATGGCGCGATCCCGTTCGTCCTGATATCAAATTCAGTTTGATGGTGCTTCGATGCTCACATCATGCCCGATTGAAATCCCGGGAGGAAACGAGTAGTTTTTTCTAGATCATCAAGTTTTCTTTGAGGATTAGGATGCCATGGGCCGGTTCGGCAAGGTAACGCTCTGATGGCAAGCCCGCTGCCGGGAACGCGTGCGTTGAGGACGCTCGAGGCGGCGGCCCGGCACCTCAATTTCACCCGCGCCGCCGACGAGCTCGGCCTGACGCCGGCCGCGGTCAGCCATCAGATCAAGGAAATCGAGGATCAGCTCGGGCTGGTGTTGTTTACCCGCACCAGCCGCACCATCCGGCTGACCGAGGCGGGCACGGTGCTGTTCGAAGCCGCGACCGACACGCTCGACCTGCTCGGCCGGGCCGTCATGCGGGCGCGCAAGGCGGCGCGCGGGACGGAATTTTTGAAGGTGACCCTGGACGCGCAGTTCGCGACGAAATGGCTGATGCGGCGTGTCGAGGATTTCCGCAAGCAAAGGCCCGGCATCGAGCTCAGATTCGACATCGCCTACGGATTGCGCGATTTCGAGCTTGACGATGTCGATGTCGGCATCCGTTTCGGCGCCGGAAAATATCCGGGGCTCTGCGCGCACCGCCTGTTCGACAACATCATTATTCCGGTATGCAGCCCAAGTCTTTTGGCATCAGGGCCGCCCTTGCGCGAGCCGCGCGATCTCTTCCACCACACGCTCGCCCATATCGAATGGGCGCGGCAAGGCGTGACGTGGCCGAACTGGCGCATGTGGATGGCGGCTGCCGGCGTCGACGATTTCGACGACAGCCGCACCATCGTCTTCGGCACGTCAGCCGATGCGGTTCAGGCGGCGTTGGAGGGAAGCGCGGTGGCGCTCGCCGATTTCGCCATGGTGGCCAACGACCTTTCCGAAGGCAGGCTGGTGCGGCCTTTCGAACTCGGCATCAAGGTCGCGCCCGAATACGCCTATTTCCTGGTCTATCCCCAGGCGATGGCCGACGATCCTCGCATCGTCGCCTTCCGCGAATGGATACTAGAGGAAATGGCCAAGACACGCACCACCGACACGGCGTAGGCTACCGCGCCAAATCCGAAACTCCCGTTCAGGACCGGGCGTTATGGCCGAAGATCATCCGGGTGTATTTCTTCCATTTCCATTGCAGCTTCCTGTACAGGAGCGGACGCGATTTTCCGGCCACTGAAGTGTGAAACGCTCCGTTTTCGCTGCCTTGTTCGGCAATCGGCCGCTCGAACCACAGCATTTCAATTCCCAGTTCGCCATCCATGTGTTCGATCTGATGGTCGATCGGCCAAGATATCCTGTTCTCGGCAATCCAGGCACAGCGGGCTTCCGCGACGGGGCGGGTGATGAGGTAGGAATCGGCGCATCGGGCGTGGAGCGCCGGATAGAGCTTGCGGCCTCTTCGCAATTTCCAGCTCGGCGTGTAATAATTGCTGCCATTGCCGAGATAGATGACGGCCTTGCGCAGGGGGTCGCCGAGTTCGGCCAGCCCTTGCCGGAACCCGGCGACAAAATCGCGGGCCAGGAACACGTCATCCTCGAAAACCAGGCAATAGGGCAGGTCGGTTTCGAGGAAGTCGCGCCATATGCCGACATGTTTGAGCGCCAGCGAGACGCGCGCCGGATGGACAAAGTCGGGAGCGATCAATTCGCTGCGTATCTCCGGGGTGATGTCCGGCTGGTCCCAGTCGGTGTAGAAGTAGACCGGCACGCCGCGCCGCTCGAATTCCTTAACGATGTGCCGGCGCCGGTCGTCATAACCCTGCTTGACGTGACAGATCCGGGTGAACACCAGGTCGCGAGGGAATTCTCCCGGCATCAATGCACCACCATTCATTCAGCTTGCCGCGGCGCCGAACCAGCCGATGATGGCGCCGATGATCAACAGCACGCCGAGCCAGTGGCCGCCGTCGATAAAGGTCAGGTCCCAGCCGAAATTCTCGTAGCGATGGTTGACCGAGAGCGTGGTGGCGACGAATCCCAGCCAGAGCACGAAGCCGAAGACGAGACCGGCGAGCCATGTCGGCTCACCGCCGGTCAATGCGCCGACGACCAGGGCCATGACGAGCGCCATGACCAGTTCGGCGATGAAGCTGATGGCGAAGGGCAGCAACGACTTTTTCATTGTCGCCGGATCGATTTTGGCGGCCTTGAGCCACGGCTTGCTCAAGCCCATGTACCAGGCGGCGCCGAACAACCACGCGGCGACGGCGGCGGCGATCACCGCCAGCCAGTTTACTGCTGAAAAATCCATGTGCTTCCCCCTCCGATGCAGATTTATGGAAACGCCTGTTCGGCGATGGCGTCAAGCCGAACGCCGGCACTCCATCGCCATACGGTCGTGCGCTTGGTCTCGGCGTCCTCGAGCGCCCGCGTCACCGGCACTTCGTAGACATCGAGCGGCTCCAGCCCCGATCGCGGCAAGTAGGACCGGCCGGGATCGCCGACCAGGATGTCGGCACCGCGCCCTTTGAGAGCCGAGAACCACGGCAGCAGCCGGTTCGCGAAAGGCTTGTCGTAGAAGACGTCGCCGGCCAGGATCACATCCCAGCCCGCGTCGGTCCCGATGCAGTCCGTGCCGAGGAATTCGATCCCGACGCCATTGGCTTGCGCATTGAGCCGGACCGCGGTCGCACAGAACGGATCGATATCGGCGGCGATCACCTTGGCGGCACCGGCCTTGGCGGCGGCGATGGCGACAAGGCCGGAACCGGAAGCGAAGTCGAGCACGCGCTTGCCCCGCACCGTGGCCGGATTGTCGATGACATGGCGGGCAAGACCTTGGCCACCGGCCCAGGCAAACGCCCAGAAAGGCGGCGGCAAGCCGATCTCGGCCAGCTCGTCTTCCGTGCGCAGCCACAGATCATGCGCTTCATCGGCGAGATGAAGCTCGATCTCGGGCACATGCGGCGGCGCCATCAGCGCCGTGTTGTCGAGGATGAATTGCTTGGCGCCGGTTGGCGTCAGCACCGTCACGGGGCAGGTATCAGGCCGCCCATGCGGCAGACTTCCTTCCATTCGGCCGGCGTCACCGGCTGCACGGAAAGCCGTCCGAGCCGCACCAGAGCCATGTCGGCAAGCTTCGGATTGGCCTTGACCTGTTCCAGCGTCGGCGGGTTGGGCACGTCCTTGAAGGCGCGGATGTCGACGCATTCCCAGCGCGGATCGTCCGATGTGGTGTCCGGATGGGCCAGCGCGCAGACCTCTGCGATACCGACCACGTTCAGCCCCTCATTGGAGTGGTAGAAGAAGCCGAGGTCGCCGATCTGCATCGCCTTCATGTTGTTGCGCGCGGCGTAGTTGCGCACGCCGTCCCACTGCGTGCCGGCCTTGCCCTTGGCCTTCAACGCCTCGAAGGAGAAGACCGAAGGTTCGGATTTGAACAGCCAGTAGTTCATGTCTTTGCTCCCTCCTTGCGGTTCGCCTGCCGGCGACCGGAATTAACTAGCCGCCGGCTTGTTGAACGTCCAGTTCCATTGGCGGACTTCGACGCTCTCGAACAGGCCGGCCTTGGCGTAGGGATCCGCGGCGGACAAGGCTTGTGCAGCGGCCAGATCGGCAGCCTCGACGACCACGAGGCTGCCATTGGGCTTGCCTTCGGCATCGAGGAACGGACCGGCAAAGGCGAGTTTCTTGTCGCTGTTCAATCCTTCGAGAAAGGCGATATGCTCAGGCCGCGTGTCGAGACGCACCTGCAGGGTCGCGGGCTTGTCTTTGCAAATCAAAGCAAAAAGCATGGTCTTCCTCCTGGGGATGGATCAATCGTTGGTTTCGGTTTTCAGCGGCCGCGTCATCAAGGCCGTCACTGCCTGCCGGATGGTGATGGTGCCATCCAGTATGGCTGCGGCGGCGGCAATGATCGGCGCGTCGATGTTGCGCTCGGCGGCGATACGGGCAGCGATCGCGGCCGTCGGCACGCCCTCGGCTAACGGCAGTCCGGAAAGCGGCTTGCCTTGTCCGAGCGCCAGGCCATAGGCGAAATTGCGGGACTGGGTGGACGAGCAGGTGAGCATCAGGTCACCGAGGCCGGAAAGGCCCATCAGCGTTTCCGGCCTGGCGCCGAAGGCGGCACCAATGCGGCGCAGTTCGACGAAGCCGCGCGTCACCATGGCGGCCTGGGCGCTGGCGCCGAGCCCGGCGCCGGTGACCGCGCCAGCCGCGATGGCGAAGACGTTCTTCAAGGCGCCGCCGATCTCGACGCCGATGAGATCGTCGCTCGAATAGCAACGCAGGTTTTCGGCGGAAAAGCGGGCGGCGAGCTCGGTGGCCAGGCCTTCGTCGCGGGCGGCAACCACCACCGCTGTCGGCAGGCCGCGGGCGACATCGATGGCGAAGCTTGGGCCGGACAGGGCGGCGACGGGGTTCTGCGGCAAGATCTCTTCGACGATTGCCGACAGCAAGGCGCCGGTATCGCGCTCGATGCCCTTGGCGCAGAGAACGAGCGGAATGCCGGCCGGCATATGCTCCTTGGCGACCGTCAGCGTTGCCCGCAGCGACTGCGCCGGCGTCACCGCCAGCACGCAATCGGCACCGTCGAGCGCGGCTTGGATGTTGCTCGTCGCCACGATGCCGGCCTGGAGCGCTATGCCCGGCAGGTAGCGTGGATTTTCGCCGCGGTCGATCGCGGCGACGGTCGCCGGGTCGCGGGCATAAAGGCGGACGAAATGGCCGACGCGCAGCATGGCCAGCGCCAAAGCGGTGCCCCAGGCCCCGCCGCCGAGCACGGCAACACGCCAGCCGGTTGGAACAGTGTCGCTGCCGCTCATGTCTCCTTCGATCCTGCTTGCCTCGATCATGCCTCCCTTGATCATGCTTTGGCTCCACGCCGGCCGGAGCCGACCATCGGCGTCGAGACGCTGTCCAGCGGCCAGCGCGAGCGCGGCACGAAATCGAAACCGTTCTCCTGCGCCATACCTTCGCGCAGCCGTTCGATGCCGGCCCAGGCGATCATCGCCGCGTTGTCGGTGCAAAGCTTCAGCGGCGGCGCGACGAAGGCGAAGCCGGCCTCGGCGCAGAGCCGCTCCAATGTCGCCTTGATCGTGCGGTTGGCGGCGACGCCGCCGGCGACGACCAGCGCCGGGTTTTTCGTGCCGGGAAATGTTTGGCTGAAACGCGCCAGGGCACGCGCGACGCGATCGGCAAGCGCATCGGCGACAGCCGCCTGGAACGAAGCGCAGATATCGGCGACGTCCTGGTCACTCAGGGGCTCGATGGCGGTCGCGGCCTGGCGCACGGCGGTCTTCAAACCGGAGAAGGAAAAGTCCGGCTGGGCCGAGCCCTTCATCGGACGCGGAAAGGCAAAGCGCGAGGGACTGCCGGTTTGTGCCGCCTTCTCGACATTCGGGCCGCCGGGATAGGGCAGGCCGAGCATCTTGGCCGTCTTGTCGAAAGCTTCGCCGAGTGCGTCGTCGATGGTGGTTGCCCAGCGCTGATAGTCTCCGACGCCGCGCACGGCGAGGATCTGCGTATGGCCGCCGGAGACCAGCAGCAGCAAATAGGGGAAATCGAGCCCGTCGGTCAGCCTGGCGGTCAAGGCGTGGCCTTCGAGGTGATTGATGGCGATCAGCGGCTTGTCGGCCGCGGCGGCGATCGCCTTGGCCGTCATCAGCCCGACGATCAGCCCGCCGACAAGGCCAGGGCCGGCGGTGGCGGCGATCGCGTCGATATCGGCAAGTGCGGTGCCCGAATCGGCCAGCGCCGCCTCGATGATGCCGTCCAGCGCCTCGACATGGGCACGCGCCGCGATCTCCGGCACCACGCCGCCGAAGGCGGCATGTTCCTCGATCTGGCTGAGCACGATGTTGGACAGGATTTGCGGCGCGGAATCGCCGTCGACCGCCACGACGCTGGCGGCGGTTTCGTCACAACTCGTCTCGATGCCCAGAACGCGGATCAATTCGTCGCTATCTCCGAAGATTGTATCGCGGAGCTTTCCCCTTTAGGAGAAAACCCCGGAAGACCTCGCTCGCCGGGGGTTATCACGGACTGCGCGCCATGCAAACAACCTTGAAAATCGGAACACGCGGCAGCCCGCTGGCGCTGGCACAGGCGCATGAAACGCAGGCGCGGCTGATGGCCGCCCATGGCATGCCGGCGCAAGCGTTCGAAGTCGTCGTCATCTCGACCAGCGGCGACCGCATCCAGGACCGGCCATTGTCGGAAGCCGGCGGCAAGGGCCTGTTCACCAAGGAGATCGAGGAAGCACTGCTCGCCGGCAGGATCGACATCGCCGTGCATTCGTCGAAGGACATGCCGACGCAATTGCCCTATGGCCTGGAACTCTCTGCCTTCCTGCCGCGCGAGGACACGCGCGACGCCTTTGTCGGCAAGGCGGCGAGGACCATCGCCGACTTGCCGCATGGCTCGAAAGTCGGCTCGTCGTCGCTGCGGCGGCAGGCGCTGATCCGCAGGATGCGGCCCGATCTCGACGTCGTGATGTTCCGCGGCAATGTACAGACGCGCCTGCGCAAGCTGGATGAAGGGGTCGCCGCCGGGACGATCCTCGCCTATGCCGGGTTGAAGCGGCTCGGGCTCGAGCACGTCGCCACCGATCTGATGCCGCTCGACATTTTTCCGCCGGCGCCGGGCCAGGGCGCGATCTGCATAGAAAGCCGCATCGGCGACCGCGAGGTCGAAAAGATGCTGGCGGCCATCCATGATGTGCCGACCGGCCAGGCGCTGGCCTGCGAGCGCGCCTTCCTGGCAGCGCTTGATGGCTCCTGCCGTACGCCAATCGCCGGCTATGCGGCGATCGAGGCCGGAAAGCTCAATTTCGTCGGGCTGATCATCTCGCCCGACGGCACCCAGTCGCACACGGTCGAACTGCAAGGGCCGGCGCGGGAGGCCGCCCGTATCGGCGGGGAAGCAGCCCGGACGGTGCGGGCCAAGGCCGGCGAAAAGTTCTTCGACGGCTGGCTCTGAAATGCTGCGCGTTCTGGTGACCAGGCCGGAACCGGGGGCGTCGCGCACGGCGCGAAAGCTGCAGGAGACAGGCTTTCAGCCGATCGTTTTGCCCCTGACCGAAACGGTGGCTTTGCCGGTCGAGGCCCGATCGGTTCCAGGCGACGCCATCGCCGTTGCGGTCACCAGCGCCCATGCCGTGCGCCATGCGCCAAGGGAGATAGTCACGGCACTCGCCGCTCTGCCTTGCCATGCCGTCGGCAAAAGGACGGCGGAGGTCGCCCGCAAAGCGGGCTTCTTGTCGGTCGCAGAAGGTCCGGGCGATGCCGAGGCACTGGCCGACAGCATGGCCGCTGCGCTTTCAGGCAAGACCGTCGCTTATCTCTGCGGGCGCGTGCGGTTTCCAGTCTTCGAACAGACGCTGAAGGCGGCCGGCGTTCGGATCCAAGCCGTGGAGACCTATGACACGCTGGCGGTTGCTTATCCGGATAAGGCCGTCCTTGAGCGCCTGTCCGGCCAACCTGTCGACGCGGTGCTGCTCTATTCGGCCGTGGCGGCTGCCGCGATGCGCGGCTTGATCGGGCGGCCTGCTCTACAAGGTCTCTTTGGAGAGACGCGGTTCCTGGCGCTTTCAGCGCGCATCGCCGCAGCCCTTGACGACGGCACCGATATCGAAATCCGCATTGCCGCGCAGCCTGACGACGAGGCGCTGCTGGCACTTTTGCGGGCGCGGTCCTGAGCCGCGTCATCACACCGCCCCTTTTCACCGCTTGGTGATGTGCTAGACCCTTTCTAACCATTCAAGCGCCACCCGGCGTTGAGACGAAGCGAATTTTGCGGAGCCCAGGCATGGTCAAGACGCCGAAGATGCGACACTCGAAAAGCCGCCGCGACCCGGTGACTATCGACCTCGATCCGGGCGCCGTCTCACGCATTCCCGACGAGAATGTCGCCGGCGATGAGGCCAAGACCGACGAGGCGAAGGCCGAGGAAGCCGCGACCGCCTCGCAGCCCGAACCGCCGGAAGAACCGGTCCATGCCGACCAGACCGATCTTGAGCCATGGGAGCACGCCGAAGCCGCCGCGACGGGGGATGACGCTGAAACGCCCGCGGATGCCGGGACCAAGGCCGTCGAGCCGGAACTGCCTTATCCCGGTTCGGACGTGCCGCCCAGCCGCGCCGCGGCCTCCGACTACGATTTCGAGGACGCGACCGCCAAGACCGGCGAGGCCAAGTCGGCAGCGGGAAAGTCGGCAGCGGGAAAAGCCGATACGTGGAGCGAACCGATGACAGCGCAGCCTAAGCGTGGCGGCATCAACGGCATCGCGGCCGGCATCATCGGCGGTGTCATCGCGCTGGTCGGCGCCGGCGGCCTGCAATTCGCCGGCCTGCTCGGCGCGCCAGGCTCCGGCTCGGGTGTCTCGCTCGACGGCGTCAACGGCGAGATCGCCGCGCTGAGGACCGAAATCGCAGGCTTGAAGGAGGCCGGCGGCAGCAGCGATGCGTCGGCCAAGGTCGACGGCCTCTCGGCGGCGCTGGATCAGGTCAAGGGCGATGTCGCCGCGCTGAAATCGGCGGTCGAATCCGGTGGTGCCGGCGGCAATGCCGGGCTTGCGGCACTTGGCGATAAGGTCCGGCAGATCGAAACGGCGGTCGCTGCCCTCGGCAAGGCCGGCACGGCCCCGGTCGATCTTGGCCCGCTCAACGAAAGGCTGGCTGGGATCGATGCGCAGGTGCGGTCGGCCGGCGAGGCTGTAAAATCACAGGATGGCCGGCTCAGCGCGCTCGAACAGTCGGTGTCGCAGCTCTCCGGCAAAGTCGAGGCGCAGGCGGGACAGCCGAAGATCGCGCTCGCCATCGCCGCTTCGGCGCTGAAGGCGGCACTCGAGCGCGGGGCGCCATTCTCGGCCGAACTCGAGACCTTGGCCGCGATTTCGCCTGACGCGCCGCAACTCGCGACATTGCGCGGCTACGCCGAAAAGGGCGTTCCCACCCGCACCGAGATCGCATCGCAGATGGATGCCGCCGCCAATGCCATGGTCGCCGCCGCGACGCCGGCCGACGAGAATGCCGGGCTGCTGCAGAACCTGCTGTCGAGCGCCGAATCGCTGGTCAAGGTCAGGCCGATCGGCGCCGTCGAAGGTGCCGGCGCGCCGGAAACCGTCGCGCGCATGGAGGTGGCGGTCAACCAAGGCGACTACGCCAAGGCGCTCAGCGAGTATGGCACGTTGCCTGAGGCGGCGAAGGCCGCCGGTGCCGACTTTGCCGGCAAACTAAAGGCGCGCATCGAGGTCGAAACGCAGGTCGACGCGCTGATCTCCGGCGCGATGAAGGCGTGAGGACAACACAATGATCCGCCTGCTCGGCTTCCTCATCGTCGTTTTCGCGCTCGGGCTGGGCTTTGCCTGGCTGGCCGACCGGCCGGGTGACATGGTCATCACCTTCAGCGGCTATCAATACCAGGTCAGCCTGATGGTGGCGGCGGTCGCCGTCGTTGCCGTGGTCGCCGCGGTGATGATCCTGTGGTGGCTCGTCAAGTCGCTGTGGAACAGCCCCTACACCATCTCGCGCTATTTTCGCGTGCGTCGCCGCGACCGCGGTTATCAGGCGTTGTCGACCGGCATGATCGCGGCCGGCGCCGGTGACGGCGCGCTGGCCCGCAAGAAGACCAAGGAAGCGGCCAAGCTGATCCGTTCCGACCAGGAGCCGCTGATCCATCTGCTGGAGGCACAGGCGTCGCTGCTCGAGGGCGACCATGAAGGCGCACGGCAGAAATTCGAGAGCATGCTCGACGATCCTGAAATGCGGCTGCTCGGCTTGCGCGGCCTCTATCTCGAAGCCGAACGCCTCGGCGACCGCAATGCAGCGCGCCATTATGCCGGCCGCGCCGCCGTGGTGGCGCCGCAACTGGCCTGGGCAGCCGAATCGACACTCGAAGAGCTGACCGCGCGCGGCGACTGGGACGGTGCCCTGAAACTGGTCGATGCGCAGAAATCGACACGGCAGATCGAGCGCGATGCCGCCAACCGCCGCCGCGCCGTGCTGTTGACCGCCAAGGCGCAATCGCTCGCCGACAGCGACCCCGCCGCCGCCAGGGCCGCGGCGATCGAGGCCAACCGGCTGCAGCCTGATTTCGCGCCTGCCGCGGTTGCCGCCGCCGCGGCGCTGTTCAAGCAGAACGACGTGCGCAAAGGGTCGAAAATCCTGGAAGCCGCGTGGAAAGCCGAGCCGCATCCGGAGATATCGGAGCTTTATACCCATGCACGGCCAGGCGATGCCGTGCTCGACCGCCTCAACCGGGCGAAGAAGCTGCAGGAGATGAAGAAGAACCACGCCGAATCATCCATGACGGTGGCACGCGCCGCGCTCGACGCGCAGGATTTTTCCACCGCCCGCCGCGAAGCCGAGGCCGCGATCCGGATGGACCGGCGCGAAGGCGCCTATCTGCTGCTGGCCGATATCGAGGAGGCCGAGACCGGCGACCAGGGCAAGGTGCGGCAGCTCCTATCGAAGGCGGTGCGGGCGCCCCGCGATCCGGCCTGGGTGGCCGACGGAGTGGTTTCCGAACGCTGGGCGCCGGTTTCGCCGGTTACCGGGCGGCTCGACGCTTTCGAATGGCGCGCGCCGATGGAGCGTCTTGGGCAACTGATCGACAGCCGCGACGATACGCCGGATA
Organism: Mesorhizobium sp. M0152; assembly: GCF_040322415.1. Classification (NCBI taxonomy): domain Bacteria; kingdom Pseudomonadati; phylum Pseudomonadota; class Alphaproteobacteria; order Hyphomicrobiales; family Phyllobacteriaceae; genus Mesorhizobium; species Mesorhizobium sp. M0152. Next base: position 125,695 of record NZ_JAMYTH010000010.1, read on the forward strand.
TGGCGATACCAGCTATCGAAGCGCCAGCCGGCCCGGCACGGGAGAAGCCGGCCGAAGTGATCGATCACGCTGCTCCGGGCAATGAAGGCAAGGAAGCCCGCGAAGACCATGTTACGCCTGTGACCGCCGCGGCTTTTGCGGCCGTGCCGGCCGATGCCGAGGCCGTCGAGCCCGCGGAGGAACTCGCACGCTTGCCGGACGACCCCGGTGTCGATCCGGACGACGAGGCGGAGAAATCGTCGCGTCGGTTTCGCTTGTTCTGAATTGGGCCCGCCACGTGGCCGCTGGGAATGGATCGATGTTCGAACGTGTCTTGTCGTTTCTGAGAGATTTGCCTGCGGGCGCCGGCGCCCGTCCGAGCGCGGACGATCCGCGCGTTGCGGCATCGGCGCTGCTCTATCACGTGATGAACGCCGACGGCGTGCGCCAGGATGTCGAATGGGAACGGCTCAAGACCGTGCTGGCGGAGAGCTATTCGATCAGCGGCGACGAACTCGATGCGTTGGCCGCCGCCGGCGAACGCGCCGACAACGAGGCGATCGACCTCTATGCGTTCACCAGCGTGCTCAAGCGCCATCTCGACGCGGATGGGCGCAAGGCCTTCATCGGCCTGATGTGGGAGATCGTCTATGCCGATGGCGAGCTGCACGAGCTGGAGGACAACACGGTGTGGCGCGTCGCCGAGCTGATCGGCGTCGAGCGCCGCGACCGTGTCGAGGCGCGACGCAAGGCGGCGGCGCAAGTACCTGACGCCCGTGGAACATCAAACGACGAATAAGGTTGCGCCTGCCAATGCCGCCAAAGCCGAGCTCGAAAGCCAAGGTCCTGATCGTGCTGCATCAGGAGAATTCGAGCCCCGGACGTGTCGGCCACATGCTTCTCGAAGAAGGCTTCGATCTCGACATCCGCCGGCCGCCGCTCGGCGACGTCTTGCCGGAAACGCTGGACGGGCACGCCGGTGCCGTGGTGTTCGGCGGGCCGATGAGCGCCAATGACGAGGACGAGTTCGTCCGCCGCGAGACCAACTGGCTGGAAGTCCCGCTCAGGGAGAACCGGCCGATCCTCGGCATCTGCCTCGGCGCGCAGATGCTGGCCAACCATCTCGGCGGCAAGGTCGAGGGGCACGGCGAAGGGCTGGTCGAGATCGGCTGGTATCCGCTGAAGGCGACCGAAGCCGGCCAGAGACTGATGCACTGGCCCGAGATGGTCTACCAGTTCCATCGCGAAGGCTTTTCGCTGCCCAGGGACGCGACCTTGCTGGCGACTGCCGAGACCTATCCCAACCAGGCGTTCCGATACCGCGACAATGCCTGGGGCATCCAGTTCCACGGCGAATTGACCAGGGTGATGATGCAGCGCTGGGTGGTGCGCGGCGCGCATCGTTTCGAGTTGCCGGGCGCGCAGCCCGGCCGCGATCACCTCGGCGGGCGGCTGATCTGGGACATGCACCTGAAGCGCTGGCTGGACGAGTTTTTGCGCACGATTTTCGGCAGGCCGGCCGTGCGATAGGCGTCAGTTTCGTCCGTTGAGGTGACGAACCTTGCGCAGTTGCGGGAACAGCACCATCCACAGCCCGGCGACGGCGATCGCGCCGACACCGCCGATCACGACCGCCGGAACCGTGCCGATCAGCGCCGCCATCGTGCCGGCGCGGAACTCGCCGAGCTCGTTGGAAGCGCCGACGAAGACCTGGTTGACGGCGTTGACGCGGCCGCGCACGTGGTCGGGCGTCCACAGCTGGATCAGGGTTTCCCTGATGTAGACGCTGAACATGTCGGTGGCGCCAAGGAAGGCCAGTGCCGCGATCGACAGCCAGGTGATGGTCGACAGGCCGAACAACACGGTGAAGGCGCCGAATGCCGCGACGAAGCCGAGCATGATCATGCCGGCGTGATTACGGATCGGATGGCCGGCCAGCCAGATGGCGACGCAGATGGCGCCGACGCCCGGCGCCGAGCGCAGCAGGCCAAGGCCCCAGGGACCAAGTTGCAGGATATCGCGGGCATAGATGGGCAGCAGTGCCGAGGCGCCCGACAGCAGCACCGCGAACAGGTCGAGCGAGATGGCGCCAAGCACGATCTTCTCGCCCCAGATATAGCCGAAACCGGCAAACAGCGTCTGCATCGTCGGCTTGGCGGTCTCGCTGCGTTGCGCCGGCCGTGGAATGGTGAAGATCAGCACGCCCGCCACCAGCATCAGCATGGCGGCGGTGCCGTAGGCTACTTCCGCCGATACGCCATAGAGGAGGCCGCCTGCAACCGGGCCGACAATGGTCGCCGTCTGCCAGGCCGACGAGTTCCAGGCGATGGCGTTGGCGAAATCCTGCGGCGGCACCAGGTTTGCGAACAGCGAGGCCGATGCCGGGCCGAAGAAGGCGCGGGCGACGCCGAACATGGCCAGCACGACGAAGATCGGCAGCGGACCGCCGATGCCGCGCAGTGTCATAAGCAGCAGCGTGAGCGCGCAGATCGCCTCGATCAGCACCGCCAGCGCCATGATCAGCCGGCGGCCGAAGCGATCGGCGACGACGCCGGTGACCAGCACCAGGAACAGCGACGGCAGGAACTGGACGATGCCGACGAGGCCGAGATCGAGCGGGTCGCGGGTCAGGTCGTACATCTGCCAGCCGACCGCGACGGACACGATCATGGTGGCGAATGTGGTGAGGAAGCGTGCCGCCCAGTAGCTTAGGAAAGCGCGGTGGCGAAACGCGGCATAGCGCTGGTCCGGCAGGTCTGTTCGGCAGTCATGGACAAGGCCCCATTGCGATGGCGTCAGAGCGTCCGAAGTACGCTCCACGTTTTCAATCTTCGCCAGCGGGGCACTTCCCAAATGGGCGCTGTTCCGGCCAAGGGAATTTCAGCAAAGTTCGTGGCGGCGATTTGCGCCAAAAACGCTGCCGGATCAAGGGATTTCCGATATCTATGAAGCAAATTCACCAAATACGATGATGTTTGCCTTCTTTAATGATGAACGATTTGAACGGCCGTCGCGTATGTTAAGCGCCAGGCTGCGTAAATGATCAAAATGGAAAGAGGAATCAGGACGGCTGCAAAAACTCGCCGGTTGGCAAACCCTAGGCGAACAGCGTCCCTCTTGGCCTCATAGTTAGGCACTAGAAACATGTCGCTCAGCCACCAAACCATTATGATCGCAGGCGGCGCGAGGCATATGTATGCATTAACTTTCACGAAATTTGCGAGGTCACCCACCCACTTGGCCGGCTCTACGTTCGGGCTTGCAAACCCCGAAACGAAGTTGACGAGGGTAAGAAGTGTTGCAGCTACAGTGAATAGAACCGTGCGGTATTTGTCGGAGTTCTGTTTCTTCTCGGAAAATTTGAGATCAAGATAACTTTTGGTCGCGTTTATGGAATCCTTCGTAGCCTGGTCATTGAATGCTGGCATCTTCAAAGGCAAGTTAGAGAGAGCAGCCTGTTCAGTGGCGACCTGCTTGAACGAATTTAGGTAAGCTAAGACGCCAAGCACTCTAACCTGCTCTGTCGGCTCCAGGCGGCGCTTAGAATTAATTATATAGAAGTATAGAGCGTATATGACCCGATTACACCAGTCCATAGATCGACCACGAACCCGGTATGTTGTTATCATCGTGTCGGCGTCAGGGCTGTGATGTTGGTGTTGATGCGAAATGTCCCTGACGAAGTAGTAAAGCTGATCTGCCCATAATGATTCTATTTCGACGTGATCATTATTCGCGTACTGAAGTGAGTTCTGATAGATCTCGTCATCCGAAAACGACATCTTACTAATCGATATCATGCCGTTTCGATGCAATATGACGTTGGCCCTAAGGTCGCAAATGTTTGTAAGCTCTAGATGGAGAGAACCAAACAACTTACAAAGCTCGGCTTTTTCGACGCCGTATTCCGCACTCCGAAGTGAGTGTAGCCAACCTTGCATCTTCTCTTTGAGTTGGATTGAACTGTCCGACCCCGGACGCACCACATAGATCCGCCCAATCAATGGATCATCAGGCGATTTGCTTCCGCGCCTCGCACGGGCGCAGAAAACAAAATTGAAATCCCCCGAAATCTGGAAGAATTTCGCAAGTAGCCAGTGGAATAATACGTCGGTTGTATTGCGCGATTGGATGGCAAGAACAAATTGATACTCTGGCGTACCCACGTTGGCGTATTCTGCCATTGTGGGATGGCGGCTTTCGCCGATTATTTTATACGAAAGCCGTCCATTGACGGTCGGGACCCATCCCTTCAACGAAAGCAGTTCGCTCATTAAACGACGTGGTCGACCACGTCGTTACGCAGTTTCCCATTTGCCTCGAACCGCTTGAACTTTTTGTTATAAGCGATCCCGGCACGGACGCGCCCGTCCGGGAATTCACCTCGCTTAACGCGAGCTTTCCCCGACACTGCGGCCATCAACGAAGGATACCTGGCACGAGATTTCTCGTATTCTATCCGATCATAGAAAGCGATCTTCAGCGCAAACCTCAGCAAAGCGAGACCAAAAGCGCCAAGGGCGACCGCACCAGCTAATTGCAGATAAGCCATGCTCGCGCTCCCCTGATTCGCGCCCGCATAATACGCGAAAAAAACTCTTGACAAAAGACCGAATCGAACATGCGGATATTTTATTGTGAATTACTAGTCAACATGGGCACAAATAGAAGAACATTCAGCCTGCGCAGAAGTTCCATTGCGTAGTCGGGCCGCACGGAAATTTACTGCCTTAGCGCCGCCGATATGGCGTCGAGGCCGCCCCTCAATTCGGCTTCCGTGGGCCAGCCGAAGCCGACACGGAAGAAGCGCTTCGGCATTTCGAACCAGTGGCCGGGTCCTACATAGGTGCCATGGTTTTCCAGCAGGTTCCGGTAGAACCGGTCGAGATCGAAGCCGGCATCGACGTTGAGGCGCGGGAAGCCGACGACGCCGCCTTCAGGCCGCACCCAGTCGGCCAGCGGCTCGCGATCGATCCATGCCTGGACGATGTCGCGGCGCTTTGCCATTTCGGGCAGCAGTGTCGCCAGGAACGCATCCCGGCGCTCGAGCATGCCGCGCGCTATGCCCTCGTCGATGACGCTGCCGCAAATGCCGATCTGCTCCTTGGCGGCAAGGAACGTCTCTTGAAGGGTGGCATCCCTGGTGACCAGCCAGCCGATGCGGATGCCGGGAATACCGAAGGCCTTGGACAGCGAGGAGACGCTGATCGCCTTCGTGCTCAGCGAGGCCGCCGTCGGCAGGCGCCTGCCATAGGAGAGATCGCGATAGGTCTCGTCGACCAGCAAATGGCAGTTCGTGCTCTCGGCAAGAGCGACCAGCGCGTCGAGCCCGGCCCGGCTCATCATGGTACCGGTCGGATTGTGCGGACAGGTGACGCTGATCAGCCTGGTATCCGGCCGCATCGCCGCCTTGACGCGCTCGACATCGATGGCGAAGTCTTCCTCGAAGGCCAGATCGACAAAGCTGATGGCGCAGCCGATCGCCCGTGGGGTTTCGATGTTGGTGGCGTAGTTGGGCCTGATGACGACCAGATGATCGCTGGCCGACAAAAGCGAGGTCGAGACGATGAACAGCGCGCCGGCGGCACCAGCGGTGACCAGCACATCATCCGGCGTGACGCCGGCATCCTGCGCCGCGATCAGCGCGCGCAATTCCTTGTCGCCGCGGTGCTCGCCGTAGAACAGCGTCAGATCGGGCAGCGACAGGCCGAGGTCGGACAGCTTCTGGTCGGCGATCGAGCTTTCGGAGAGATTGTAGCGGATGCGGTCGTAGCCGTATTCCTCCGGCGCCTCTTTCTCGATCACCATTCTTGCGTAGTTCATGCCTTCCCCCAGATCGCCTGCGCGGATTTGTTATTGCGCAATTCCGGAAGGAAACCGCTTCCGGGAATTGCTCCAGCCATAAAAAGCATGAAGCCTGCCAGGCGAACTCGCCGGCAGGCTCCAATCGATCCATTGATTGAGCGCCGAACGGGCTCAGGCCGAAACCTTGGCCTTCCTGCCCTTGACGGCTGGCTTCGGGGCGGCCTTGCGGCCGAGACCGATCGACTTCGCCAGCTCCGAGCGCGAGGCTGCGTAGTTGGGAGCAACCATCGGATAGTCAGACGGCAAACCCCATTTGGCCCGATAGGCGTCGGGCGTCAGGCCGAAATGCACGCCGAGATGGCGCTTCAGCGATTTGAACTTCTTGCCGTCCTCGAGGCAGATGATGAAATCCGGCGTCACCGATTTCTTGGGATTGACCGCGGGAACCTGCGGTACGCTCACCGGCGCGGCCGGCTTGCCGAGCCCGCTGATCGAGGCGCTGACGCTGGCGATGAGGTCCGGCAGGCCCGAGACGGGCAAGCGGTTCTTTTCGACGTAAGCGGACACGATATGGGCGGTTAGTTCGAGAAGGTCGATGTCTTTGCGAGCGGGGTTGCTGTCGTCTGTCAATCTATGTCCTCCGTCTATGGCGCACCGCTTCGAAAATCGGGATCGTTTTCGAAGGGTCGATGCGCAAACTCAAATGCTGAAGCGTCTTTCGCGTAGCCCTCGGGGGCCGCGTCGTTTTGTAGTATGGCGAATTCCTAGTCGGCAAATCTGCGCAAGGCAATCATTCAGCGCGGCGTCACACGTTATTTTGAACAACTATACTAAACTGTAACAATTCAGACGATCAAGGCCTTGTCTCGCCACAGACGAAATCCGCCTTCGAACGCACGCGTGTTATCGCCGCGCCTGGAATCGGTGTCGACATTGCCGCCGCCAATGACGACGTAGTCGGGCTGCATGGCGGCGCGCAACCGTTCGACGACGTCGAAAACATATTTGCGCCATTTCTTCTTGCCGCGTTTTTCAAGGCCGCGTTCGCCAACATAATCCTCGAAACTCTTGCCGTTCTTATAGGGAAGGTGGGCGAGTTCCATCGGCTGGGCGACATTGTCGACGATCATCGCCGCACCCAGCCCGGTTCCCAGGCCGAGGAACAGCATGCGCCCGCCCTCGTAGCTGCCGATGGCCTGCATCAGCGCATCGTTGACCACCTTGAGGACAGGCCCTCGGCGAGCTTCTTCACGCTGTCGGTCATCTGCTGCGGCGTCAGGCCGGGCCCGGAATCGGTGCTGCGCTCCGCGCCGCCGGCGCTGCTGAGGATCTTGACATGCGAACCGCCAATGTCGATCGAAAGCACGACCTTGTCGGTACCCGACGCTGCTTGCTTCACCGACTGGCCATTGCGTCACCTCCGCTCACGCCACCGGATCGATCCAGCCATTGGGCGGTCCAAAGCCGGCCATGGCGTCCGCCGGCCCCCATGTCCCTGGCTCGTAAAGGTGCGGCGGCGTGGTGTCGCCAAGCACCGGGCCGACGATGCGCCAGGCAAGCTCGGCTGCATCCTGCCGGGTGAAGAGCTGGCCATTGCCGTTCATGGCGTCGCCGATCAGCCGTTCATAGGGCGGCATGTCGCCCTTGCTGTCGTCGAGTGCCGTCAGTTCCACCTGCTCGCCGATCATGTCGTCGCCCGGCGCCTTGCGTTGGGCGCCGATGGCGATCATCACCTGCGGGTCGATGCGGAAGCGGACATAGTTCTGGTCGGCGGGCTTGATCGGGTCGAAGACGTCGAGCGGCGGGCGCTTCAGGCGCACCACCACCTCGGTGACATGCACCGGCATGTTCTTGCCGGCGCGGATGAAGAACGGCACGTCCTGCCAGCGCCAGGTGTCGATGGAGAAGCGCACCGCCGCGAAGGTCTCGACCGGCGAATTCGGCGCCACGCCGGGCTCGGTGAGATAGCCGGCGAACTGGCCGCGCACGACATCGTCTTTCGTCAAGGTGCGGATCGCCCTGAGCACCTGTACCTTCTCGTCGATCAGATCGTCGGCGGAGCGGCCGACAGGCGGCTCCATGGCGAGCAGCAAGAGAATGTTGAGCAGATGGTTCTCGATGACGTCCCTGATGCAGCCGACATCGTCATAGAAGCGGCCACGTCCTTCGATGCCGAAATCCTCGGCCATGGTAATCTGCACGCTTTCGACGAAATTGCGGTTCCAGATCGGTTCGAGCAAGGAATTGGCGAAGCGGAAATAGAGCAGGTTCTGGATCGCTTCCTTGCCGAGATAATGGTCGATGCGGAAGATCGATTGTTCGTCGAACACCAGGTGCAGCACCCGATTCAGCCAGCGTGCCGATTGCAAATCGTGGCCGAAGGGTTTTTCCACCATCAGCCGCGCGCCGTGCGCGGTGCCCGATTGCTCAAGTCCCTGGACGACGGTCTCGAACATGGTCGGCGGCACCGCCATGTAGTGCAGCGGCCGCTGGGCGCTGCCGAGAGTGCTCTTCAGCTTCTCGAAGGTGGCCGGATCGCGATAATCGCCGCTGACATAGCGCAGCAGGGAGGCAAGCTTGGCGAAGACCTCCTCGTCGATCTTGCCGAGCGCGTTGACGATGCCGTCGCGGGCACGCGCCTGCAATTGCTTGAGGTCCCAGGCATCGAAGGCGACGCCGATCACCGGTTCGGTGAGCGTTCCCTTGGCGACCATCTGGTAAAGTGCCGGGAATATTTTCTTATGGGCGAGGTCGCCGGTCGCCCCGAAGAGCACCAGCGTGTCGGACCGTTCCTGGCTCATTGGCGTGTCTCCCTTGCCGCCGTCATGAGCCGGCCTTCGGCTTTTCGAGATGGCCGCCGAAGGCGTAGCGCATCGCCGAGAGCAGCTTGTCGGCGAATTCGGATTCCCCTTGCGAGGAGAAGCGGTCGAACAGGGCGGAGGACAGAACCGGCGCCGGCACGCCGGTGTCGATCGCCGCCTTCAGCGTCCAGCGGCCTTCGCCGGAATCCGAGACCCGGCCGCCGAAATTCGCCAGCGAAGGATCCGACTTGAGCGCACCGGCGGTCAGATCGAGCAGCCAGGAGCCGATGACGCTGCCATGGCGCCAGACCTCGGCGACCTCGGCGAGGTCGATGTCGAACTGATAGTATTCGGGGTTCTGCAATGGGCTGGTCTCGGCATCGGCGGTGCGTTTGACCTTGCCGGCATTGCCGGCCTTGAGAATGTTCATGCCCTCGGCATAGGCAGCCATGACGCCGTATTCGATGCCGTTGTGGACCATCTTGACGAAGTGGCCGGCGCCGCTCGGACCGCAATGCAGATAGCCGAAGGCAGCGGTGCCGGCGGCCTTGTCGGGCGAGGCTGCGCCGGCATCGGCGCCAGGCGCCAGCGTGGCGAAGATCGAATCGAGGTGCTTGACGGCATCGTCGGGCCCACCGATCATCAGGCAGTAGCCGCGATCGAGGCCCCAGACGCCGCCGCTGGTGCCGACATCGACATAGCTGATGCCTTTGGCCGCCAGTTTTGCCGCCCGGTCGACGTCGTCGTGATAGTAGGAATTGCCGCCGTCGATCACGATGTCGCCCGGCTCCATCAGCGCCGCCACCTGGTCGACGATCTTGCCGGTGATCGCGGCCGGCAGCATCACCCAGACGCAGCGCGGCTTGGCGAGCTTGCCGACGAATTCCTCCATCGACGCCGCCCCGGACGCGCCGTCGGTCACCAGCGCCGCGACGCTGGCGGGATTGATGTCGTACACCACGCATTGGTGGCCGTCGCGCATCAGGCGCCGGACCATGTTGGCGCCCATCCGGCCCAGTCCCATCATTCCGATCTGCATGGTTTCGTCCCTGTTTCCTTGAGATTTTCTGGGTTAGTCGAGGATGGACCTACTGGCTATCCCGATCGCCTGACACGACGGAGAAGTCGACATTCTCCCAATCGCCGGTTGCGGGCCAGAAAAAAGTGAAGATCAGCGTGCATCGGCAGGCGCCTCGGCGGGCTGGTCCGTGTCGCCGGGCGGCCGGTTCTTGATCGGGACATAGCCGTCCTTCGGCGAGCCGGCGTCGGCGCTGTCCGGTGGGGCGATGCGGACGTAGTAGCCCTCGACGCCTGCCGTCTTGCTGGTTGCCGTGGCGGTGACATAGGTCCAGCGCTCGACCTTCCAGACATCGGCGGTCTCGCCGCTCTTGGCACTTGACGTCCAGCGCGCCGGAATGCCCGGTGCGCCCGGGGGAACAATCGGCGTCGCTGCCATGCTTCGGTCTCCTGCATGCATGCCTAGCCCATCAACCAAAGCTATTTCAATCGTTGCACTGCAAGTTGATCGGCAGGCTCTTACGCGGGACAACCCGGGGTAATGGGTTCCTTCGGAGCTTTCGCCGGCGCGCTGTTGATGGAGCATTGGACGGAAAAACCCGCCTGTGCGGCGGGTCCGTGGCGCAACTCAGCACCATGGAGGAATATCTACCATAGCTGCACTCACCCTGTCAAGAAAAAATTCCTATCCTGAAAAGGCAGCCGGTACAGCCGGACTGTCGCCAGGCCTTTGTCGACCCGGGTTCTGAGCCCCTGGGCTTGCACGGATTGCCAGTTGACAGGCTGCCAGCCTTCTGCATTTGTCCGACAATAGATAAAAAACAGGAAGCCAGGACCAAGTTTCATCAGCAAGCAGCACGACCAGCAACTCTTGGGAGGAGTATGACATGAAGAAACTGTTCGTTTTAGGAGCCCTCTGCGCGATGCTCGCCTCGGGCACGGCACTTGCCGACACCAGCGGCAAGAAGATCGCGTTCTCCAACAATTACGCCGGCAATTCGTGGCGGCAGGCCATGCTCGACAGCTATGGCATCGTCACCAAGAAGGCGGTCGACGACAAGATCGTCGCCGCGGCCGACGTCTTCACCACCGCCGACAAGGAAGTCCCGACGCAGGCCGCGCAGGTGCAGAACCTGATCCTGCAAGGCTATGACGCCATCGTCATCAATGCCGCTTCGCCGGACGCGCTCAACGGCGCCATCAAGCAGGCCTGCGACGCCGGCATCGTCGTCGTTTCCTTCGACGGCATCGTCACCGAGCCTTGCGCCTACCGCGTCGTCGTCGACTTCAAGGACATGGGCAAGCAGGAAGTCGAGCAGATGGCCAAATTCCAGCCCAAGGGCGGCAATCTGCTGGAAATCCGCGGGCTGGCCGGCACGTCGATCGACGACGCCATCCATGCCGGCATTCTCGAAGGCGTTGCCGCCCACCCCGAGTTCAAGATCGTCGGCTCGGTGACCGGCGACTGGGACCAGACCACGGCGCAGAAGGCGGTCGCGACCATCCTGCCGTCGCTGCCCGACATCGTCGGCATCGTCGACCAGGGCGGTGACGGCTACGGCGCGGCGCAGGCCTTCGCCGCAGCCGGCAAGCCGCGCCCGACCATCATCATGGGCAACCGCCAGGACGAGCTGAAGTGGTGGAAGGAGCAGAAGGACAAGGACGGCTATCAGACCTGGTCGGCCTCGATCGCGCCCGGCGTGTCGTCGCTGGCCTTCTGGGTGGCGCAACAGGTGCTCGACGGCCGCAAGGACATTCCGCACGACCTGCTGGTGCCGTATCTCGCCTTCACCCAGGACGATTTCGAGGCTGCCCTGCCGAAAATCAAGGAAGGCGGGGTCGCCACGCACGAATACAGCCAGGAAGACGCCATCGCGGCCATCAAGGCCAACATCAAGTAGCATGGCGTTGGCGTTCCTACCGTGAGCGGATATCGTTGAGCATGGCTGAAGGGAATGCCGACATTATCAGACTGAACGGCGCCGAAAAACATTTCGGCGCCGTTCGCGCGCTTGGCGGCGTGGATTTCCGTGTCGGGCCTGGGGAGTGCGTCGGCCTCGTCGGCCATAATGGCGCCGGCAAATCGACGCTCATGCACATGGTTGCGGGCACGCTGGCGCCCGATAGCGGCACGATCGGCGTGCATGGCGAGGCCGAGGAGAACTACTCGGTGTCGCGGGCGCAGCAACTCGGCATACGCTGCGTTTTCCAGGAATTGTCGCTGTGCCCCAATCTCAGCGTCGCCGAGAACACGCGCATCAACCACGCTTCGCTACGCGGCTTCGGCTGGCGGCGCAAGGCCGCCGAGCTGATCGCCGCCAAGCTCGACGAGATCTTTCCGGGCCACAGCATCTCGGCGGCGGACATTGTCGGCGATCTCTCGATCGGCCGGCGCCAGATGGTCGAGGTCGCGCGTGCCTTCACCGTCACGCAGGACCGGCTCGACCTCGTCATCCTCGACGAGCCGACATCGTCGCTCGACGCGCATACGGCCGGCCAGCTGCTGGCTTTCGTGCGCCGCTTCGTCGCCGGCGGCAAAAGCTGCATCCTGATTTCGCATGTACTGGGCGAAGTGCTGCGGAACGCCGACCGCATCGTGGTGATGCGCGACGGCAAGGTGGTTGTCGCCGATGCGGCCAGTGCCTTCGACCGCGACCGGCTGGTGACGGCGATGGGTGGGGCGGAAGCACGCCAGAAGATCGCGGCGCAAGCCGCTGCGGCCAAACCCGGCGCCAGCCCGCTGCGGGTTCGGGCGCGGCCTGCCGCGCAGAAGGACGGCGCCGACCTCGTCGCTTGCGCCGGCGAGATCATCGGCCTTGCCGGCCTGGCCGGCCATGGCCAGACCGACCTGCTGCTGGCGATCTTCCGCGCTGCGTCGCGCGCCAAGGCCGGCATCCAAGTGACCGCGCCGGTGGCGCTGGTCGCCGGCGACCGGCAGGCGGACGGCATCTTTCCGCAGTGGTCGATCGCCGAGAATATCGGCATCCGCTCGCTGGCGCGTTTGCGCAACGGCCTGCTGATTTCGCCGCAGCGCGAGGCTGAGCTTGCGCAGTTCTGGCAAAAGAAGATCGGCATCCGCACGCCCGACATGAACAACAACATCTTTTCGCTGTCGGGCGGCAACCAGCAGAAGGCGTTGTTTGCCCGCGCGCTAGGCTCGGATGCGCAGATCGTGCTGATGGACGATCCGATGCGCGGCGTCGATATCGGCACCAAGCTCGAGGTCTACGAGCTCGTGCGCAAGGAGGCTCGGCAAGGCCGCACCTTCCTTTGGTACACCACGGAAACCGAAGAGCTCGACAATTGCGACCACATCTACGTCTTCAAGAACGGCCGTATCGTCGCCAATCTGCGTCGCGACGAACTGACCGAAGAGAAGATCATCCAATCCTCCTTCGGCGATGCGGCCTGAGATGACGGCCGCCAGCATCGACACCACCGCCAAGACCTCCGCCGAGCGCGGCGCGCTGGCGCGTGCCCGCCTGCTGCGTGGGCTGCTGCCGGCTTTGTCGCTGGCGCTGGTGCTGCTCGCCATCGCCTGGCTCAACCCGCGCGCCATCAGCTATTTCGGCTTCAGCCTGATGCTCAACCTGGCGATCCCGATCGCCCTGGCGACAATCGCGCAGATGTTCGTCATATCGGGCAATGAGCTCGACCTGTCGATCGGCACCTTTGTCGGTTTCGTCGGCTGCGTCACCGCGACATGGCTGAAGGACGCGCCGGTCATCGGCGTCGCCATCCTGCTCGGGTCGATCGGCGTCTATGCGCTGCTCGGCGCGCTGATCCACCTGCGCAACCTGCCGTCGATCGTGGTGACGCTCGGCATGAGTTTTGTGTGGCAGGGGCTGGCCATTCTCGTGCTGCCCAAACCGGGCGGCAAGGCGCCGGACTGGCTGCTGGCGTTCATGGCGTTCAAACCGCCTCTCGTTCCGTTTCCGATCATTGCAGCGTTGCTGATCGGCCTTGTCGTTCATTTCGGACTGATGCGCACCTCCTATGGCGTGATCCTGCGCGGCTCCGGCGGCAATCCGGCGGCGCTCGGCCGCGCCGGCTGGTCGCTGCTCAAGACCAAGATCGTGCTGTTTTCGCTGGCCGGCCTGTTCGGCGTGCTGTCCGGCATGGCGCTGATCGGCATCACCACCTCGGCCGACGCCAACATAGGCAACGGCTACACGCTGCTTTCGATCGCCGGCGTCATTCTGGGCGGCGGCGAATTCGTCGGCGGCCGGGTGTCGCCGATCGGCGCGGTGATCGGCGCGCTGACGCTGGCGCTGGCCGCGTCGCCGCTGCTCACCTTCATGCACATTCCGCCCGACTGGCAGGTGGCCGCCAATGGCGCCATCCTGATCATCGTGCTTGCCGCGCGGGTGCTGATCAGCCGCAGGGAGAGGTGAGCCAGTGGTGTTGGTGAAGACCCTGCTCGGCAGGCCCTGGATCTGGTCATTCCTCGGCGCGCTTCTGGTGTGGCTGGCGACCATCGCCTTCACCGGCGGCTATGGCGGCGGCGGCATGGTCACGGCAGCGCTGTCGCTGGCGGTGTTCACGGTCATTGTCGGCGTCGGGCAGATGTTCGTCATCACGCTCGGCCCCGGCAATGTCGACCTGTCGTTGCCGGCCAATATCGGCCTTGCCAGCGCCGTCGCCATGAAGGTGATGGACGGCAATGACTCGATGATCGCGGTCGGGCTGCTGGCGGCGCTCGCTACGGGTGCCGCGATCGGCGTCGCCAACTATCTGCTGATCTGGGCGCTGCGCATTCCGCCGATCATCGCCACCTTGTCGGCCAGCTTCATCATCCAGTCCATCGACATCAGCTATGGGCGCGGGCTGCAGATCAAGCCGCCGCCGGGCTTCGCCGATTTCGCCAACCGGCAGGTTCTGGGCATCCCGGTGCTGGCGATCCTCACAGTGCTGTTCACCATCGGCGCCGCGATCGCGCTGCAACGGATGATCTATGGCCGCTCGGTGCTGGCGATCGGCCAGAACATCCGGGCCGCGTGGCTGGCCGGCGTCAATGTCGGCCGCATCCGTTTCCTCACCTACACGCTGTCGGGCGCGCTCGGCGGCATCGACGGGGCGCTGCTCGCAGGCTATTTCCGCGGCGCAAACGTCGACATCGGCAACGAGTACCTGCTGGCCTCGATCGCCGTCGTCGTCATCGGCGGCACGTCGGTGGCCGGCGGCAAGGCCAACGTGCCCGGCGTCTGGGGCGCGGCGCTGTTCCTGGTGCTGCTCTTGACCATGCTCAACACGTTCGGCGTCAGCGCCGGCGTGCGGCTGCTGTTGACCGGGCTGATCATCGTCGGGGTGATCACGGCCGCGGGTGGACAGAAGCCGCTGCGGTGATGGCGAAAAGCTTGGCGCTGGCGGGACAGCACCAGGCACTTCAAGACCGGCAATCATTATGCCAGGCCGGCATCCGGTTCCCATCCGCGTCATGGCGCTGTAAATCCCGTTCGCGCGGCCGCAAGCCGTTCGCCATTGCTGGGAGGTTTTGCGTGTCCGATTTCCTGAAGCTCAGCCGGGACGGCGATGTCGCCATCGTCACCATCGACAATCCGCCGGTCAACGCGCTGAGTTTTCATGTCCGCGAGCCGCTGATGCAGGCGGTGGTCTCGTTGCGCGACGATGTTTCGGTCGCGGCCATCGTCATCGCTTGCGCCGGACGGACCTTTGTCGCCGGCGCCGATATCACCGAATTCGGCAAACCTGTACAGCAGCCCGACCTGCGTGCCGTCGTGGCCATGCTGGAGACCATCGCCAAGCCGACCGTCGCCGCCATTCACGGCACCGCGCTCGGCGGCGGGCTGGAACTGGCGCTCGGCTGCCATTTCCGCGTTGCCGATGCCGGCGCCAGGCTCGGCCTTCCCGAGGTGAAGCTCGGCCTGTTGCCGGGCGGCGGCGGCACGGTGCGGCTGCCGCGCCTTGTCGGTGCGGTGAAAGCGCTCAGGATGATCGTTTCCGGCGCGCCGATCGGTGCTGCCGAAGCGCATGGAGCAGACCTGGTCGATGCTGTCTTCGACGGCGATCTGATCACGCATGCCGTGAACTTCGCCCGGGAGATAGCCAGCAAGGGTGGTCCCTTCACGCCGGTGCGCGATCGCAATGACGAGCTCAGGCAAACCGACCTGGCGGCCTTCGACGCCGAGGCGGCGGACCTTGCCAAGAAGGCGCGCGGGCTCGAAGCGCCGATCGCCTGCGCGCAATCGGTGCGCAACGCCGTCACGTTGCCGTTCGAGGAAGCTCTGGCTGCCGAACGCGCGCTGTTCATGAAGCTGGTCGCCAGCGACCAGTCGCGGGCGCAGCGGCATCTGTTCTTCGCCGAACGCGAGGCGGCAAAGAATCCCGATAAGGATGTCGTCAAACGCAGGATTGCGCGGGTTGGCGTCATCGGTGCCGGCACTATGGGCGGCGGCATCGCCATGGCCTTCGTCAATGGCGGTTTTCCAGTCACGTTGTTGGAGACCAGCGAGGAAGCCTTGCAGCGTGGGCTCGGTATGATCGAGAAGAATTATGCCGTTTCGGTCTCACGCGGCTCCCTGACCGAAGATGCCAAACAGCAGCGGCTCGCCCAGTTCAAGGGTTCCACCGATTATGCCGACCTGGTCGATTGCGACCTGATCGTCGAGGCGGTGTTCGAGGACATGGCGGTCAAGAAGGAAGTGTTCGGCAAACTCGACGCGGTGGCCAGACCGGGCGCGATCCTCGCCACCAACACCTCCTATCTCGACATCGACGAAATCGCCGCCTCGACCTCGCGGCCACAGGATGTGCTCGGGCTGCATTTCTTCTCGCCGGCCAATGTCATGAAGCTGCTGGAGATCGTGCGGGCCGACAAGACCGCGCCCGATGCGCTGGCCACGGTGGTCGACCTGGCGCGCAAGATCGGCAAGGTGGCCGTCGTGGTCGGCGTCTGCCATGGCTTCGTCGGCAACCGCATGCTGGCCGCGCGTGGCGCCGAATCCGAGGCGCTTCTGCTCGAAGGAGCGACGCCAAGCCTGATCGACAAGGCGTTCACCGATTTCGGCTGGCCGATGGGGCCGTTCCAGATGGGCGACCTCGCCGGCCTCGACATCGGCTGGCGAAACCGCAAGGCGCGCGGGCAGACGGCAGTGATCGCCGACAGTTTGTGTGAACAAGGGCGCTTCGGCCAGAAGACCGGCCGCGGTTTCTATCTCTACGAGGCTGGTGCGCGGGCGGGTATCCCCGATCCCGAGGTCGAGGCGCTGATCCGCGAAAAAGCCGCCGAGAAGGGCATCGCACCACGCACGATCGGGACAGACGAGATTGCCGAGCGAACGCTCTACCCCATGATCAACGAAGGCGCGAAAATCCTCGAGGAAAAGATTGCCGCCCGCGCATCCGATATCGATGTCGTCTGGGTCAACGGCTACGGCTTTCCCGTCGGCAAGGGCGGTCCGATGTTCTGGGCTGGCCTCGAAGGCGCGGCCAAGATCATCGAGCGGCTCGAATATTGGCACCAGCGGACGGGCAAGGATGTCTTCAAGCCGGCGCCGCTTCTGAGGCGGATGGCCGAGACTGGCTCGTGGGAAGCTGGCTCGACAGCGTGATCGAGCGCCATCGGCAAGCGGTCGGGGCGTGGCCTCAGACCAACGACAGTTTCCAACTTGTGGCTGAGACGATCAATTTTCGAAGTCGGCGCCGCCCCTCATCGCCCTGCCGGGCACTTCTCCCCGTATAGTAACGGGGAGAAGGGGCTGCCCTCAACCTTGGCGCCCTTCTTTCGAGGCTGGTGGTTGGCGAAAGCGGCAATGAGAGCGCCCCTCTCCCCGTCACTATACGGGGAGAGGATGCCGGCAGGCAGGTGAGGGGCGGCGTCAACAGTCGGAAAAGGTGATGGGGCGAATTCGAATCAGAAGCGATCGCCTTGCCAGGTGGTGGCGGGGATTGGAGGAGCTACCTTACCCGCGCGTCGATGATTTCGACGAAGCGGGCAAAAAGGCCGGCCTGCGACTTGATCTTGAGCTTGCGGTAGATGTTGCGGCGGTGGACCTTCACGGTCCCCGGCACGATGCGCATGGCCCTGGCGATCGATTCGGTGGAATGCCCTTGCAGCACCAGGTCGACGACATGCTTTTCGCGCGGCGTCAGCGACAGGCTCTTCCAGATATGGGCGCGGTCGAACTCGTTGACGGCCGCCAACGCCTCGTCCTGCTTGGCCTCGACCGGCTCGTCGACGGGAAGAGCAGGCCAGCGCAAGCGGGCGAAGGCGACCACCGCCGGCGCCATATCGCGCAGCAGCCTGGCGTCGGCGGTTCCGAACGGACCTGAAGCGCGCAGCCGCATCAGCGACAGCACCAGTGCGTCCTTGCCCGGCAGCGGTACGAAGAAGCCGACCTCCTCGGCCAGCCTGGTCTGGCTGTAGTAGGAACGAAAATATTCGCTGGCGTAGAAACGGTCCGGCGCGAGTTCGCGCATGCGCCAGAAGCCTTCCTTTCGCTCGACCGCCGCGTGGTGGAACGGATCGAGCAGATAAGGCCCTTCCTGGTAGAGGGCGACAAAGACGTGGCTCTCCGTCGGCGAGAACGTCTCGAACAGCAATAGCGGGCGTGAGGCGCCGCGATAGCCGAAGATCACGCAGTGATCGAAATCGACATGCTGCCGCAGCCAATCGACCAACGCATGGCCGAAGAGATCGCCGCTCGTCTCCCGCGTCGCCGCGACAAGCGTGGCCAGCCGGCTGTATTCATCGCTGCGGGTCAATTCATACCCCTCTAAACGAGAAAATAGATCAGATATACCACCCGTGAGGTATATACTAGCCGCCATTGGCTCTGGTAGCGTCTTGAGATTGCCCTGGGGAGTCCGCAGCCTTGACCGCAGTGCCCGACATCGAGTTTCGCGGCGTCACCAAGCGCTATGGCGCGGTGACCGCGGTCAGCGGCATCGATCTCGCTGTGCCGCCCTCCGCCTTTGTCGCGCTGCTCGGACCGTCCGGCTGCGGCAAGACGACCTGCCTGCGCATGATCGGCGGGTTCGAACAGCCAAGCGAAGGCCAAGTGTTCATTCGTGGCCAGGACATGGCCGGAACGCCGCCTTACAGGCGGCCGGTCAACATGGTGTTCCAGCAATATGCGTTGTTCCCGCATCTGGATGTGGAAGACAACGTCGCCTACGGCCTGCGCCAGGCGCGGCCGCGGCTGTCATCGCGCGAGATCGCCTCAAGGGCGGGCGAAGCGCTCGAAATGGTGCGCCTCGCCGGCTATAACAGGCGCAAGATCCACGAACTGTCCGGCGGCCAGCAGCAGCGCGTCGCGCTGGCGCGCGCGCTGGTCAACAAGCCGGCCGTGCTTTTGCTCGACGAGCCGCTGGCGGCGCTCGACAAGAAGCTGCGCACCGACATGCAGATCGAATTGCAGAACCTGCAGCGCGAGATCGGCATCACCTTCGTGCTGGTCACCCACGATCAGGAGGAAGCGCTGTCGATGAGCGATTTCGTCTGCGTCATGAATGGCGGCCGCATCGTCCAGCTCGGACAGCCAAGCGAGATCTATGACGAACCCGCCGACCTGTTCGTCGCCGATTTCGTCGGCAAGACCAATCTGTTGAGCGGCAAGGTCGCCGGGCATTCGGGCGAGCTGGTGGACATAGCGTTGGCCGACGGCACGGTCATTGCGGCGCGCAAGCGCACCGCCTTGCGGAACGGCGAGACCGTTTCGGTCAGCCTGCGCCCAGAATCGCTCAGTCTCGGCGCTCCGGAAAGCGGCCCGTTCAAGGGCGTCGTCCGCAACCGCATCTTCCTGGGGTCGACAGCGGAGTACGCGATCGAGGTTCAAGGCATCGGAACGCTGCTCGCCAAGGCCGATCATGTTACCGGACACGGCAACCTCTTCAAGCCGGGTGAACCCGTCGCCATCGGCTTTGCCACCGGGACGCCGCTGGCGTTTCCGGAGACCAAGAATAACGGGACCAACCAGAGGGTAAACAAACATGTCGAAATCATATCGTGATGGACTGCCGATAAGCCCTGAGAACTTTGTCGACCAGCTGATGCGTCTGAAGCGCGGCTCGATCGGCCGACGCGACTTCCTTGGCCTCACCGGCCTCGGCATCGCGACGGCGGTGATGGCGCGCGAGATCGGCATCATGCCGACGCCGGCCTTTGCCGCGGAAAACCTCGGCGACCGCATGTCGATCGCAACCTGGCCGAATTATCATGACCCGGCGACGTTCGAGAATTTCAAGAAGGACACCGGCGTTGCCGTCGAGGTCAACGTGTTCGGCTCCAACGAGGAGATGCTGGCCAAGCTGCAGGCCGGGGCCTCGGGCTGGAGCCTTTTCGTGCCGACCAACTACACGATCTCGACCTACAAGAAGCTCGGCATCATCGAAGCACTCGATATGGCGAAGCTGCCGAATTTCGACGGCTCGCAGGAAGACCCGCGCTTCACTGGGGAAGGCACGATCGACAAGGTGACCTACGCGGTGCCGAAGAACTGGGGCACCACCGGGTTTGCGGTCAACACCAAGAAGCTCACCAAGCCGATGACCAGCTGGAAGGAGTTCTGGGACACCGCCATGGCGGAAGGCGACGGCCGCACCATGGTGCACGACTACCAGCTGACCACGATCGGCAACGCGCTGAAATATTACGGCTATTCATTCAATTCGCTGAAGCCCGACGAACTCGCCAAGGCCGAGGAATTGCTGCTCAAGGTCAAGCCGCATCTGTTCGCGGTTTCGTCGGATTACCAGCCGGGCATGCGCGCGGGCGATGCGTGGATGACCATGTGCTGGACCAATGACGGTGCGCAGCTGCATCGCGACATTCCCGAGATCGCCTATGTGCTGGGCAAGGAAGGCGGCGAGATCTGGACCGACTTCTACGCCATTCCCAAGGATGCGCCGAACAAGCCGGCCGGCTATGCCCTGCTCAACTATTTGATGAACCCGCAGGTCGCGGTCAAGGAGCACCTGGCCAATGGCGCGCCCTCGACCGATGCGCGGGTCAACAAGCTGCTGCCCAAGGAGGTGCTCGACAATCCGATCCTCTATCCGGCGGCGGACCTTCTGACGCCGCTGGAATTCGGCGCGGCGGCAACGCTGACCGATCCGGGCCGTGCCGAACTGATGGCGCGCTTCAAGTCGGCCTGAACAAAGCGGGTCTCAAACCGACGCATACAAACTTGACCGGCGGGTTTAGACCCCGCCGGCACCGGGGCGAATCTTTCAATGCGTGGCAATGTCCTTCGCAAAAATCTGCTGACGGCCATGCTGCTCGCTCCGGCGACGGCGTGGCTGGTGGTGTTTCTGGTGCTGCCGTTCGTAGCCATCGCCGTGTTCAGCGTCGGCGAGCGGGCACCGGAGGGCGGCTATCAGGCGGCCTTCACGATGGCGCAATATGCCAACCTTCCGGCGCGGGCGACCGCCTTCTGGAATACCATGGTGCTGGCGCCGGCAGGGGCGCTCGCCTGCCTGCTGGTCGCCTATCCGGTCGCCTATTATCTTGCCCTCCGCGCGCCGGCGCGCTGGCGGCTGATCCTGCTGGCGCTGGTCGTCATTCCGTTCTGGACCAGCCTTTTGATGCGGACCTACGCCTGGATGTACATTCTGGGCGGGCGCGGCATCCCGGCGCTGCTCGCCTTTGCCGGCATCGAGGATGTCAGGCTGATCAACACGCCAGGCGCTGTCCTGCTCGGCATCGTCTATGGCTATCTGCCGCTGATGATCCTGCCGATCTATGTCAGCCTCGAACGGCTCGATCGCCGGCTGCTGGAGGCTTCCGCCGATCTCGGCGCGACACCGCTTTCGACTTTCCTGGGCGTGACCCTGAAACTGTCGCTGCCGGGCGTGATGACCGGTTTCTCACTGGTGATGATCCTGCTACTCGGCGAATATCTGATCCCGACGCTGCTGGGCGGCGGCAAAGTGTTCTTCATCGGCAATGCGCTGGTCGATCTGTTTCTGCAGTCGCGCAACTGGCCGTTCGGGTCGGCGATCGCGATCACGCTGGTGCTGGTTTCGGTGGTGGTCCTGATTGCCGCCAACCGCATCTCGACCCGCGTCTCGGGCGCCCGCCGGGTGGATCTGATCTGATGCGCGCCTTCGTCATTGCCGTTTTCGCCTTCCTCTATCTGCCGATAGCGCTGGTCGTGCTGTTCTCCTTCAACGCCGGTCATCATGCCAGCGAGTTCACCGGCTTCTCCGTGCAATGGTACGGCAAGGCGCTGGCGAACCCGTTCCTGGTCGAGGCGCTGAAGAACAGCCTGTTCATCGCCACCACCAGCGCCTCGCTGGCGGCGGTGTTCGGCACGGCGGCAGCCCTTGGCCTCGCGCGCGTCAGGGTGCGGACCCGCGCTGTGTTCGACGCGCTGCTCGGTGCGGCGATCGTCGTTCCTGGCGTCGTCATCGGCATTTCGACACTGGTTGCGCTGGTCCAGCTGTTCGCGGTGGTCAATCCGTTCCTCGCCTCGATCTGGCCTGACGACCAGCCGCCGCGCCTGTCGCTGGGCTACGGATCGATCATCGCGGCGCACGGCCTGTTCTCGATGGCGCTGGTGACGATGATCGTCGGCACGCGCCTCGGCAGCCTCGACCGCAATCTGGTCGAGGCTTCGAGCGATCTCTACGCCACGCCGCTGACGACGTTCCGCTCGATCGTGCTGCCGCAGATCATGCCGGCGGTGGTCGCCGGCTTCCTTCTCGCCTTCACCTTCTCCTTCGACGATTTCATCGTCGCCTTCTTCGTCGCCGGCGCCCAGACGACGCTGCCGATCTATGTCTTCGCGTCGATCCGGCGCGGCGTGACGCCGGAGATCAATGCCATCGCGACGATCGTGCTCGTCGCTTCCGTGCTGCTCGTGGTGCTCGCCCAATGGCAATTGCGCCAGCGCAAACCGTCAAACTGAAAGCCGCATCATGATCCTCAAAGACCGCATCGCCGTGGTGACAGGCGCCGGCTCCGGCATCGGCCGCGCCGGCGCCATGATCATGGGCAGGGAAGGCGCCGTGGTTGTCATCGCCGACAGGGATCATTCTGCCGGCGAGGCAACGGCGCTGGACATCCGTATAGCGGGCGGGCGGGCCGAGGCGGTTGCTACCGACGTCGCGGATGACGCGGCGGTCGAGCGGCTTATTGCCGGCACGCTCGACAAGCATGGGCGTATCGACATCCTGCACAACCACGCCGGAATCCAGGTCGGCGGCACGCTGACCGAAGTCGAGACCGGCGGCATGGATGCCTCGTGGCGGATCAATGTGCGGGCGCAGTTCCTCGCGGCCAGGCTGGTCATGCCGTCGATGGTCGCACGCGGCGGCGGCGTCATCCTCAACACGGCCTCCAATTCGGGCGTGTTCTACGACCGCGAAATGATCGCCTACGCGACATCGAAACATGCGGTGGTGGCAATGACCCGGCAGATGTCGCTCGACTATGCCAAGCACAATGTGCGCGTCAATGCGCTCTGTCCGGGCTGGGTCGACACGCCGTTCAACGAGCCGTTCATCGCCCAGATGGGCGGACGGGAAGCGATCGAAAACTATGTACGCACCAAGATCCCGATGGGGCGCTGGGCCATAGCCGAAGAGATTGCCGAAGCGATCCTGTTTCTCGTCTCCGACCGTTCCTCATTCATGACCGGTCAGGCGCTGGTGATCGACGGCGGCGAAAGCATCGGTTGAGGTCCCTGGTTTCATCCGCCGACGTTCCTTTTCAACGCCTTTCCGACCCGTTCCCTGCTATTGCACGATGCCCCTGGCCGGCTGCTAGGACCATGGTCTGATCGGCATGGGACTTCAGTGCCATGCAGCTCCGATGGCGCCGATCGCTGTTTAAAATCAGCCGCTTAGCTGGTCGGCTTGCCGGATGCTCGCGTATTGCGACCGCATTTGTCTAAAGTTTACTCCGTAAAATTAGCGGTTTCTCATAGGACGCTGGTTCAGCAGTTGTGCGAACACGGCGAATCCCGAGGAGACCACCATGACAAACCGGAAAACCCTGTTGGCAGCGCTTGCCGCATTGTCGCTTCTGGCGTCTCCGGCACTCGCCGGAGCCGGCGGCAACGGGCATGGCAATGGCGGCGGCAATGGCGGTGGTCATAGCGGCGGCAATGGCAATGGTGGCAACCACGGCAACAGCGGCGCTTCGCACGGTAAGACCTCCTCGGCCCGGGGGCAGGTAGCCAAGACGGAAAAGACCAACACCACGGTCGATACCACAAAGGTCTCGTCCGTGCCCAAGGACAAGAACATCCACGCCAAACTCGGCCGGCTGAACTCGCTGCAGCGCAACATCAACGCCTACATGAATTCCAAGAGCAAGAAGTTCGCTGCCATTCAGGCTTTCGTGACGCAATCCGCGAAAGCCAAGGTCGCCCAGGCCGCGGCTGCCACGGCCGCCGCAACAGCGGCCGCCGCCCAGGCTGAGCTGGATTCGCTGAATTCGCAGCTGGATGCGCTGACGTCGCTGACGGCCGATCAGATTGCCGCCATGACGCCCGAACAGCAAGCGGCCCTGCCTGGGCAGATATCGGCTCTGGAGGCCGAGGTCACAGCCCAGCAGGCCGTGGTTGACGCCGACAATGCGGCCGCCGCCGATGCCGAAGCCGCGGCTGCCGAGACAGCGGTCGGCACCGATGATACATCGCTCGACGCGGCGCTGACGGACATGGCTAACAAGCCCGTCGACGCAGATGTCACCGCCTGGGCCCAAGGCGTCCTTGCCGGCAAGATCGACGAGACGGCCGCGGCAATGCAACCGACGCCGTAGCATCGCCGGCTGAGACGTCGGCAGCCGTCAAAGCCGATGTCGCGCGCTGGTCGGCGGCATCGCAGGCTTCACACGTGCCTGCGGCCGCCGGCCTCGCGGAACCAGCTGTCGGGATAGGGATACCACCATTCCTGGATTGCCGGTTTGTGGTCGATGATCACCATCTTCGAGCGGCGGAAGGCGTCGAGTCCCTGGCGCCCGAGCTCGCGGCCGAGGCCCGAGGCCTTCCAGCCGCCGAAAGGCAGAGCGTCATTGTCGATCAGCGGGTTGTTGACCCAGACCATGCCGGCTTCGAGCCGCTCGGCGGCCTCATGCGCTTCGGCCAGATCGGTGGTGAAGACCGAGGCGCCGAGCCCGAACGGGCTGTCATTGGCTAGCCGGATCGCCTCGTCGAAATCCTTGACCCGGCAGATCGCGGCAACCGGCCCAAAACACTCCTCGCGCATGATCGCCATCTCCGGGGTGACGCCGGTCAGGATCGTCGGCTCGTAGAACCAGCCGGTGTTGTGTGCGGGCGGAATGCGGCCGCCGGTGACGGCCTTGGCACCATGCGCGATGGCGTCGTCGACCAGGCGCATGACCTTGGCCCTCGCGGCCTCGCTGACCAGCGGGCCGATTTCGCTTCGGTCCATGCCGTTGCCGATGCGCAGCGCCCGCGTCTTTTCGCCGAACAGCTCGACGAAGCGGTCATGCACGGCATCGACGACGAAGAAGCGCTCGGCCGAGGTGCAGACCTGGCCGGTCAGATGGAAGGCGGCGGTGACGCTGCCGGCCGCCGCTATGTCGAGCGGGGCGTGCTGGCTGATGATCAGCGGGTCGCTGCCGCCGGCTTCGATGACGCAAGGCTTCATGCGTTCGGCGCAGGCCATTGCAACCGCCTTGCCGGCGGCGACGGAGCCTGTGAAGGCAACGGCATGGGTGCGGTCGGAAGCGATCAGCGCCTGCGCGGTTGCCGCACCGCCGGGCAGGCAGGAGACGAGGCCTTCGGGCAGCGAGCCGAACACAGTCATGTAGTCCAGCGTCGACAGCGTCGTCGCCTCGGCCGGCTTGATGACGCAGGCATTGCCGGCGGCGAGCGAAGCCGCAACCGTCCAGCACATCAGCAGAATCGGGAAGTTGTACGGCATGATGTGGACGGAGGTGCCGTAGGGCTCGTAGCGGGCATACTGGAACGAACCGGCCTGCGTCGTGCCGGCGATCTTGCCGGCATCGTCGCGTGCCATCTCGGCGTAGTAGCGGAAGATCGGCGCGCAGTTGGCGATCTCGCCGATGGCTTCCGGATAGGGCTTGCCCATCTCGCGCACCATCAGCTCGGCGCAGCGAGTGAAGTCGGCCGCCTCGATGGCGTTGGCGACGGCATGCAGGTGTTTTGCCCGGCTCTTGGCGTCGAGCTTCTTCCAGGCGGCCTGTGCCTTGGTCGCTGCTGAGAGCACTGCGTCGATCTCGCTATCGCTGGGTGCCGAGATGGCGCCGACGGTTTCCAGCGTCGCCGGATCGATCACCGGTTTGTTCGCGCCGGCCATCGGCCGGTAGTCCGGATTGACGAACAAGGTCGGGCGGTCAGGGGAGAAATGCATTTTCGTCCTCCTCCACGTATGGAGCCTTTTTGAGAATTCGCCCTGCCGAGTCAGATGGCGTGGCTTTCGAGAACCGGAGCGCAGCGGACATTTGGGTCCGTGAGCACCGGAAGCGCAGAAAGCTGCGCCAGGTGTCCGGCAGGGCAGAATTATCGGAAAGGTTCAGCGGATCATGTAGACCTTCTTGATGGTCTCGTGGACGGTGCAGACGCCCTTCCAGTCCTGCGGAAAGAAGGCTGCCGTGTCCGGCTCGATCTCGATCACTTCGCCGGATTCATGAACATATGTGCAGCGCCCTTCGAGGAAGTGGCAGAACTCGTCACGGGTGACGTGGCAGTGCCATTTGCCCGGCGTGCAGACCCACAAGCCGCATTCCGAGCGGCCTTCCGGCCCCTTGTAGAGCAGCTTGCCCGAAGTGTGGGATTCGCCCTCGATCATCGTCGGGATGACGCCCCAATCGACGAGGTCTGACATGGCGAGCGGGGATTTCATGATCGGTGTCGTCATATGGATTTCCCTGGAATGGCCTTGTTGCTCAGCGGCCCATGAAGGCCTTGGTCAGTGTTTCGGTGCCGGTATGTCATCAAACTGTGAGGATCAGGCCAGCATGTAGACGTTGCGCATGGTCTCATGCACGGTGCATTCGCCCGTCCAGCCGGCCGGGAACATGGCCACGGTCCCAGCCGAGATTTCCATCACTTCGCCGGCATCCGACCGGTAGGTCGCGCGGCCGGCGATGAAATGGCACAATTCATCGCGCGGGATCGCCAGTCGCCAACGCCCGGGCGTGCAGACCCAGATGCCGGATTCCGGCTGGTTGTTGGGGCCTTTGTGCACGAGCTTGCCGGCGGAGCGCGACGCGCCGTCAAGCGCGTCCGGCTGGGCGCCCCAGTCGACGAGGTCGGTGCGGGTGGAGGCTTGGTGGAGATGCGGGGCGGAGGAGGTCATGGGCGCGCTCCACAATTATGCAGCCGAACGCCGATCCGTCGCCGCTCTACGAGGCCCCCCTCTGTCCTGCCGGACATCTCCCCCTCAAGGGGGGAGATTGGCAGCTTCGTGGGTGGCGCTATTTCAACAACTTTGGCGATTGGCGAAAGCCTCGGTGACATCCAATCTCCACCCTTGAGGGGGAGATGGCCGGCAGGCCAGAGGGGGGCGCCTGGGCTCGATATCTCAATCACAGCAGCGCCTCCAGCAGCCCAGCCGCCTTCTCCGGGCCGTTCTGGGCGCGCATCTGCGCCGACGTCCTCGCCAGCTTCGCTTTCATCGCCGGATCCGTCAGGCAGGTTTCGATCTTGGCGATCAGCTCGGCATCGTTCCAGTCATAGCGCGGCATGCCGAAGCCATGGCCCGTCTCCTCGACCCTTGTCGCGTTGTCGTGGCCGTCCCAGACATAGGGCAAGATGATGGCGGGCTTGCCGAAATAGAGGCACTCGGTGAACGAGTTGTTGCCGCCATGGTGGATGACCGCATCGACCTGCGGGATGACCGAAGGTTGCGGGAACCAACTGTCGACGATGACGTTGGCCGGCACGTCGGTGTATTGGTCCTTGTAGCCGCCGACATTGACCAGCGCACGGTAGCGCGTCTTGCCCAATGTCGCGATGATGCGCTTCAGCAGGTCGACATCGCCGGCACCGAGACTGCCGAACGAGACGTAGAGCAGCGGCCCCTCATTGTTCCCAGCGAAGTCTGGCACCGTGTAGGGCTTTTCCTGCCGCACACAGCCTTCGAGATACTGGAATTTTGCCGGGTCGAGGAGGTGGCGGCGCTTGAACTTCGCCGCTTCGGGATAGAGCAGCAGATTGAGATAGGGCGAGGCTTCGAAGAACTGGCCGATCGGATAGGGCGCCTCGTCGTTGGCGGTGAGGAAGGCGTTGAAATCGTCGTGGATCGGCTTGATCACCGTGTTGAAATGGTCGCGGTAGCGCTGGTGGCCGGCATGATCGTTCTCGCCGCAGCCGGAGAGATGCGGGGGGATGTCCTCGTCCTCGATCTCGTTTTCCGAGCAGGAGATGACGCGCACCCACGGCTTGCCGAACTGCTTGATCGCCGGGAACAGGATGACGTTGTCGACGCAGATCACGTCAGGCTTGATGCTGGCCAGAACGCGCGGCAAATCCTTCTGCGCCCATTTGGCGCTGTCGACGATCGCGGTCCAACAATCCTTCACGTAATTGTCGACCTGGTCATAGGGCGATTTGCGGAAGTTCGGGATATGGCCGTTGATGAAATCCTCCCAGAATTTTGCCATCTGCTCGGGCGGCATCGGTTCGGAGAGGTTCACCGGATGCGCCTCGAAACCGTAGCCCTTGTAGACGTCGACAAAGCCCGGATCGGACAGGAAAACGGCCTTGTGGCCACGCGCCTCGACGGCTTGCGCGATGCCGACGGAATTGAGCGCCGGGCCGTAGGCCGCTTCGGGGAAAAACGCGATCGTCTTCTGCGCCATCAAGCTCTCCTTCATTCTGCGAAAATTCTGACGTCGGCGGCGTCCCAGCCGAGTTCCACCTGGTCCCCCGACGAAACCGGCCTTCGGTCGGCGGCGTCCGCAGTGACACGCACCAGGAACGGCTTTGGCGACAAGGGCGTGCGGACATGCAGTTGCAGGTCGAGCCCCTGATAGGCCAGCGCCTCGACCGTACCGGTGGTGCGGTTGGCGGTCTCACCCGATGGGAACAGCCGGATACGCTCGGGTCGCACCGACGCGACTGCGGAAGCGCCTGACAAGAGCGTGGCGGGAAGCTTGCCGGCGATGCGCGCGCCGTTGGCGGCCATGACGCCATCGGCGGCGGCCTTGCCCGGCACGAAATTCATCACGCCGATGAAGTCGGCGACGAAGCGGTCGGCGGGGTGCTCGTAGATCGCGTGCGGCGTGTCGCATTGCAGCAGCTTTCCGTCTTTCAGCACCGCCATGCGGTCGGCCATCACAAGCGATTCTTCCTGGTCGTGGGTGACGATGACGAAGGTGATGCCGACCTCGTGCTGCAGGCGCTTCAACTCCAGCTGCATGGCGCCGCGCAGCTTCTTGTCGAGCGCACCGAGTGGCTCGTCGAGCAGCAGCAGCCGGGGCCGCTTGACCAGCGCCCGGGCGAGCGCGACGCGCTGCTTCTGGCCGCCGGACAATTGCTCCGGTTTGCGATCGGCAAAGGAGACGAGTTCGGTCGTCGAGAGAATAGCATCGACGCGGGAGCGGATTTCGCTGGCCGGCAAACGCTCCATTTCGAGGCCATAGGACACATTGGCCCGGACGCTCATATGCGGAAACAGCGCATAGGACTGGAACATCAGGTTGACCGGCCGCTTGTTGGGCGGGGTTTTGGCGATGTCGCGGCCATCGAGCAGGATGCGTCCGTCATTGGGCGTCTCGAAACCGGCCAGCATCCGCAGCAGCGTGGTCTTGCCGCAGCCCGATGGGCCGAGCAGGGCGAAGAACTCATTCTCGCGGATATCGAGCGAGATACCGTCGACGGCGGTTACCCGGCCGAAATGCTTCGACACATGATCGATGGCCAGCAGCGTGCGCGGTTCGCTCATTGGCCAATGATCCCCCGATTGAGCCGCTGCGACAGGGTCAGCGCGGTGATCGAGACCGCCATGACGATGGTTGCCAGCGCGTTGATCTCCGGCGTGATGCCGAAGCGGATCATCGCGTAGATCTGCATCGGCAGCGTGGTCGAGGCACGACCGGCGCCTGCGGTGAAGAAGGCGATGATGAACTCGTCGACGGATAGCGTGAAGGCGAGCAGCGCGCCGGCGACCACCGCCGGCAAGATGACGGGCAACGTCACGCGCCGGAAAGTGGTTAGCGCGGAGGCGCCGAGGTCGGCGGAGGCCTCGACGATCGACCAATCGAAACTCTTCAGCCTCGCACGCACCACCGAGCAGACGAAGGCGAGGTTGAAGACGACATGGGCGAGGATGATGGTGTGCAGGCCCATGGTGAGGTTGAGCATGGAAAAGAACGACAGCAGTGCGATCGCCAGCACGATGTCGGGGATGATCATCGGCGCAAAGATCAGTGCTTCGAGACCCTTGCCGTACTGTCGGCGCGTCTCGACGCCGATCGCCAGCAATGTGCCGAGCAACGTGGCGATTGCCGTCGAGACCAGCGCCACGGTCAGCGTGTTGAGCGCGGCGGAGAGGATGGCTGAATTGCCGGCCAGCGACACGTACCATTTCAGTGAAAAACCCGACCACGCCGTCGGCAAGCCGCCCTCGTTGAAGGACAGCGCCACCAGGACGGCGATCGGGATGTAGAGGAAGGCGAAGACGAGAACGAGGATCGTCCGCATGCCCAGGGTGCGAGCGAAGGATTGAGTCATCGCTGGCCTCCGATAGCTTGGAGCCAAGCATGCGGACAGCGTCCTTCTCCCCGTTCACGGGGAGAAGATGCCGGTCCACCCTCCGCAGCTGCAGCACAGCTGCTGCGGAGGACGGGCAGGCAGATGAGGGGCGGCGCTGAGCGTCGCAAAGGCTGTCGCTGCCCCTCATCCGCCCCTTCGGGGCACCTTCTCCCCGTGAACGGGGAGAAGGGAAGAAAAGTGCGCTCAGCCATCGGCGTTACCCTTGGCCTCAGCCGCCCGTCCCGAGGCGCGGTCGGCGGCGAGCGCCTGCGCCATCAACACCAAGAGCATGATGGCGATCAGCGCCATGGCGAGTGCCGCACCGAACGGCCAGTCATTGGCGGTCAGGAACTGGTCGTAGACGAGATTGCCGATCATCTGGAAGCGGCCGCCACCGAGCAGTGCCGGCGTGACGAAATTGCCGATCGACAGCACGAAGACGAAGACGGCGCCGGCAGCGATGCCGGGCACGGTCAGCGGCAGGATGACACGGCGAAAGGTCGTGACGGCGGAAGCGCCGAGGTCACGCGAGGCCTCGGCGAGTTCCGGGTTGAGCCGCGACAGCGGTGCGTAGCAGGCGAGGATGACGAAGGGCAGGTAGTTGTAGACCAGGCCGGCGACAACCGCACCTTCGGTGTAGAGCATCGACGGTGGCTCGCCGGTGTAGCCGAACCAGCGCAGCAATTGGGTGATCAGGCCCTCACGATTGAGCAGCACGATCCAGGCATAGGTGCGGATCAAATAGTTGGACCAGAACGGCAATACGGCGAAGAACAGGAACACCGGCTGCAGCCGGCGCGGGGCCGCCGATATGGCGTAGGCGGCGGCATAGCCGATCACCACCGCGGTCAAGGTCGCCGTGCCGGCGATGCGCGCCGATTTGAGGAAGATGCCGGCATAGAGCGGGTCGAAGACCAGCCCGAAATTCTCCAGAGTGAAAGTGTATTCGATGCCGCCATAGATGCCGCGCCGGAAGAAGGCGAGCGCCAGCACCAGCGCGCATGGCACCACCATCAAGGCCGCGAGCCAGGCCAGCGCCGGGGCCATCAGCAAGGAGGAGCGGGAGGGTTGGTGCTTCACGAAGTACCCCCCTCTGCCCTGCCCGTCCTCCGCAGCAGCTGCGCTGCAGCTGCGGAGGGTGGACCGGGCATCTCCTCCTCAAGGGGGAAGATCAGCAGCTCCAGCCTCTCGCCTGCCTTTGGATTTCGAAGGTTGGCGAAAGCGACGCCACAGCCAATCTCCCCCCTGGAGGGGGAGATGGCCGGCAGGCCAGAGGGGGGCGCCACGGAATGCAAGCTCAATTCCAGGATGCTGTTGGAATAGTCCTTACTGCGCGGCCTTGATCTCGCTGACGATCTTCGAATAATCGCGCTGGGCGTCGCCGACGTCACGCAACTGCTCGAATTTGACGAGGTCGGCCACCGGCATCGCCATGTTGGGGAATTTTGCCAGGAAATCGGCCGGCAGGCTTTCCATCGCCGGCTTGTTCGGCACCTTATAGTCGATGTTCTGCGCCGCCCAGGCATGGTTCTTGGCGTCGAGCATGAAGTTGATGAACTGGAAGGCGGCGTCCTTGTTGGCGGATGCTTTCATCACCACCATCGTGTCGACCCAAAGGTCCGAGCCTTCCTTGGGAATGATGTATTTGATCTCGGGCTTCTCGGCGATGCCGTAATTGCACCAGCCGTCCCAGGCCTGCACCATCAGCGCCTCGCCGGAAACCAGCTTTGAATAGAAGGTGGTGTCGTCATAGGCGAGCAGGGTCTTCTTGGCCGAGATCAGCAGGTCCTTGACCTCGGCGAGCTTGGCCGGATCGGTCTCGTTGACCGAAAAACCCTTGTCGAGCTGGCCGGCGGCCAGCAACCAGCGATCGGTCGCCAGCATGGTGGTCTTGCCCTTGAGGTCGTCGGAAGGCGCGAGCAGGTCGCTCCAGCTCGTCGGCGCGACTTTCACCAGGTCCGAGCGGTAGCAGAGGCCGGTGGTGCCCCAGGTGTAGGGGACGGAGAAAGTGTTGCCGACATCGTGCGGCAGTTTGGTCGCCTGGGGATAGAGATTGACGAGATTGGGAACCTTGGCGTGGTTGATCGGCTCGGTCAGGCCGAGCTTGTTCAGCACCTCGGCGAAGGGCGAAGAGACGAAGACCACGTCATAGCCCTTGCCGCCGGCAGCGATGAGCTTGCCCATGATCTCTTCATTGGTGGCGTGCACCACGACTTCGCCGGAAACACCAGTCGCGGTCTTGAAGGCGGCCATGGCATCTGATGCCATGTAGCCGTCCCAGTTGGAAATGACGAGGTCGGCGGCGTCAGCTGGCGCGGACAGCGCCAAGGCCAGGCCGAGTGCGATTGGAGACGTTCTCAGCGCACGGCGCCGCAGGCTGGTAGCGGTCATGACAGACTCCCATTCCGGTTGATCGTCGAATTCTTCGTCGGACCAATGCTCGCGGCCGTGCCGTCGCCTCGATCCCGTTCCCCTCGGTCTTTTTATCGCCGATTGCCTTAACAGTACTATTGCGGAAAAAAGTACGTCAATCCATAATTTGCCAGGCGACTGAGGAATCTGGCCGATTGCGTCCGTGCTGGTGATCGGTCAAATCAATGCGGTCACGTCCGCTCACCGAGATTAGCCATGCAAGCCGCAGCCCGACGACCTCGCACCAACCATCTCGACCTGGCGCAGCGCATCCTTGATGTGGCGCGGCAGCGTGGCTTCGGGCCCGGCGCGCGCTTGCCCGAGCAGCAGATCGCCTCGCTTTGCAATGTCTCGCGTACGCCGGTGCGGGCGGCGCTCGGCCTGCTCGCAGAACAGGGCGTCGTTCGCTGGCAGGCAGATTCAGGTTATCACCTGGCGATCGATCTCGCCGCGCAGCCCGCTATATCAGCCGAACTGCCCAGCGCCGAGGAGGATGAGCTCGCCGAGGCGATCCTGCGCGACCGCTCGGCGCGGCGGCTGGACCAGACGGTGACAGTCGCGGGGCTGATGCGACGGTATAGTGCCGAACGCAAGACGGTACTAAAAGCGCTTAACAAACTAACGGAAGAGAACCTGCTGGACCGTGCCCCCGGCCAATCCTGGCTTTTCCGCCGCGCGCCTGACGATCCCGAGGCGCAAGGCGAAAGCTATGAGTTTCGCCTGTTGCTGGAGCCCGCCGCGATCTTGACGCCAGGGTTCCGTGTGGACGGAGCGCGGGCGGCGGCATTGCGCTTGGGCATGGAGGCGCTGATCGCACTTCCGGACGCGGCATTCGACACGCGCGAGTTCCAGCGGCTGGACATCGATTTTCACGGCATGATCGCCGAGGGCTGCGCCAACCGCTTCGTTGCCGATGCGCTGGCCGATCATCTCAGGCTGCGCCGGCTGCCGGGCATCTATGCCGGCGTCAACGTCTTTCGCTTGCGGCAATCGCTGCGCGAACACCTCAACATACTCGACCATCTCGAAAGCCGGCAGTATGAGGTGGCTGCCGATCTGCTTCGCATCCACCTGCGGCTTTCCCGCAACCAGCGACCGCAAGCGGCCAGCCGCGGGGCGCCCGCACTGTTCGGCATGATCAGCCGGCCGGAATGACGAGGATTAATTGACGCGTAAAGCCAGCCCGACCATCGCGCTGTTTCCGGAAGCAAGCTTCGGCGCGGCGTTGAACTGCGTCGGCATCGCGCAGGCGCTGCGCGCCCGGGGCGCGCGGCCCGTCTTCATCTGCCATGCCGGTTTTTCCGGCGTCTTTGCCGACTACGGTTTCCAGGAATACCAGCTGCCCACCGACGAGCCGCTGAGCGACAGCGAGCGCCAGAGCTACTGGCAGGCCTTCGTGCGCCGGCATCTGCCGCATTTCAGGCTGAGCCCGATCGATCAGCTCGAAACCTATGTCGCGCCGACCTGGCAAGCGATCGTCGACACGGCGATCAATGCCGAAGCGCCGCTGCGCCAATTGCTGGCGCGGCTGAAGCCCGACGCGGTGGTGCTCGACAACGTCATCATGTTCCCGGCGATATCGGCCGCAGGCTGTCCCTGGGTGCGTGTCGTCTCCTGCGCCGAGACCGAGTTGCCGGATGCACAAGTGCCGCCCTACCTCTCGGGCCTCGCCGCCGACGACCCGCAACGCGCGGCGTTCGAGGCCCGCTATCTCAAGGCCTGCGCGCCGGCGCATGACCGCTTCAACCGCTTTCGGACGGATGCCGGCCTGGCGCCGCTGCCCAAGGGCCTGTTTTTGGAAAGCTCGCCCGACCTCAATTTGCTGCTGACGCCGTCGATCGTGCGTCGCGAGCGCGCCGAGCCGCTCGACCCGGACCGCTTCGTCTATCTCGAAGGCTGCGTGCGTTCGGAAGGGCCGTTCGAGGTGCCGGTGTTTCCGCGCAACAAAGGGCCGCTGGTCTATCTCAGCTTCGGCAGTCTCGGCGCCATGGATGTCGGGCTGATCGAGCGCATGCTCGCCGTCTTCGACAGGCTGCCGGCGCGCTTCATCGTCAATGCCGGCGGCCTGCGTGATACCTATCGCGCGGTGCCCGACAATGTCTATCTCGACGCCTGGTTTCCGCAGCCCTCGGTGGTGGCGAAATCGGACCTGTTCATCCATCACGGCGGCAACAACAGCTTTTGCGAGGCACTGCGTTTCGGCGTGCCGTCGCTGATCATGCCCTATTGCTGGGACGGCCACGACAATGCACGCCGCGCCGAAGAGACCGGCACCGGCGATCATATCGGCCGTGACGGCTGGACCGAAGGAGTATTGGAGAGAGCCATTCTCGGCCTGCTGGCCGACGATGCCATGCGCGCCCGCCTTAGGGACAATGCAGCCAAGATGGCGCTGAAACCCGGAACGGAAGTGGCCGCGCAAGCCATACTCTCTCTGATACGGACATGAACGAAATGCTCGACAAGAACACGAATACCGCAACCAACGACCCCAAAGCCTGGCTGACCGAGCACGACATAACGGAGGTCGAGTGCCTGGTGCCGGACATGAACGGCGTCCTGCGCGGCAAGGCCTTGCCGACGGCCAAGTTCCTCACGGCGCTGGAAGACCGTGCGCTCTATCTGCCGAGCAGCGCCTTCCTGGTCAGCATCGACGGCCGTTATTCCGGCTCGATCGACGAGGGTTTTGCGTATTCGGACCCGGATATGCGTATGGTGCCCGATGTTTCAACGCTTTGCCTGGCGTCCGGCGCCGGCGCGGGCAAGGCCTATGTCTTCGCCGATGCCTTTCATATGGACGACCGGCCATGGATGGCCTCGCCGCGCCATGTGCTACGGGCCGTGGTCGATCTCTACCGCCGGCGGGGCTGGCGGGCGGTGGTGGCGCCTGAGGTGGAATTCTACCTCACGGCGCCCAATTCCGATCCGGACCAGCCGCTGACGGCACCGGTCGGCGCCAATGGCCGCACTGAAACCGTGCAGCATCCCTACGACATGGTGGCGCTCGAGGAATACGAGCCGGTGGTCCGGCGCATCTATGACTATGCGGCGGCCGCCGGACTGCCACTCGATACCTTGATCCATGAATCGGGGCCGGGTCAGCTGGAGATCAATTTCCTGCATGGCGACGCGCTGCCGCTGGCCGACAAGGTGCTGCTGTTCAAGCGGCTGACGCGCCAGGCCGCGCAGCAATGCGGCATGCATGCCACCTTCATGGCCAAGCCGATCGCGGCACAGGCCGGCAGCTCGATGCATCTGCATATGTCTGTCATCGACGAGGCCGGCAAGACGCTGTTCGCCGGCAGCGACGATGCCGATACCGCGATGTTCGGCCATTTCATCGGCGGCTTGCAGAAATACATTCCCGAGATCATGCCGTTGTTTGCGCCCAACGTGAACTCGTTCCGACGCGTCAGACCGAACCACAGCGCGCCGGCCAACATCGAGTGGTCGCATGACAACCGCTCCTGCGGCCTGCGCGTGCCGGCCGGCGGGCGCGCCGCGCGGCGGGTGGAGAACCGACTGCCGGGTGCCGATTGCAATCCCTATCTGGCAATCGCCGG
This sequence comes from Mesorhizobium sp. M0152, assembly GCF_040322415.1. Lineage (NCBI taxonomy): Bacteria > Pseudomonadati > Pseudomonadota > Alphaproteobacteria > Hyphomicrobiales > Phyllobacteriaceae > Mesorhizobium > Mesorhizobium sp. M0152. The sequence continues at coordinate 161,923 of NZ_JAMYTH010000010.1, forward strand.
CTCGCTTCTGGCGGGTTATCTCGGAGTCGAGCAGAAGCTGGCGCGCTCGGCGGAAGCCACGGGCAATGCCTACAAGATCAAGAGCACGCTGCCGAAAACCATGGAGGAGGCGCTCGACCGTTTCGAGGCTTGTGAGCCGGTGCGAGCATTGCTCGGCGAGGATTTCTTCCAGACTTATCTGCGAGTCAAGAGCGTCGAGCTCGACCTGTTCCAGAGCGTGGTGACCAGCTGGGAACGCGATCACCTGCTCTTGAAGGTGTGATCATGGCATCTTCAACGGGTTTCAATTCCGACCTTGATATCGGCAGATCCTACTATGTCGCCACCGCCAATCCGGCGCCGGACCATCCGGCGCTTGTCGGCGATGTCGAGGCCGACCTGGTGGTCGTCGGTGGTGGCTGCACCGGCCTGTCGGCCGCCCTTCACGCCGCCGAACGCGGCTTGAAGGTGGTGCTGCTCGAAGGCGGCAAGATTGGCTGGGGCGCTTCGGGCCGCAATGGCGGCCAGATGATCCCCGGGCTGCGCAAGGGTGCCAAAGGCCTGGTCAAGCTTTACGGGCCCGAACGGGCAAAGGCGCTGTTCGACCTCGCCTTCGAGGCACGCGGCCTGGTGCTCGACATCATCGAGCGCCATGCCATCGACTGCGACCTCAGGCTGACCGGCCATCTGGTCGGCGCGGTCAACGTCTCCGATCTCCGGGATCTGGAGGAAGAGGCGAAATGCCTCGAGAGCGAGATGAAATTCCGCGACGTCGAGATCCTGTCGGCGGCGCAGGCGCGGGCCAAGGTCGACACGCCCTATCACGGGGCGATGTACGAGCCGCTCGGCGGTCATATGCATCCCTTGAACTACACGCTCGGGCTTGCCCGCGCGGCGGTGGCCACCGGCGTCGTCATCCACGAGAATTCCGTGGCGGTGAAGCTGGAGCGCGAGCCTTCGATCCGGATCTCGACATCAAAGGGGTCGGTGCGGGCAAAACATGTCGTGCTGGCGGGCGACGCGCTGCTCAATGGGCTGGAGCCGCGCGTCAACAGCCGCATCATGCCGGTCGGCAATTACATCGTCGCCACCGAGCCGCTGGAGGGCAAGCGCAACGTCATCCCGGCCAATGTCGCGGTGTCCGACACACGCTTCGTCGTCAACTATTACCGCATGTCGGCGGATGGCCGCCTGCTGTTCGGCGGTGGCGAGCGCTACACGCCGTCGCCGCCGGCCGACATTGCCGGTTTCGTGCGGCCGCATATGGAAGGCACCTTCCCGCAACTCAAGGGCTGCCGCATCGATCATGCCTGGGGTGGGCTGGTGTCGGTGACGACGTCGCGGCTGCCGCATGTCGGGCACTATGGCGAGGTCTATTTCGCGCATGGCTATTCCGGCAAGGGCGTCATCCTGTCGACGCTGTCAGGCAAGCTCCTGGCCGAGGCGATCACCGGCGATGCCGCGCGGCTCGATTTGTTCTCGACGCTGACCCCGCTGCCGTTCCCCGGCGGCACCGCCCTGCGCGGTCCGCTCTATGTGCTGGGGATGCTGTGGTACGCGATGCGGGATCGCATCAAGCATTGAGGAGGTTTGGGTCGCGAGATGTTCCCGGACGCCGGCGCGAAGGAATGCCACGTTCGGTCTGTGCCGCTATGCCGCTCGCAGGTCGAGCCTTAGACGACAAAGAACTCCTCGATCCGCCGCCTGGCCTCCAGCAGCGCCGGCAGGATTTCTCGCTCCATCTCCGCGACGGAAAACCGCGCCGACTGAGTCGAGACGTTGATTGCCGCGACCGTGCTTCCTGAGCGGTCGCGGATCGGCACGGCGATGGAACGCAGGCCGAGTTCCAGTTCCTCGTCGACGATGGCAAAGCCGTCCGCCTTCGCCTTGCCGATGGCGCCAGCCAGCGAGCGCTTGTCGGCGATCGTCTTCGGTGTCCGCCTCTCGATGGTCGTCCGGTCGAGAAATGTGTTCAGTTCCTGGGGCGTCAGGCCGGCAAGCAGGATACGCCCCATCGAGGTGCAATAGGCCGGCAGCCTGGTGCCGACATCCAGAGACACGCTGAGGATCCGCCGACCCGGGATGCGGGCGACATAGACGACGTCCTGGCCCGACAGGATGGCCGCCGAGCAGGCCTCGTTCAGCTGCGCCGCTACGGCGCGCATGATGGGCGCGGCGAAGGTCCACAGCGATGCGCCGCCGAGCCAGGTGCGGGCGACCGTCAGCAGGCGTGGCGACAGCGAAAACACGCGGCCAGCCTGGGTTGCGTAGCCGGTGGCGACAAGCGTCAGCAGAAAGCGGCGGGCGCCGGCGCGGGTCAGGCTCGCCTCCTCGGCCATTTCGGTCAGCGTCATACCCGAGGGATGGCGGGCGAGGATCTCCATGACGGCAAGGCCGCGCTCGAGCGAGCCGACATGGTCACGGGAAGTGGTCTCTTCGTCCATCGAGCCTCCGCCGAGCGGCATCTTCGTCTGGATTGACTCCCAGCCTTCGGTCAGCATACAAAGTATCACATACTAAACATATGTTCGCAATACGAACTTTTCGGATTTGGAGCCGATACGATGGTCAAGTTCCTGCCGCTTAAACAGGCCGTTGCGGAGAACCTGAGCAATGGCGACACCGTCGCCTTCGAAGGCTTCACCCACCTGATCCCGACGGCGGCGGCGCATGAGGCGATCCGCCAGGGCTTTCGCGACCTGACATTGATCCGCATGACGCCCGACCTGATCTATGACCAGATGATCGGGATGGGCATGGCGAGGAAAGTCGTCTTCTCCTATCTCGGCAATCCCGGCGTCGGCCTGCTGCGGCGCGCCCGCGACGCCATCGAGAACGGTTTCCCCAGGCCGATCGAGGTCGAGGAGCACAGCCATGCCGGCATGGCCAACGCCTACGAGGCGGGCGCGGCCGGCCTGCCCTGCGCGGTGTTTCGCGGCTATCGCGGCGCTGGCCTCGCGGCGGTCAACCCGAACATTAAATCGATCACTTGTCCGTTCACCGGCGAGGTGTTGGCGGCCGTTCCCTCGATCCGGCCGGATGTCACCTTCATCCACGCGCAGAAGGCCGACAAAAAGGGCAACGTGCTGGTCGAAGGCATTATCGGCATCCAGAAGGAAGCCGTGCTGGCGGCCAGCCGAGCGGTCGTGACAGTGGAGGAAGTGGTCGACAATTTCGACGATCTGCACCCCAACCTGACCGTGCTGCCGCGCTGGACGATCGCGGCGATATCGGTCGTGCCGGGTGGCTCGCACCCGTCCTACGCGCATGGCTATTATGGGCGTGACAATGCGGCCTATCTCGAATGGGACGAAATCGCCGCCGACCGTGAAAAATTCCAGGCGTGGATGCAGGCGAACGTCATCGAAAAAAGCGCCGACGATTTCGCGGTCCGGGTTGAGCATCTGAGGAAAGCTGCATGAGCGACAATCCGGGCTTCACCCCGAACGAGATGATGACGATTGCCGCCAGCCGCGCGCTGAGCAACGACGATGTCTGTTTCGTCGGCATCGGCGCGCCGTCGGCCGCCTGCAACGTGGCGCGGCTGACGCATGCGCCCGATATCACGCTGATCTACGAGAGCGGCACGATCGGCACCGCTCCGCAAGTGCTGCCGCTGTCGATCGGCGACGGCGAATTGTGCGAAACCGCCGTCACCACCGTCGCGGTGCCGGAAATGTTCCGCTACTGGCTGCAAGGCGGGCGAATCTCGATCGGCTTTTTGGGCGCTGCGCAGCTCGACAAGTTCGGCAACATCAACACCACGGTCATCGGTGACTATTTCCATCCCAAGACCCGGCTGCCCGGCGGCGGCGGCGCGCCCGAGATCGCGACGTCGTCGAAAGAGGTCTACATCACCATGGCGCAGACCAAGCGCGGCATGGTCGAGAAGATCGACTTCTTCACCTCCTTCGGCCATGGCGACGGCGGTGACCACCGCCGGCGGCTAGGCATCGACACCGCCGGTCCGACATTGCTGATCACCGATCTCGCCATCTGGAAGCCGGATCCGGTGAGCAAGGAATTCACGGTGGCGTCGTTGCATCCTGGCGTCACCCGCCAGCAGGTGCAGGACAGCTGTGGCTGGGTCGTTAAGTTCGCCGAGGCGCTTGACGAAACGCCGGCGCCAAGCGAACTCGAGCTCACGACATTGCGCGACCTGCAGGCCCGCACCAAGGCGGCGCATGAAGGGACCGGAAGAACAAAGGCTGCATGACATGGCCGAGGCCTATATCTGCGACTATATCCGCACGCCGATCGGCCGTTTTGGCGGTTCGTTGTCCTCTGTGCGCGCCGACGACCTCGGCGCTATCCCGCTGAGGGCACTGGTCGAGCGCAATCCGGGCACCGACTGGCAGGCGGTCGACGACGTCGTCTATGGCTGCGCCAACCAGGCCGGCGAGGACAACCGCAATGTGGCGCGCATGGCGCTGCTGCTGGCCGGCCTGCCCAAGGAGATTCCGGGCTCGACCGTCAATCGCCTGTGCGGCTCGGGCATGGATGCGCTGACCATCGCCGCGCGCGCCATCAAGGCCGGCGAGGCCGAGCTGATGATTGCCGGTGGCGTCGAGTCGATGAGCCGCGCGCCCTTCGTCATGCCCAAGGCCGACACGGCGTTTTCGCGCAACGCCGAGATCTATGACACCACCATCGGCTGGCGCTTCGTCAACCCGCTGATGAAGATACAGTACGGCGTCGATTCGATGCCGGAGACCGGAGAGAACGTGGCGGAAGAGTTCGCCGTCTCCCGGGCGGACCAGGACGCCTTTGCCGCGCGCAGCCAGGACAAGGCTGTCGCGGCGCAAGCCAATGGCCGGCTGGCCAAGGAAATCACAGCGGTGACGATCGCGCAGCGCAAGGGCGATGCGATTGTCGTGTCGAAGGACGAACATCCCCGCGCCGGCACCACGGTCGAGACGCTGGCCAAGCTGCCGACGCCGTTCCGGCAAGGCGGCACGGTGACGGCGGGCAATGCGTCCGGCGTCAATGACGGGGCGGCGGCGCTGATCGTTGCTTCCGAAGCAGCGGTGAAAAAATACGGCCTGACGCCGATCGCTCGCATCCTCGGCGGGGCCGCCGCCGGCGTTGCGCCGCGCATCATGGGCATCGGCCCGGCGCCGGCGACGCAAAAGCTTTGCGCGCGGCTCGGCCTGACGCCAAGACAATTCGACGTCATAGAGCTCAACGAAGCCTTTGCCTCGCAAGGCATCGCCGTGTTGCGCCAACTCGGCATTGCCGAGGACGCGGAGCACGTCAACCCCAATGGCGGTGCCATCGCGCTTGGCCATCCGCTCGGCATGTCGGGTGCCCGCATCTCCGGCACGGCGGCGCTGGAGCTTCGCGAACGCGGCGGCCGCTATGCACTGGCGACGATGTGCATCGGCGTCGGCCAGGGCATCGCCATCGCGCTCGAACGGGTTTGACGGTCAGCTTTTCCTGACCGGCCAATCGGATCTCTGATCCGACTCACGGCCAAATTTGACCACGTGGACAAAAGTCCGCACCCGTTCCATAGTTCCCCGTCTGATTTTTTAGAACAGCCGGCTCGACACGGCTGTCGAACAGAGGGGATTGCAATGGAAAACCGAAAGAACAAATCTCATTTTCCGCGCGAAGGGCTTTCGCGACGCAATGTGCTGGAGCTCGGCGCGCTTGGCCTGGCTGCCGCCATGCTGCCGGATGCCGCCTTCGCGGCGGGGAAAAAACTGAAGGTGGCGGCGATCTTCGCCACGCCGATCGAGGAACCCTGGGACAACCAGATCCATGTCGCCTTGCAGAAGGCCGAGAAGGAACTCGGCATCGAATACAAATGGTCGGAGAAGGTGCAGACCGCCGATTTCAGCCGCGTCATGCGCGAATATGCGCAAGGCGGCTACCAGCTGGTGCTGGGCGATGCCTTCGCCGCCGAGCGTGAATCGCGCCGCACCGCCAAGCAATTCCCGAAGACCGCCTTCCTGTTCGGCTCGGGCGCCGGCCCGGCGGAACCCAATTTCGGCGTCTTCGACAACTGGATCCACGAGCCGGCCTATCTCTCCGGGATGATCGCCGGCAAGATGTCGAAATCGGGCACGATCGGCGCCGTCGCGGCCATGGGCATTCCGGAAGTGAACCGGCTGGTCAATGCCTTCTTCGCCGGCGCCAAGGAGGTCAATCCCAACGTCAAGAAGAAGGTCGCCTTCATCGGCTCGTTCTTCGATCCGCCCAAGGCCAAGGAAGCCGCCGTCGCGCAGATCGACGCTGGTGTCGACGTCATCTATGCCGAGCGCTTCGGCGTCATCGAAGCGGCGGTGGACAAGAAGATCTACGCCATCTCCAACATGTCCGACCAGTCGAGTCTCGGCCCCGACACGGTCATCACCGGCCCGGTCTGGGACATGTATCCGACGGTCGAACAAGCAATCAAGCTGGTCAAGGCCGGCGTCTTCACCGCGCAGGACTATGGCGATTTCTCGCGCATGGCCAAGGGCGGTTCGTTCCTGGCGCCCTATCACAAGTTCGACAAGACGCTGCCGGCGGACGTCAAGGAACTTGTCGAGAAGAAGAAGGCCGAAATCCTGGAAGGCAATTTCCGCGTCGACGTGGATGAGAACACGCCGGTTTCGGATTGAGTTTTACCCTCCCCCTAGTGGGGAGGGTCGATCCGCGAAGCGGATCGGGGTGGGGGTCGGCGCCGCGGGGGCCCCCCCCGGGGGCCCCCGGGCGGGGGAGGGGGGGCGCGGGCGCCCCCCCACCCCCCCCGGCGGGGGGGGGGCGGGCACGCCCCCCCCCCCCCCGCGGGGGGGGGGGCCCCCCCCCCCGCGCCCGGGGCGGGCCCCCCCCCCCGGCGCCGCACCCCCACCCCGGCTCACAATCTTCGCTTCGCTGCGATCGCAAGCCGACCCTCCCCACAAGGGGGAGGGTGAGATCGCAGCCAACGCCATTAGGATCCCGCCTTGCCCGCCCCACTCATCGAAATGCGCGGCATCACCAAGAGCTTTGGTGCCGTCAAGGCGAACGAGGCCGTCGACCTCAGCGTAGCGCCAGGCGAGATCCTCGGGTTGCTGGGTGAGAACGGCGCCGGCAAGACGACGCTGATGAACGTGCTGTTCGGCGCCTATGCGCCCGACGCCGGCGAAATCCTCGTCCGGGGCCGGAAGGTGCGGATCACCAGTTCGGCCGATGCGCTGGCCGCCGGCATTGGCATGGTGCACCAGCACTTTCACCTCGCACCCCGGCTCACGGTGCTGGAAAACCTGCTCATAGGCATTCCGGGCAAATCGGGGCGGATCGACCGCGCCGGTGGGTTGGCGCGGCTGGCCGAGATCAGCCAGCAGCACGGGTTGACGCTTGACCCGAACCTGCCCGTATCGGCGCTGTCGGTCGGCGAGCAGCAGCGGCTCGAAATCGTCAAGGCGCTGTTTCGCGGCGCCAAACTGCTGATCCTCGACGAGCCGACCGCGGTGCTGGCGCCGAGCGAGGTCGATGGGCTGTTTTCGGCGCTGCGTTCCATGGCGGCGCAGGGCCTTGGCATCATCTTCATCTCGCACAAGCTCAACGAGGTGCGAGCGCTGACCCATCGCTGCACGGTGCTGCGGCATGGCCGCGTCGCCGGCCGCGTCGACGATCCGGCCAACACGACATCGGCCGCCATGGCGCAATTGATGTGCGGCCACGAGATCGTGCCGCCGGCGAGGGGGCCATCGACACCCGGCGCCGATGTGCTGACGCTCGACGGCATCTCCACCTCGCGGCATTCGGGCACGGCGCTGCGCGAGGTCTCGCTTGCGGTTCGTGCAGGCGAGATTCTTGGCATTGCCGGCGTGTCGGGCAATGGCCAGCGGACACTGGCGGAGGTGATTTCCGGCATGCGCGCGCCCGACGCCGGGCAGATGACGATCGCCGGCCAAAAAGTGTCTGGATTTTCGCCGCGCGAGGTGCAGGCGCTTGGCCTCGGCCGTATTCCGGAAGACCGCATGACGACGGGGCTCGTCACCAACCTGCCGCTCGCCGATTCGATGGTGCTGCCGCGCATCGGCACCGCCGCCTTCAGCAGAAAAGGGCTGCTCAAGCCGGATGCGATCCGCGCCTTCGCCGAGGCGCAGATCAAGGCCTATGACATCAGGTGCCCCGGGCCGATGACCCGCGCCGGAGCACTGTCCGGCGGCAATCTGCAAAAGGCGCTGTTGGCGCGCGAGCTCGCCTTCGATCCAAAGGTGCTGGTCGTCTCGCAGCCGACGCGCGGCCTCGATATCGGCGCCGCCCGCTTCATCCACGAAAAGTTCCTCGACATGCGCGCCAAAGGCTGCGGCATCATCGTCATTGGCGAGGATCTGGAAGAGCTGCTGGTGCTCTGCGACCGCATCGCGGTGATGTATGAGGGCCGCATCGCCGGCACGCTCGATAGCGCCGATGCGACGATCGCGCGGCTCGGACTGTTGATGACCGGGGCGGAGGGGCGCGGCTGATGTTTCGCCTGGAAGTCCGCACCTCGACGCCCGCCTGGTTCAACCTGGCCTTGCCGCTGCTGGCGATCGGCGTCACGCTTGTCCTGTGCAGCGGCCTGATCGCGCTGGCCGGCGCCGGCGTGCTCGAAGCCTATGGCGTGATGTTCACCGCCTCGCTCGGCGACAGCTACGCGATCACCGAAACGCTGGTGCGCGCGGCACCGATGATCTTCACCGGGCTGGCGGTGGCGGTCGCCTTCCGGGCGAAATTCTGGAACATCGGCGCCGAAGGCCAGTTGCTGGCCGGCGCGGTGGCCAGCTGCTTCGTCGGCGCAATCCCGATGCCGGGACCGCTCGCCATGCTGCTGATGGCGGTGGCGGGCGCCGCCGCCGGGGCAGCGGTGGCGCTGGTGCCGGCGACGCTGCGGGTGAAATTCAAGGTCGATGACGTCGTCAGTTCGCTGCTGCTCAACTCGGTCATCTATTACGCGCTGATGGCGCTGATCGAAGGGCCGTGGAAGGACAGTTTCAGCGGCTATCCGATCTCGCCGCCGATCGAGGATTCGGCGAATTTTCCAGTGCTGATCGAAGGTACGCGGCTGCATCTCGGCGTCGTCGCGGCGCTGATCGCGGCGCCGCTGATCTGGTTCCTGATCGTGCGCACCACGCTCGGCTTCAGGATCAGGGTCATCGGCGAGAATCCCGAAGCCGCGCGCTATGGCGGCATCCATGTCGAGCGCGTGCTGATCTCGACCGCGCTGCTGTCCGGTGCTCTGGCCGGGTTGGCCGGGGTCGGCGAGGTCGGCGGCGTGCATTTCCAGGTGATGAGCGACATCTCGCCGGGTTACGGCTATTCCGGCATCGTCGTTGCCATGCTGGCGCGGCTTAACCCGCTCGGCGTCGTGCCGGCGGCGATCTTTCTTGCGGCGGTAATGACCGGCGCCGAGGCGATGTCGCGGGCGACCGGCGTTCCGGCCTTCCTCAGCGATGTCATCCAGGGCACCGCTCTGCTTGCCATGCTGGTGGCGCTGCTGTTCACCGCCTATCGCATCCGCCGTGTCGGAGCCATCAGGTGAGCGCGGTATTCGAACAAATCTTTCAGGTCGGCTTTCTGGCCGCGATCATCCGCATCGCCACGCCCTTGGCTTTTGCCACGCTCGGCGAGATGTTCTCCGAGCGCGCCGGTGTGCTCAATCTCGGCATCGAGGGCATCATGCTGCTCTGTGCGATGACCGGCTTCACCGCCACCAGCCTCAGCGGCAGCCTGTGGCTCGGCGTGCTGGTGGCGGTGCTGACCGGCATGTTGATGGGCGCGCTGCATGCGCTGTTCACGGTGGCGCTCGGCCTGAGCCAGCATGTCTGCGGCATCGGCGTCACGCTGTTGTCGTCGGGCCTGGCCTATTTCCTCTACCGGCTGATCTTCGGCCAGCAATCGGTGCCGCCGAACATCCAGGGTTTTCAGACGCTGCCGATCCCGATCCTCTCCGACATTCCCGTGCTCGGGCCGGCGGTGTTCAACCAGTTCGCGCTGGTCTACATGGCGATGCTCGCCATCCCGCTCGCGGCCTTCGTGCTCTACCGGACGCCATGGGGCCTGTCGGTGCGCATGGTCGGCGAAAATCCCCGCGCCGCCGATTCCGCCGGCGTCAGCGTCATCGCCACGCGTTTCCAGGCGGTCATCCTTGGCGGCGCGCTGATGGGACTGGCCGGCGCCTTCCTGTCGATGGCGCAATTCAACGCCTTCACCTTCGGCGTCGTCTCCGGGCGCGGCTGGGTGGCGATCGCGCTGGTCGTGTTCGGCCGCTGGGATCCATGGCGCTCGGCGGGTGCCGCGCTTCTGTTCGCATTCGTCGATGCGTTGCAGCTGCGCATGCAAGCGAGCGGCCTGGGACATATTCCCTACGAGGCGTTCCTGATGCTGCCCTTCATCTTCACCATCGTCGCCATGGCGGTGATGTCGCGCAACGCGGTGGCGCCGTCGGCGCTGCTCAAGCCGTTCCGACGGGAAGAGCGGTAGGCAAGGGCTGTTCTTTCCTCTCCCTCCGGAGGGGTGGCGCTGCGAAGCAGCGACGGGTGGGGGAACCACCGGGAACCGTCGCCAACGGATATTGAGAAGGGGACCAAGGGAGCCAAGAATCTTCCTGCATCGCGCCAAGGGTCGACCCCCACTCCGTCCGGCTGCGCTCGACACCTCTCCCCCGATCGACGGGGTAGAGGAAGGGCGCCAAGCTGTCCCTGGGGCGAGCAACCCGCCTCTTGCCAAGTTCGCGCCTTCTTTGACATTTTCACATCGCGGTAAAGCCATTGTCGACGAACGAATGCGTGCCGTTGACAAAAGCTCTGCCTCCGCCGATGCATCGCTGGGATAGGCGTCCTCAGCAATGCACAACCAATTTCAGGCTTATCAAGAGAAAATTATTCTGCCTATTGTCCGAAAATAGCAATCGACAAAGTCTACAAGTTTTATAGATTAACCGCGAGACGGAGGTCGATATGTCCTATATCCAAAACGCCCAGACGGATCGTAGCGGCCAGAGGCTGGCCAATGCCCAGACCTTTCGCCCGGCCTATGCCGGGGCTTTCGCCTATGTTGTCTTTGCCCTTGCGTTCGTGTTCACCGGGGCGGTCGTCCTGGGCCTCATTCCCTGAGGTGACTGTCGGCCCTGGATTGGTGCCCCGCCGTTTTCATGCAGTCGGAGTTGAATGAACCGGATCCCGGTGCGCTTGCGCGCACTGTGATTCGAATGTCACCGCATCCGTGATTCCAGAGATGGAGGAGATGGCAATGCCGATCGAGTTCACGCATGTTCCGGGTAAGTCCCACCCCGCCGACGTCGCGGTTCCTTTTTTCTACGACTTTGCCGAGACCGCGACCAAGCTTGGGCTGATCGAGGACGGTGGTTTCCAGAAGATCGTCGTCGACGATTCGGCCGGACTGCTGACCAACATGGATCTGGCGTCCCAGGTGCTCGATCGCACCTCGTCGCTGGAAGTCGTCCTTACTCATTGGGCTGGCGTGGTCGACCCGACGGTAGCGGCCCGCCAGTTGGCCTCGATCGACAGGAAAAGCGGCGGGCGGCTGGCGCTCAGGATGATCAGCGAGCCGCTGAGCGACGACGATGCCGAAACGCGTCCAGTCGGCCACACTGTCGTCTGGCAGCGCATCGACGAATATCTGGTGTTGCTGAAGCGGCTGTGGTCGAACGACCGGCCCTTCGATCACGAAGGGGCGTTCTACAGCATCAAGGGCGGCTATGTGCCGCGCAAGGGGCCTCATGGCGCCGACCTGATCATCCGCATGGGCGGGCAATCCGGAACGGCGCTCAAGGTGGCCGGCCGGCATGCCGATGTCTTTGAACTGGCGCCAGGCTCGATCGACGAGGTTCGGCAGCTGATGGAGCGGGTGCGCGGCGCCGCCGCCGAACACGGCCGGGCCGGCAAGTTGCGCTTTGCGCTGCCGGTCAGGATTCACCAGGGTGCTTCCGGCACCGGCCAAAAGGCCGTCGATGTCGCCGGGCCGCCGGCTCAAGCGGCCTTGTCGCTGCTTGCCTACGCGGCTCTCGGAATCGATGAATTCATGATCGTCGGTGTCGACGCGCCGCGCGAGATCGCGACGGTCGGCCGGGAAACGATCGCCCTGCTGCGCAACTCGCTGGCGCGTCGCGAGACCGACGCTTTCCAGCCTGGAGCTTACGCGTCCCGTGCAGCGCTGCAAACGCGCGCTGCGGGCTGAAGGTCCATCAAGCTTCTGTTGTTTCAGGCCTGTCACCAAGCCGTGACAGGTCTGCGATAACAGCGCTTGAATCCGCCAGCGCGCCGAAGCCCCGTCCTCGATGTACCTTGTGAAGTGCCGCCTCGTGCGCCTTTTGGTCCCCGCTGGCGCAGGCGTCCGAGATCATCAGGCACTGAAAGTTGCGGTCGCAGGCTTCGCGCAGCACCCCCATACCTTGCTAGGAACTTTGCCGCGGCGTCGCCGTGACGACGATTTGTTGATGATTGAAGTCATGTTCAATCTTGACTAGTAAGGTCATGTTTCATAGTCAACCGGCCAGTTGCTTGCCGAAGCCAGAAATCTGGCATGCGGGCGGCCGCACTGGAGAAAAGCCATGACCGTGGCTGGAACTGACGCCCAAACTGCCTTTCATATCGACGCGGTGCGCTTTGCCGTGGGGGAGCGGACGCTGCTCGGTCCGGTTTCGCTCGAACTCGAGCGTTCTCGCGTCTATGGGCTGATCGGCCACAATGGATCGGGCAAGTCCACGCTGATCAAGCTTCTGGCACGCCAGCAGGCGGCGAGCTCGGGTGTCATCACCTTCGCCAGGCGACCGCTGCCGCAATGGCGCGCGCGCGAGTTTGCCCGCGCGCTTGCCTACCTGCCGCAGACGACGCCGGCGGCGACCGGCCTGACCGTGCGCGAGTTGGCAGCGCTCGGCCGCTATCCCTGGCATGGCGCGCTTGGCCGCTTCGGGCACGAGGACAGGCGGCACGTCGAGGAGGCGTTGGCCCTGACCGACATGGAAGCTTTCACGGAGCGGCTGGTGGACGAGCTGTCCGGCGGCGAGCGCCAGCGCGCATGGCTCGCCATGCTGGTGGCTCAGAATGCCGGCGTCATGCTGCTCGACGAGCCGATTTCGGCGCTCGACATCGCCCATCAGGTCGAGGTGCTGGGGCTGGTCAGGGATCTCAGCCGCAAACGCGATCTCTGCGTCGTCGTCGTGCTGCACGATCCCAACATGGCGGCGCGCTATTGCGACGAGCTGATCGCTCTGAAAGACGGCAAGCTGCTGACGCGCGGCACGCCGGGCGAAATCATGCGCGGCGATGTGCTGAAAGGCATTTTCGGCGTGGAGATGGGTGTGTTCGCGCACCCCGTCACCGGCCAGCCCGTCGGTTATGTGCAATGACGGCCGTGCCTACGGGCAGCGAACGGGAGCGGCTTGCCGCTGTGAGAACAAGGAAGAAGCTGTTGTCGAGAAATGGTTTGTTGGCGGCGTTGGTCGCATCCGTCATCCTGTCGGCTGGCAGCGCCACGGCCCAGGAGCAGCCGGCGGGTGCTGCCCCTGCCGTCGAGGCGCCCGTCGCCCCTGCTGCTGCCACATCGGCACCCACCGCACCAGCGCCCGCCGGACCGGCGGTCGCTCCGTCGGCCACGATGGCACCGGTGCAACAGCAGCCAGACACCCAGACCAGCGCGGCAGCACCGGCCGAACCCGGACCTTCCACAGCGATGGATCTGGCCTTGCCGCATGATCTGTCGCCTTGGGGCATGTTCATGGCGGCCGATGTCATCGTCAAAGCCGTGATGATCGGATTGGCTTTTGCCTCGCTCGTCACCTGGACGATATGGCTGGCGAAATCGCTGGAGGTTTTCGGCGGCAAGCTGCGTGCACGTCGCGCCGCGCGCGCCATCGGCGACGCCGCGACCCTGAAACAGGCGAGCCGGATGCTCAGCCGCGGCGGCGGGCCCGGCGCACTGCTGGTGCGGGCGGCCGAGGAAGAAACCGCACTTTCGGCTGGCGCACTCGATCATGTTTCGGGCGACGGTCTCAAGGAACGGGTCACCTCGCGTCTTTCGCGCATCGAGGCGGCGGCATCGCGGCGCATGTCGCGCGGCACGGGCGTGCTGGCCACGATCGGCTCGACCGCGCCTTTCGTCGGACTGTTCGGCACCGTCTGGGGCATCATGAACGCCTTCATCGGCATTTCGCAGGCGCAGACCACCAATCTGGCGGTCGTCGCGCCCGGCATCGCAGAGGCGCTGCTGGCCACCGCGATGGGCCTCGTCGCGGCGATACCGGCGGTCGTCATCTACAACGTCTTTGCCCGCTCGATAGCCGGCTACCGGCAGATTCTCGCCGATGCCTCGGCGGGCGTCGAACGGCTGGTCAGCCGCGATCTGGATTTCCGCACGGTCGCGCCTGCTGCGGCCTTGGCCGCGGAGTAGCGCCATGGCGAGCAGAATCCGACAGACCATGGATGACGATCTCGAGGAAAGCCACGAGATCAACGTCACCCCGTTCATCGATGTCATCCTGGTGTTGCTGATCATCTTCATGGTCGCGGCACCGCTGGCGACGGTGGACGTCAATGTCGACCTGCCGGGCTCGACCGCAACGCCGGCACCGCGGCCCGAAACGCCGTTGTTCCTGACGCTGAAGGACGATCTCACGCTGGCGATCGGCAACGACGCCGTGCCGCGCCAGGCTTTTGCCGCCGTGCTGGACAGCAGGACAAAGGGCGACAAGCAGACACGCATCTTCCTGCGCGCCGACAAGGCGGTCGCCTATGGCGATCTGATGGAGGCGATGAACCTGCTGCGCGGCGCCGGCTACCTGAAAATCGCGCTGGTCGGCCTGGAGACGGCGCCCGCTGCCACCGGGGCGGCGGCGCCATGACGGCCGCCATGCCCACGATGGAACTGTCGCGCTTCGGCTGGCGCGACGTCGGCTTGTGGGCGGCTGCGGCGGCATTGATACTTGGAGCCCATGTCGCGGTCGCCTATGCCGTGCAGAACTTCAATCCGCTCGAGACGGATGGCGGACCGCCGCCGGCGCTGGTGATCGAGATGGCGCCGATGGTGGTTACGCCGGCGGTGCCGGAGCAGGCTGCCATGCTGGATGCGGCGACGCCCGACCAGGCCGAGCCGGTCGAAGAGACCGAGCGGGCCGCCGAAACCGAGCCGGAGAAGGTAGTCGAGCAAACAGAGCCGGTCGCCGAGCAACCGGAAACGACGCCACCCGACGAAACCGAGCCCGCCCCGCCCAACGAGACCGAACAGGCCGAACAGCCGCCATTGGCGGAGACCGTTCCCGACATCGTCGAGGCGATCAAGCCGGACGTTGTCGTTCCGGTGCCGCAGCCAAGGCCGGTCGAAACGGCCAAGGAAAAGAAACCCGTCGAAGCCAAGGTGAAAAAACCGGTTGAACAGCCCAAGCCGCATCCGAAGAAGCAAAAGGCGGAGCCGGCAAAGACGGTGGCCGCCGCAAGCGCGGACGCGAAGCCGGCGGTCAGGGCAGCCGCACCGAAATCGGCGGCCGGGGTTTCAGGTGTCAGCCCCGCCAAGTGGGAGTCGCGGTTGCTGGCGTGGATCAAGCGCCATACGCGCTATCCGAGCGTCGCGAAATCCAGGGGCTCACAGGGCAACGCGAACGTGACCTTCACCGTGGACGGATCCGGCCGGGTGGTATCGGCGCGTGTCGTGCGTTCGTCCGGCGACCCCGACCTCGACCGCGCCGCGCTCGCCGTTCTGCAGGGCGCCACGGTGCCGGCACCGCCGCCGGAGCTTGGATCCCGCATCAGCCGCACGGCACCCTTCGTGTTCAGTCTCCGGAATTAGAGCAATTCCAGGAACGGCCCGCGTGCGGTCGGACAGATCTCACGAACTTGACCAGCCGTGGCTACCGATAGTGCATCCCCCGTCGCGCACATGGCTGACGGTCGCATCCGATTTACGCTCTCCCTGACTGGACACGGCTGTCCTTGGCGTGCGCCTTGGGACGCATCGGATTGCCGCTGAGATGTGCGTGCCTGGCCGGCCGTGCGCCGCGTAGAACGTCGAAGGCCTCGGCATAGGCCATGCCCAGCAGATAAGAGATCATGGGAAAACGGTTTGCTTCGGCCATCTGCATCAGCTCATTGGCCATCGTCGCAATATATTGGAGGCTATCGATCTCTGACTGACGTAAGGACTGATTCGTCACGTTCTGCTCCTGTCCCGGATTGAACTCATGGAACGCGTTACTGGTTATTTCATGCATAAGAAGTCGACTAGTTGACCGTCGGCCCGCCGGATCCGGGTTGATTTCCGAAACCCAATGGGATCCGTCGAAACCCCCAGAGTGGGATCAGCGGGAAGAAAGGTAAGATCGGAAGAGTTAACGACTTGTTAAAATTATAGTACGCCCAATGTGAGCTTAATTATATTTCCTCGCGATAAAGTCTAAAAAATCGGTTTTACCCGGATAGAGAGTAGCCATTCGCCAACCTACGCTTTTTCCGGATACACTTATTCTTATTTAGCGTAATCAGAGACGGTTGAACGGGCTAGCCCGGATCATCCCGGGCGAGACTGACGACAAGCTGGTCTACGCTCGGATCGTCGAGCTTGACGACATGAGCCATGCGGATGGCGTGCCGTGGGCGGATGTTGGCCATGTCTTGCCGCATGATCACCGATACAAATGCCGGACCGGCCTCGGTGAGGAGCATGGCCTTGCCCGTCAGCACCGGCTCGGAGATGGGGGCCCATTGCACGGAGATCAGCGAGGGCTCGCCCGTCTGGCGGCGGTTGACGCCGCTGAAATAGATCCAGTTCAGCCGTGAGATCACCACCCCATAGTGGTTGGCGCGCGCGCGCGCCCATGTCGAACCAAGGCGCTCCGACCATCCGGTGACCCGGCGGAACGTAACCAGTTCGGCCTCGCGGCGAATGAAGGTCACCGACCGCATCAACAGGTCGGAACGAGCCGGGACCGAGAAGTAGGTGAAATAGGTGCCTCCCGCGATCGATGGAGCGGGCGGGCGGATCATCTGCTTGAACAATATCTCGGAAATCGGCGGCATGCCGGGAACCGTGGGCTCGGGCAGGCCGGGGTCCTGGTACAATTCGGCTTCGCCGACGCGGAAATAATCGCATATCAGCTTGGCGGTGGCCTTGTTCGGAACGGTCTGCCCCTGCAGATAGCGTTCGAACTGCGTACGGTTTATGCCAAGCTCGCGGCAGACCGCACTGACGGAGGCGTGGCCCTTGCAGAGCCGTCTGAGATTTGCAGCGAGATTCTCGCGAAGGGACACGTCTTTGCTTCCGCAGGCTTCATTTTCGACTCGAAATCGATATAGCGCCTTCAGTCGCCCCCGCCGAAACGCCTTGTCACAACACACAGAAAAAATTGATTTGATAACGTCACTCTGTGAGATGGCGTCCAAAAAAATATCGCCAATCCGGCGGCGGTCATCGCATAAGTCTAATTGACAACCGCTTCGCTTCAAGCCCGGTACATCGCGGATTTTGGGCGGCGCGGCCCTCGGCATGGCGCGTCGCGCCGAACCCCGCGGGAATTGCGTTTTGCAGATGCACGAAGAGGAAAATCGACTATTCCGCTGGTGGAGCTGAGGAGGATCGAACTCCTGACCTCGTCATTGCGAACGACGCGCTCTCCCAGCTGAGCTACAGCCCCGTCCAGCGGATGGCGCATTTATCGGGCGCGGTGGTTTCCTGTCAAGGCGGGGTTTTGCCGAAAACCCCAGACTCGAGGCTCCTGGCCGGCACACGGCGAAGGCGGCCCTTGCCGGTTTCGCGTGCAATGGCTACATGTCGGCAACAATTGGAGACCGGCATGATCGCCCTCATTCAAACAATCGTCATGGCGCTTGACCTCTACTGGTGGATCATCATCGCCTCGGCGATCTTTTCCTGGCTCTACGCCTTCAACGTCGTCAATTCGCGCAACCAGTTCGTCGGCACCATCGGCAACACGCTGTACCGGCTGACCGAGCCGGCGCTGCGGCCGATCCGCCGGTTCATGCCCGACCTCGGCGGAATCGACATCTCGCCCATTATCCTGCTGCTGATCCTGTTCTTCATCCGGCAGTTCCTGGTCACCACGGTCTGGTCCTGGGTTGCCTAAATCCGCGATCCGATGAGCGCGCCGTTTCGCTTGCGCGACGACGGCGTCGATCTGTTTGTCCGGCTAACGCCAAAGGCGGCATTTGACAGGATTGAAGGCATCGAGACGGCGGCGGACGGACGCAGCCATCTTAAGGCGCGCGTCCGCGCCGTGCCGGAAAACGGCGCCGCCAACAAAGCGCTCGAAAGAACGGTCGCCAAGGCACTGGGCGTGCCGGCATCTACCGTGTCGGTCGTCGCTGGCGGTACGGCCCGGCTGAAGATGCTGCGCGTTCTCGGCGATCCCATGGCGCTGGCCAAGGCTATCGAGGCTCTGAGCTCATTTTGAGCGCCGCATCAATGCGGCGAACAAAAAGGCTCAATCGCCCAGCGGCAGGCGCGGATCGTCGACTTTCAGCGTGTTCACGCTCTGTTTGATACGGCGCAAATTCTCCAGCACCTTCGGTCCGCGCGCTTCCGCGACCGATGTCACGATCATGTCGACGATCGCCAGCAGCGCATAGCGTGACGATGTCGGCTTGTAGATGTTGCCATCCTCGAGCGGCTGCAAGTGGATGACCGTGTCGGCGGTCTTGGCAAGCGCCGAATCGGGTGCCGTGATCGCGACGGTGGTGGCTCCATATTGCTGAGCGACCTGCACCGCCTCGATGACCGATCGCGCATAGCCGGAAACCGAAAAAGCGACCAGCGTGGTCTCGGCCGTGGCGACGGCGGCGTACATGCGCTGCAATTGGCCGTCGATCTGCGCCAGCACCGGCAGGCCGAGGCGAAACAGTCGGTTCTGCATCTCGGTCGCCATCATCGAGGAGATGCCGCCGGAGCCGATGCACAGCACGTTGCCCGAGGCCGCGATGCGCGCGCCGACATCGACCAGCGTCTTCATGTCGAGGTTTTCGCTGGCGCGCTGGATTGCCGATATCGCCGCTTCGGTAATGACGGATGCGATGCGCTGCTCGCGGGCGTCGCGGCTCAGCGGCTCGGGCGACAGATACTGGCCGCCAATGGCGATGGCCTGCGCCAGGTAGAACTTGAAGTCTCGCAGGCCCTCGCAGCCGAGATTGCGGCAGAAGCGGGTCACCGTCGGCTCGCTGACGCCGACGCGCGCGGCAATCTCGGAGATCGCTGCCTTGGAGGCGAAGTCGAGGTCGCTGAGCACGAGGCCGGCCAGCCGGCGGTCCGACTTGGTGCCGTCCTGCGACATTAGTTGCAGCCGCGTGATGATGTCGGCCGGCGTCCTCACGTGTGCGTCTGCATAGGCAGGCCCGTCGCCGTGTCGAACAGATGGATATTGCCGGGAGCGACCGAGACCGGCAGCAGGTCGCCCGGCCTGACCGGCACCCTGTCGCGGAAGACCGCCCGCACCGCATCGGCGCCGATGACCCCGTAGACATGGGTTTCGGAGCCGGTCGGCTCGACGACGTCCACCTTGATCGCCATCGCGTCGGCGGCTTCGCCGATGACGAAATGCTCGGGCCGGATCCCGGCCTCCACGGGGCTGCCTGCCGGCACCGCCTTGCCGGCAAGCGCAAGCCGCCCACCGCCGGTCGATTCGAACCAGGTTTTCTCGGGCGTCGTCCTGAGCGCCCCGGAAACAAAGCTCATCGACGGCGAGCCGAGGAAGCCGGCGACGAACTTGTTGGCCGGCCTGTCGTAGAGCTCCAGCGGCGGCCCGACCTGCTGAATCCTGCCTCGGTCCATCACGACGATGCGGTCGGCCATGGTCATGGCTTCGATCTGGTCGTGGGTGACATAGACGATGGTCGATTTCAGCCGTTGGTGCAGCGCCTTGATCTCGGTACGCATCTGCACGCGCAACTGCGCGTCGAGATTGGACAATGGCTCGTCGAACAGGAAGACCGACGGTTCGCGCACGATGGCGCGGCCCATGGCGACGCGCTGGCGCTGGCCGCCCGACAATTGCCGGGGATAGCGGTCGAGATAAGAGAACAGGTTGAGGACGCCGGACGCCTTCTTGACTTTTGCCTCTACCGCCACGCGCGCTTCGCCGCGGATCTTGGGGCCGAAGCCGATATTCTCCGAAGCCTTCAGATGCGGGAACAGCGCATAGGACTGGAACACCATGGCGATGTTGCGGGCCTGCGGCGGCAGGTCGTTGGCACGCACGCCGCCTATCAGGAGATCGCCTGATGTGATCGTCTCAAGGCCGGCAAGCATGCGCAGCAAGGTCGACTTGCCGCAGCCGGACGGGCCGACCAGCACGACGAACTCGCCGCTCTTGATATCGAGGCTGATGTTCTCGAGGATCTTGTGCTGCCCGAACGATTTCGACAGGTCGCGGAACTCCACGTCGGTCATGGTTACGCTCCCAATATGTCGTCGATGAACGGCAGACAGCCGGCGGTCAGTCCAGCATCAACAGGCATCACCACGCCTGTTATGCCCGATGCGCGCTCGGATGCAAGGAAAGCCACCGCCTCGGCCACTTCGCCGGCGTCGACGATGCGGCCGAGCGGATAGAGCCGCTTCAACTTGCCGAGGATCTCGGGATCCTTGGCAAGGCGATGGTCCCAGGCGGCGGTGCGGATCGATCCCGGACAGACGACATTGGCGCGCACGCCGCTGCGGCCAAGTTCGACGGCAATCGATTTCGCATAGGCATTGATGCCGGCCTTGGCGGCGGCATAGGCGGGATTGCCGAAATGCGCGATGGCATTGACGGAAGAAATGAAGACGACGCTTCCCGAACCGCGCGCGGCCATTGCCTTGGCAATAGGGTCGGCGAAAGTCATCACCCCGGTCAAATTGAGGTCGAGTTCGTGCTCTATCTTGTCCGCCGTCAGCGCCGCAAGCGTTTCGGCGCGCGTCCAGCCGGCATTGTTGATCAGGATATCGGGCACCCCATCCCTGTCGAGCACGGCGGCGATCGCTGCCTCGATCGAAGCCCGGTCGAGAAGGTCGAAGACATGGCGCGAGGCAAGGTGCGGGCTTGCCAGCGCCTCGCCCGTCTGGTCGCAGCCGACAACTCGTGCGCCCCTTTCCCCCAGCAGTGTGACGATCGCCGAACCAAGGCCGCCGCCGGCACCCGTTACAAGAACGGTCCGGCCTTCGAATTCGGCTCTCGAAACCACGCTCCGTGCTCCTCCGGCATGTCAGGCAGACACCGGCAGGCTATCAAATGGATGTAATTTAGCAACATAATAATCCGCTTGCATGCCGGATATTCCGAGATAATGTAGGAAAGTCACATAACCTTGTGTCAGCGATCGGCACAAGCGCGGACCAATGGGAGAGATCAGATGAGCCTTGCGAAATGGACTGCCGGCCTGATGGCCGGAATGAGCATGCTGGCCTTGGCGGCACAGGCGCAGGCCGGTGAGGTACGCGTCACCGTCGCAGAATACAGCGCCAAGACCGGTCCGTATTTCGAAGAGGTCAAGAAGGAGTTCGAGGCGAAGAACCCCGGCATCACAGTCAAGTTCGAAGTGGTGCCGTGGGATGTGCTCTTGCAGAAGCTGACCACCGATATCACCGCCGGCACCAATGCCGACCTGTCGATCATCGGCACGCGCTGGCTGATCGACTTCGTCCAGCAGGACGTCGCCGAGCCGCTCGACAGCCACATCACGCCCGATTTCAAGGACCGCTTCATCGACACGTTCCTGTCGCCCTCGATCATGGACGGCAAGACCTACGGCCTGCCGATCGCTGCCTCGGCGCGCGCCTTGTATTACAACAAGGAGCTGTTCGAGAAGGCCGGCATCGCCAAGCCGCCGGCAAGCTGGACCGAGCTGCAGGAAGATGCCCGCAAGATCAAGGCGCTGGGGTCCGGCTCGTTTGGTTTCGGCCTCCAAGGCAAGGAAATCGAGACCGACGTCTATTATTATTACGCCATGTGGTCCCAGGGCACCGAGATCCTCAACAAGGACGGCACTTCGGGTCTGGGCACCCCAGGCGCGCTCGAGGCCGCCAAGCTCTACAAGTCGATGATCGACGAGGGGCTGACCGAGCCTGGCGTCACGTCCAACAACCGCGAGGACGTGCAGAACCTGTTCAAGCAGGGCAAGGTCGGCATGATGATCACGGCACCCTTCCTGTCCAACCAGATCAAGGACGAGGCACCGAACCTCAAATATGGCGTCGCGGCCATTCCGGCCGGACCGACCGGCGCGCGCGGCACCTATGGCGTCACCGATTCCATCATCATGTTCAAGAACTCCAAGAACAAGGACGAAGCCTGGAAGCTGCTCGACTTCCTGTTCACCACCGAACAGCGTGCCAAGTTCACGCAAGGCGAAGGCTTCCTGCCGGTAAACAAGGAGGAGGCCAAGATGGACTACTACGTCAACAATGCCGATCTGGCCGCCTTCACCGCGCTCTTGCCCGACGCCCGCTTCGCGCCGGTCATTCCGGGCTGGGAAGAAATCGCCCAGATCACGTCCGACGCCATGCAGAAGATTTATCTAGGCAGCGTGGACCCCGAGACAGGCTTGAAGGAGGCAGCCGCCAAGGCAAACGCCGTGCTCAAGAAATAAGGCGTATCTCCCTGCGCCGGTGGCGCGCCCCAGCCAGGCTCCTTTCCTCTCCCTCCGGAGGGGGGAGAGGTGGCTCGGCGAAGCCGAGACGGAGTGGGGGAACCACCTGGCAACCGCCGCGAACGGACGTAGGAAGGGCACCAGGCGCAAGGATCGCCTCGCCTTGCGCCAAGGGTCGACCCCCACTCCGTCCAGCGTCGCTCGACACCACAACCCCCATCGACGGGGGGGCGGTCTCTTATAAACATCAACCAG